>NZ_JAWOVT010000006.1:0-345904 GCF_033340055.1 Vibrio sp. 1580
AGTGATTGCTGTCGGCGTCGTCGAAACGACGTCAACGACGATAAATGGAAGGGTTATTTTGTTTTCTTGTCTGCGAGTGCTAACAGCTCTGCTTTTAGCTGTTGGTATTCGTCGCCTAGTACGTGAAGATAAATTGATGATTCGGACTTTTGGGCTAGACCTAAGTCTCTAACTATTGAGGCGCAAAACCCTAGGTTGTTAGCTGAACCTGAGGGATATAGGGATTTATAGACCTGACTTTTCCACGAGGTGTCACCTTGAGATTCGATCAACTGGAATAGTTCGTTAAGTGGAACCCAGTGTTTTGAATGCAATCCTGCCCCGCCACTTTGTCCGGCAATACGAAAGTAGAGCTGCTCGTCCTCATTATGTTGAGCAATTTCATAGAGGACTTTTCCTTGGGCCTTTGCCCCTAGTTTTGAGGCTTCACCTGTTTTGAGAATGGTAGAGAATGGATTGTCTACTGATGTGGTTTTAGATGTGTCAACTCCTGCATTCTTCCTGCTGTTTTTGGCTTGGTTCATAGAAACTCCTTTATATGTCGAACTGGAAAGAAGAGTACTCGCACCGGACTAATCCAGTAAAAGTTATTACAATTCAATAATATAAATTCGATTTTCAGCTTAATACGACTAGGAGTTTTTCCTGTCTTCTCCGGTACCGTTCCTGTCTTTCCAACACAGTTTTCTACATTTTCTCGACGGTGGCGGCGGTGATATAGGTTCGGCGGATTTCCCGTTGTCGACGTCAGAGAAATCATGCGGGTAATCAGGTGATGTGATTTTGCTGGTGGATATGGGCGTGATTCGGGGCAGGGTTTCTATGTTGATTGTGCAGTGATATTGCGTCAGACCTTCGCTCATAATCGATTGGTCCGCAGTTCAAGTCTGCGAGGGGCCACCATATTCCGAAAGGCGTAGCAGGTTAATACCTACTACGCTTTTTTTGTATCTTATATCTTTGGGTACAGTTTCGGTTGCGGTAACTCGTCACTAACCTCGTAATAGCTTTTCCTCTTCCCCTTTTCTTTAACCCTTATCTGGCTTTCTATATGTAGCAATGAAACAAAATGTCCGCTCGTGATTTAAACCATTGACCCTCAGACAACTTCTGATAGGATGGACATACAAACGTATGGACGTCTAAAACAAAAAATGGAGCTACAATGAAAAGTATTGGTCACTTAAAGAAACTAGCTTTGATTCTCACGGCAGTAGTCGGCTTAAGCGCTTGTGGAGAAAAAGATGACTCTGTCATTAAAGTGGGCGCGACAGTTGGACCACATGCACAAGTAGTCGAGGCGGTAGCGAAGGAGGCAGCAAAGCAAGGTTTGAATGTCGAAGTCATTGAGTTTTCTGACTACGTGACACCTAATGCCGCTCTTAGCGATGGTAGCATCGATATTAATAGCTATCAGCACCAGCCATTTTTAGACAACTTCAACAGTAGCCATAACGCCCAATTAGTATCAATTGGTCAGTCCATTCTTATGCGTATGGGGCTTTATTCCAATAAGTATCGCTCACTGCAAGAGCTTCCAAACAATGCACGTATAGCGCTTCCAAATGACCCTACCAACGGTGGTCGTGGTCTGTTGCTACTCGCCGATGCAGGTTTAATTGAGCTGAAACAGGGTGTTGGCCATAAAGCCGCCCTAACTGATATCACAAAAAACGCAAAATCATTTGAATTTGTCGAGGTAGATGCCGCTCAGCTACCAAGAACATTAGATGATGTGGACGCGGCTGCGATTACAATGAACTACGTAATGTCTTCTGGTTTAGATCCGAAGAAACAAAGTATCTATCTTGAAGCAAAAGACGCCCCATTAGCAGTCATGGTCATCGCCACTCGTGACGCAGACAAAAATAATGAAGCGTATAAAAAGTTCGTTTCTATTTATCAATCTCAAGCGATTCGTGATTATCTCGATCGTACGTTCAAAGGCACAATCGAAGCAGCTTTTTAATCAATAAAGCAGCGAATACTTTGCCCACGAATCAGATAGAAAAGAGGCTAATGTTTTCTCATAGCCTCTTCTTTTCATTACTCACTAAATCGACTCATTGTCGACTTTCAGCCTCTAACTTCATTGCCAAATAAGCTTGGTCAGCAGAAACCAATTCAGGACGGTTAATCAACTTCCAGAGGAAGTATGGTGGGATTAAAAATACGATGAAGTAGAGTGATTCATGGAAGAAAACATCGGCTATCGTTTGCTGATGCTCCCAAAGTGCCGTCAGTGCGAAGAGCTCTAACATCACGCCTAATACGCCAAAGACGACAGAGACAACAATCGCTAAACCCAGTAGTTCTCTAATAAAGTGCTTGTATGCCATGATACTAATTCCTTCTAGCAATAAGTCATACTAACTTACGCTCATAAGAAACAAGTGAGCTTGATTATTATCAAACTCACCTCATCACTGTTAAGAACTTAGTTTTATAAAAAAGTACTTGTATATAGCGTCATCGAAGACTGATTTCCCTATCACAGAGCATAGATACCTCTACAAATAGAAGGTGATGGAACGACCAACTATTGACTATATGAGCGCAACTTTAATCAGATAAGTAATATTGAACCGTCGATACCACTCGTACTTTCTTAATGTAAGGCGTGTTGCTGTCTCGGTCATAAATCGAGAACTGCCCTTGAGTTGCACGTTTGATCTTACCCAGTGAACTCTGTGAGTCTTTCGCAAATTTCTCAGCCACTTCACGCGCATTCTTAGTCGCTTCTTCGATCATGTCTGGCTTCACATCATTCAGCTTAGTAAAGCTGTACTCAACACGATTTGCATAAGGATCTTGGTTAAGCAAAACGCCTTGCTTTCCTAGCTCACCTATTTCATTGATTGCCGCTCGAACAACATCAACACTCTGGCTATAAACCGTAACGGTTCGCGAGGCCAAATAACGATACTCAATGTCTTGCTCGCTCCCATATTGCTGTGCTTTTCTGTCAATGACCGCTGGGGAAGAAAGGGAAACGCTGGTTTCAGGAAGCCCTTTGGCACTTAGAAAGTCCAAAATCAAACGGGTTTGCTGGTCAATTTCATCAAACATGGCTCCCATATCATTACTCGCTAGAGTAAATTGAATCGGCCAAATCACCGTATCAGCAGGATACTCACGCTCCGACAAACCTTTTACTGTCACGACTCTTTCATAGGCTCGGTATTTCACCGCCGTCTGCTGCATAAAATAGCCAAGGATGCCAAGACCAAGTATCAAACTTAGCCCAATCCAAAGTGCTGCTTTATTGGAAACTCGTTCCATTATTTCCCCCTGATAAATATCAACTTAGCTTAATCTTTGTTCTAGATAAGATAGCCTATCTATTGTTTTAAGAGGGAGACATAACGCGAGTTTTGATTCATAGCACAGTGATATACCGTTTTCTTTAGTCAATAAAGCTTCATTGGTTTGTCACCAAAGGCTCATGCTTTTGCCTCTTAACTGTCATCTGTAATTTCTACTATCCAATCAGCAACTTGTACGCTGAGGTAAATATGGATAGTTCAACCCCTTTTCGTCTCCCTCGTAAAACGCCGTTTGGCATTGGTGAAAACGTTGCTGAATGGGCAACCGGTTTAAACCAACTTGATAAGTTCTACGCCCAACGCCCCGTTAATGCCGATACCAAAACTTTTCTCCGCTTCACGCTGGATATCTTAGGTATCGATTATCGCATTGCTCATGGTTCACTCGACTCAGTACCTAAACAAGGAGCTACCGTCATTGTGGCGAACCACCCGCTTGGTTGTGTGGAAGGCGTCATCTTGGCCGAACTCTTGTTGATGGTACGAGACGATATCCAAATTCTAGCCAATCAATACCTGAAAACCGTACCAGAGTTAGATCAGCTCTTCATTGGTGTCGATGTGTTTGAAGGCAGAGACGCCGTCAAATCGAATATGAAGGCCCTCAGAGCGGCTAATAAACACCTCGCAAGTGGCGGCTTATTGCTTGTCTTTCCTGCCGGTGAGGTTTCCCAGTTAGTCGATGCCAAACAGCAACGCTTGGAAGACAAAGCGTGGAGTCGAAGCGTAAGTAGCCTGATCCGCAAAAACAAAGCAACGACAGTTCCAGTATTCATCAGTGGTCAGAACTCGAAACGCTTCTATATGGCAGGGAAAATCCATCCACTTTTGCGTACCCTAATGCTCGGGCGGGAGCTACTGAACAAACATGCACAAACCATCAACTTGTCTTTTGGCCAAGCGATTAAATTCAAAGAGCTCAACACACTTAACGATGATCAAGTGGTGAACTATTTGCGGCTCAACACTTACTTGCTCAATCGTGAAACCCAATCAGTTAAGCCTTCTTCTTCATCAGAACTGCTCTCTCCAATAGCGGCAGGGTTACCCGTAGGCGAATTGCTTGAAGAGCTGAACAACTTACCAAAAGAGTCCAAGCTGCTAACAAGTGGTGAGTTCGATGTTTACTGCACGGAGTCGCAGAGTATCCCTTCCCTACTGCATGAAATTGGTCGCCTACGTGAGCTCAATTTCCGACAAGTTGGCGAAGGGACTGGACTAGCAATAGACATTGACCATTTCGATCATGATTACCTGCATCTGTTTGTGTGGGACAGAGAGAACCAATGCTTGGTGGGCGCGTATCGTTTAGGTCTGGTTGATCAACTGATTGAAAAGCGCGGCGTAGCAGGTCTGTATTCACGAACGTTGTTTAACTATGACCAACGCTTTATCGACCAAATGGGTAAATCCATTGAGATGGGGCGCTCTGTGATTGCACAGCAATATCAAAAGAGCATGAGCGCGCTACTGCTGCTGTGGAAAGGCATCGCAACGTTCGTTCATCAAAACCCAGATTACACTCACCTATTTGGTCCGGTAAGCATTAGCAACGACTATAGTGATACTGCACGTCAATTACTGGCTCAATCAATGACACTGCACCACTACGATAACAACTGCGCAGAGTATGTCACACCTTCTAACCCACTTCCTGAGCACCACCGTGACTGGAACACCAGCATGCTCACTGCTCTGGGTGATTTACAGCTATTGTCACGTGTCATTGCCAGAATCGATGAAGGGAAAGGAGTGCCCGTTTTGCTGCGTCAGTACTTAAGCCTCAATGGCAAGCTGGTATGCTTCAACGTCGACCCTGCATTCAATAACGCTCTAGATGGATTGATTATGGTGGATTTGCGCGATGTTCAAGAAAAGACGTTGGCAAGGTATATGGGACGCGAGCAAGCTCATGACTACCTCGTCTATCATACTAAATAGCAACGATGATTAAGAACAGTGATTAAATAGAGAGTTGGGAATCACAAGAAGAACCGTGTGGCGACTCTCTTTATTTACCCTTTCATCAACTAATTAGGCGTGCTCCGTGAAGTGCGCCGAAAAGACTCTCATAGATACAATCTATCGAAAGATCTAGATAGCATTTATCTCACCAATTCCGTCACAAACTTTCACAAAAAACAAAAACAGATCCAGGTCACACTTTAAATCCACCACAACTCAACACAAAACGTGACATTGATCATTACAAGTATTTAATTCGAATTTCAAAAAAAATCAAAAGTGATCAAAGTCACAAAGTATTTTGATTTTAAATTTGTCAGAAGATCGGATTGATCACTAAGATTTTTATTGACAGATTTAAAAGTGGCTTTTTGTTATTAAGTTACAAGTTAATAAGTTGAACTTGGTCACTTAAAAACCGTTTCTCAGCCTAAGAAATGCGGGCGTAGATCACGAAAAACCCGTTGTCAGTTCCAATTGGAAAATGTGTGGTAAATTGATTGGGTACTAAGCAATCAAACAAACGGTTTTGGCGAACCGTTTACTACAACAAGATTCATCAGAACATCGAACGGGGAATTGTTATGATATCACCAGATGCCAAGATCAAGATACAAAATTTTGGTCGTTTTCTGTCAAACATGGTAATGCCAAACATCGGCGCGTTTATCGCGTGGGGCTTTATCACTGCTCTATTTATCCCAACTGGATGGCTACCAAACGAAACGTTAGCCTCTATGGTTGGCCCAATGATTACCTACTTGCTGCCACTACTTATCGGTTACACCGGTGGTAAATTAGTTGGTGGCGATCGTGGTGCGGTAGTCGGTGCAATCACAACAATGGGTGTGATTGTCGGCACCGACATCCCAATGTTTATGGGGGCAATGATGGTCGGCCCAATGGGCGGCTGGGCTATCAAGAAATTCGATAACTACATCGATGGTAAAGTAAAAAGTGGCTTCGAGATGTTGGTTAACAACTTCTCTGCGGGCATCATCGGCATGCTATGTGCGATCCTTGCCTTCATCTTTATCGGTCCATTCGTAAAAATTCTTTCTGGTGGCTTGGCAGCTGGCGTTAACTTCCTAGTTTCTGCTCACCTACTACCACTGACTTCAATCTTCGTTGAACCTGCGAAGATCCTGTTCCTAAACAATGCGATCAACCACGGTATTTTCTCTCCACTGGGTATCCAACAAGCGTCTGAAACAGGTCAATCGATCTTCTTCCTAATCGAAGCAAACCCAGGTCCTGGTCTAGGTATCCTGCTAGCTTACATGGTGTTTGGTAAAGGTACGGCTCGTCAAACGGCAGGTGGTGCATCAATCATCCACTTCTTCGGCGGTATCCACGAGATTTACTTCCCATACATCCTAATGAACCCTCGCCTAATCCTTGCGGCTATCGCAGGTGGTATGACTGGCGTATTCGTTCTAACTATCTTTAACGCAGGTATCGTTTCTCCAGCATCACCAGGTTCAATCTTTGCAATCTTGTTGATGACTCAGAAAGGCTCAATCGTTGGTGTTCTAGCGTCTATCGCAGCAGCAACAGGCGTGTCATTCGCCGTAGCAGCACTGCTAATGAAGACGCAAACGTCAACAGAAGAAGACGGTGATGAAGCAGCACTAGAAAAAGCAACATCACAAATGAAAGACATGAAATCTGCATCTAAAAACGATGCGGTGGTAAACAACCAAAGCAAAGGTGACGTAGACCTAGCGACAGTACAAAGCATCATTGTCGCTTGTGATGCGGGCATGGGCTCGAGTGCAATGGGCGCGAGCATGCTACGCAAAAAGGTTCAAGACGCAGGTCTGAACATCCACGTAACCAACCTTGCCATTAACAGCTTACCAGAGAGTGCAGATATCGTGATTACTCATAAAGACTTAACGGATCGTGCACGTAAGCATGCTCCAAACGCACACCACATTTCATTGACTAACTTCCTAGACAGCGAGATGTACAACCAGCTAGTCACCAAACTACTAGCAGCGCAAAACCAATCCGCAGCCAATGACGACCAAATGGTAAAAGTTTCGCTCGTGGCAGCAAACGACGACAACTTCGAGCCACAGCAAACGTCGGTGTTCCAAATCCAGCGTGAAAACATTCACCTAGGTTTGAAAGCTGCCAACAAAGAAGAAGCGATTCGCTTCGCGGGTAACAAGTTGGTCGAACTTGGCTACGCAGAACCAGAATACGTAGACGCGATGTTTGAGCGTGAAGCATTGGTTCCAACTTACCTAGGCGAATCTATCGCAGTGCCTCACGGCACGGTAGAAGCGAAAGACCGCGTGAAGAAAACCGGCATTGTAATCTGCCAATACCCATCGGGTATCCAATTTACTGAAGACGACGATGATGTAGCGAAACTGGTTATCGGCATTGCCGCTAAGAACGATGAGCACATCCAGGTGATTACCACCATTACGAACGCGCTCGATGAGCCGGAGGCAATTGAGAAGCTAACCAGCACCAACGATGTGGAAGAGATTCTAAACATCCTTGGCGGTCAACAAGCGGCTTAATTACCCCTTTAATTTGCTCCTGAGGCAAATGAGGTCAGCTGTCACCCCCTATGCGGTTGGCCTCCCCCTAGTTTCGTAAGTCAACATTTTAGACATTGGTAGGTAAGAATTATGAAAAACGCAGTTCATTTTGGCGCAGGTAACATTGGTCGTGGCTTCATCGGAAAACTCTTAGCAGATGCAGAAGTCGAGGTCACATTTGCAGACGTTGACGCTCCACTCGTCGACCAACTGAGTCACAAGCAAGAATACAAAGTAAAAGTGGTCGGTACTGAGTGCCAAATCGACACAGTAACTCACGTCACCGCGGTAAACTCAGCCAGTGAAGATGTCATCGACCGCATTGTAAAAACCGACTTGGTAACAACAGCGGTTGGCCCTAACGTACTGGACATCATTGCAAAAACCATCGCTACCGGCATTGCTAAACGCTTTGCAGCAGGTAACGATAAACCATTGAACATCATAGCGTGTGAAAACATGGTTCGCGGCACCACACACCTAAAAGGTGAAGTGTACAAACACTTGGATGAATCATTGCACGCGAAAGCAGACGAACTGGTTGGCTTTGTCGATTCAGCGGTAGACCGTATCGTCCCACCAGCAGAAGCAGCGAACGATGACCCACTAGAAGTGACGGTAGAGAGCTTTAGCGAATGGATTGTGGATGAGCAGCAATTCAAGGGCGAAATCCCTGACATCGCAGGCATGGAAAGAACCAATAACCTAATGGCGTTTGTAGAGCGTAAGCTCTTCACCCTCAATACAGGTCACTGCATTACCGCTTACCTAGGTTGCTTGAAAGGCCATCGTACCATTCGTGAAGCAATTGAAGACCCAAGCATTCACGCTGAAGTAAAACAGGCGATGCAAGAGAGTGGTGAAGTGCTGATCAAACGTTACGGCTTCGACCGTGACATGCACAACGCCTACATCGAGAAGATTTTAGGACGCTTTGCCAACCCTTATTTAGTTGATGAAGTTGATCGTGTTGGTCGCCAACCAATTCGTAAATTAGGTGCAAACGATAGATTAGTGAAGCCTTTACTCGGTACAATTGAGTATGGCACTGAAAATCAAACACTTTTGAAAGGCATTGCCGCTGCGTTGAAGTACACTAACGACACTGACCCACAAGCCGTAGAGCTACAAAACTCATTAAAAGAAGTGGGTGTGAAGAAGACGCTAGCGACATACACAGGTCTTGCAGAAGACAGTGCTGAAGTGGCTCAAATCGAGACACTTTACAACCAACTTTGATTTACCTAGGGGAGCTCGGCTCCCCTTCTATGTCCTTCTCTGCTTGAAGAGTTGGGATAGCTAATAATTAGAAATGTATTCAGTATATGGCAGATAACATCAACGAAACCGAGATCATTGAGCGATTAAACAGCGCACCATCGGTACGAGGCTTTTTCATTGCAGCAGTCGACGTTTTTAACGATTCGATCGACGGGTTGGTGCAAAGAATCTTTCGTAAAGATAACTTCGCTGTTCAATCAGTTGTCGGTCCGCTGCTACAAGACTCTGGACCGCTGGGCGATCTGTCTGTTCGTTTGAAGTTATTGTTTGGCTTGGGAGTGCTCCCCGATGACATTTACCACGACATCGAAGACATCATCAAACTCAAAAACCAACTCAATAGTGACGCTTCAGATTACGAATTCACTGACCCGAATATTCTAGAACCAATTAAGAAACTGCACTTGGTGAAGAAAATGGGCATGGTACAACTGGAAGTCAGCGAACCAGATGACGACATCGACCTTGAGTTTTATCAGCTACAACTGCAACGTCAACAACAAATCATTAAGTCAGGGCTCTCACTTGCCATTGTCGAGATTTGCAATGAGCTCGGCAAAGACAGCCCTTTTTAATCGAAAAACTGGCACGGAAGCCTCCTCAACTCGCCCCCCTTTTTGCACATTCTTCTATACAACGTGCGTGAAAGCCATCACAGTCCATATTCCGATGTCTCTGTAACATCAGACCAATCTATCGCTAGTATTGAAACGGTATCGCATGCTTTCAATCGAAGACACTAAAACTAAGTGGGAGTTTTTCCAGAAACACCACTGGGTATCTCCAGAATTTTCCCGCACTCCCGTCCTCGAGTCGTGGGAGCGTTGCATAAAGCAATGCAGCCCTTACACCTGGTCAAAACCACATATTGCTTCTGGATTTACCTTCTCATCTCTAATGAAGCGCAACGAATATCTCATCGAATGCGCCACGACCGTGCTTGAAGATACGTACGATATGCTTGGTGACGAAGACCTGGTATTGATGGTGACTGACGGCAACGGCTGCGTTCTATCTGTTGTGGGACATAACTCAATGCAACAAGAGATGCAGGCGCTCGGTATTAAACAAGGCTGTTTTCTCTCCGAAGGAAAGATAGGCACAAATGCAGTCAATCTCTGTATCAACACTCATATCCCGTGTGAAGTTTTTGCTGCCGAACATTTCAATCGCCACTTGCACTCTTATGCCTCTGTAGCGGCGCCTGTTTTTGACCAATTTGGCAAATTACGCGGTACAACATGCCTTTTCAGAAAAGCGGAAAGCTATAAGAAAGAAGACTTAGTCATCATCGCGTCGAGCGCGAAAGAAGTCAGCTTGCAAATCCACATTCAGTCGGAACAAGAAAACATGAACCGCCTCACTTGTGCGCATAACGCAACGTTAGAGTGCATGGATGACGGCCTTCTGGCCTGGGATGAAGAGAGCCGTATAACCATGGTAAATCACCAGTCCGAGCGCTTGTTAAACATTAAAGCCAGTCAGGTCTTGGATAAAGAAGTCTTTTCTGTTTTGCGCTTCCCACCGAATGTCCTTACTAGTATTGAGTCAGGTGCGAGCATAAACCGTAAACTCACAACGGTAGAGGTTCGTGGCGAGTTTGTTGAAGCGATCATCACCTTGCGTCCACTCAACGACGGCACACACTTATTGTTCTTGCACCCTATCGATAAAATTCGCGAACTTGCTCAACAACAAATAGGTGGCAGTGCGCGCTATACGTTCAGCACTTTGCCTGTCATTTCACGAAAAATGAAGCATGTCATTACCGTTGCAAAACGGGCCATAAAGTCCAAATCACCGATTCTAATTACGGGTGAAGAAGGTGTAGGAAAAGCCACTCTCGCCATGGCGATCCATAACGAAAGCACTTACAAAGAAGGGCCGTTCATTACGCTCAACTGCCGCTCCATCAATACAGAGCAACTGGTCAAAGAAACTCTGGGGTATGACGAAGGGCAAGGCATGCCTTCAAAGTTTGAGCTCGCCCATGGCGGTACGCTCTTTTTAGAAAAGGTGGAATATCTGTCGCCCGATTTACAAGCCGTGCTACTTAAGTTGTTAAAAACTGGGCTCGTCAGCCGCAGCGACAGTTTGCGATTGATCCCCGTAGATTTTCAACTTATTACCAGCACCGCTTCAGAGATCAGCGAGTATGTCACTCAGCGCTCATTTGGTCGGCAACTTTATTATGAAATCTCCTCGAACGAGCTGCATATTCCGCCACTACGAAAGCGTAAAGAAGACATTGAATTTCTCGTCCAGCAACTTATCAGCCATTATGAACGCCGCCACAATGTGACGATCTCGATAGAGCCAGTCGCACTGGAAGCGTTGATGAATTTTCGTTGGTCAGGCAACAACTCTGAATTAAGAAATCGAACTGAGCGAATTTTGCTTAACCGCAGTTCCAACTTAATCAAGCTGAACGATATTCCTGAAGACATTAAACTGAATTCTCGCCATACCGCAGAAAATACGCCAGTAATCACGTTAGAAGAAGCCGAGAGAAGAGCGATTGTTCAGGCTTGGAATCAGTGTGATGGCAAAATGCATGATATGGCGAAAGCATTGCAAATTGGCCGCACGACCTTATGGAGAAAAATTAATAAGTTTGGGCTGCAGGAGCAAATGAAGCTGTATTAAGTCGTGAATTGGCGTTCCTATAACAAAAGTAAAACCGGCGTAAGCACGCCGGTACAGGTGTACTAACGATAAGGTATCGATTAAACATCGACAGACAACTGACGAATCTGCGCTTTTAGTCCCGGTAGCATGCTCGAACTGGCGCTGAATTTTCGCAACCCCACGCGAAGCAATGTTTCTGTGGCATTTGGATCGCCAGCCATCTCACCACACATACTAACCGGTATGCCCGCGCAATCGCCTGCTGCACACGTGAGCTCAATGGCTTTTAGTACCGATGGTTCAAAGTAGTTCACCAATTCAGCAACAGCGGCGTTACCTCGATCGGCGGCCATAACATATTGAGTCAAATCATTGGTGCCGATAGAGAAAAAGTCGACTTCTTGGGCTAACGCATCAGCATTTAACACCGCGGCTGGTACCTCAATCATAATACCAACGGGCAAATGAGTCGCATCCAAGCCGAGTTGGTTTGCTTGATGCGCCAACAGCACTTTTACTTTTCTCACTTCTTCAACCTGAGCCACCATCGGTATCATCAATTGAATATTCGGTTGCTCGTGAAAGGCTCTCAGAATGGCTCGAAGTTGAGCGGTAAACAATGACTCATGTTGAAGGCACAACCGCACCCCTCTCAAACCTAAAAATGGATTATCTTCTGCTGGCATAGGATAAGCGGCTAAAGGCTTATCACCGCCAACATCTAGACTACGAATCGTAAGTGGCTTATCACCAAGTGCGGCAGCAATATCACGATACACTTGGTATTGCGCTTCCTCAGTTGGCAACTCATCACTGTTTTGAAATAGAAACTCAGTCCGGAATAGACCAACGCCCTCAGCTCCTGATGTTAGTGCATCATCAATATCTTTCGGTCCACCAATATTGGCGAATACTGGAATATGGACACCATCACAGGTGACTGCGGCTTGCTGAGCACTCGCTAGCGCACTTTGTCGGGTGCTTTGCCACTCAATTTGTTGCGCTTCTAATTCCTGCTGTACGGCATCTGAAGGAGAGAACCATAAATGCCCTCGAAAGCCATCAATAGTCACCACTTGACCAGCACGCACAGCATCAAGGCAGCCCTGAGCTTTAACGATGGCAGGAATCCCCATCGCACGAGCAAGAATCGCACTGTGAGAGGTTTTCCCTCCCTCACTCAAACAGATACCAAGCACTTTCGATTTATCAAGCCCGGCCACATCAGAAGGCATCAGGTCGCGGGCCAACAAAATACTCGGTTCCTGAATGTCGATGGCATTAGGCGTTACGCCTGTCATTTCGACCATAACTTGGCGTGCGATATCATGCACATCTGCTTCGCGTTCCCGCATGTACTGACTTTCTGCCTGGCGAAACTCTTCGGCCAACGTTTGCAGTGATTCTACCCAAGCTTGCTCGGCTATCATGCCCGTTTGAATTCGCGACTCGACCGATGCCCATAATTCTGGGTCACTGAGCATCATGCTATGAGCGGAAAATATTTCCCCTTTCGGCTGCTTCGCTTGCTCCTGCAAATGTTGAACAACCACGCCTATCGCACGCTTAACCCGTTCAATTTCATCTTGTTCACTTTGGAAATCACGTTCAGGCACTGCTGGCATTTCATGAGTAAAAAGGACAGCAGGAGCAGTAGCGATACCGTCATTGACTCGAATACCAACAACAGCACCTTCAATCTGATTTGAGGCCATGCCATCGAGCAGAGTATCCGAGCTTTCTTCAGGTTCGACAATGCCTTGCTCAACCGCCTCTTTTTCTCCGAAGTGCTCACTAGCTAAGGCTTCAAATGCCTTGATTGCTTCACTGGATTGAGAGCCGAGTGCGCACAGCGTGATCGTCTCTTGACTACGAACGCCAAGTTTCGCAATGCTGTTCAAGCTTTTCGCGTTCACACGGCGCTCGCCTTTTTTCAACCATAATTGACAGTCGAAAGGCGCGAGTGCACCAACAATGGCCGCAGCGGGACGAGCATGTAATCCATGCGGATTTTGCACTACCCAATCAAATGTCCGTTCTTGCTCAAAGTTCTCTGATACTGGCGCTATCTCAGCGGATGTTAGTGGCTGATCACCAAGATGCTCTTGTTTTACGCTTAACGCATTCTGTGCCTCTTCGACTACCGTCGATAAAGGTAGTCCGGCAGCAGCAGCCACCGACGCCGCCATGGTTCCTTCAACAATAGGTGCCGAGATAAGGGTGACATTTTCCCTCACATGATCATCAATCAGGTCCAGAGCCATTTCCGTGCTAAGCAACGCGCTGCCAAGATCCATCAACACAACAACCCCTTGTTGATCTTGTACCTGCTCAATCGCTTCCATCACGGCAATGGCATCGGTTCCGATCGGGTTCTCTGGATCATCAATCCCAGCAGCAATCGCAAGCTTGGCTTTGCCTTGCGTCATTTGGGTGGCAAGTTCTGCCACCCCTTCTGCAAGTCGACGACTATGAGATACAACTACAATTCCCACCATCTTAATTACCTGCTATTACCTGCTGGAGTGCTTTAATCATTAACAAAGAAGAGGTTGCACCGGGATCTTGGTGACCAATACTACGTTCCCCCAGATAGCTTGCTCGCCCTTTTTTCGCCAACATTTCAATCGTGGCAACCGCGCTCGTTTCTGCTAGCTCAACCATTTCATTCAGTAAGTGATCGGCGCTCATACCATTTTCTAACGACGCCTTCACGCTAACTAAAACGGGTAACCAAACATCACACATGGTTTTATCACCCAGCTCTGCTTTACCACGAGACACCACGCCATCCACACCGCTTTTTAGTGCATCCACCAACTCTTCAAACGTTAATTGCTCTCGGGCTCCGACAGCGGCGGCCGTGCGAATAAACAGCGTGCCATACAGAGGGCCACTTGCCCCACCGACACTAGAAAGCAAGGTCATGCCCGTATTCTTGAGAATGCTGCCGATATTTTGGTCCGCAAATTGCGGCAGTTTTTCCGCGACTTTTTTAAAGCCACGGTTCATATTGAGACCGTGGTCTGCGTCACCAATATCACGATCAAGGTCGGTCAGAAAATCTTGATTCTCTTGATACGTTTTTGCACATAACTCTAGCCAGTGAACGATATGTTGTTTTTCAATTTGCATGTTTGCTCCCCCCTGTTACCACTTGATCGCGGCCGTATCGACAGGAGCATCAAACAGCTCCAACATCTCTTTGTCTGCCTTCAGCAACGTAATCGAAACGCCTTCCATATCGAGTGACGTACAGAAGTTACCAACCATATTACGCACGATACGGAACCCTGCTTGCTCGCAGTTATGAGCCAGACGGCGGTACACTCCGTAAAGCTCTGAAGTTGGCGTACCACCCATACCATTCACCATCACGATGTAGTTGTGTTCAGCGGCGAAAGGCTCAATGCTGGACTCCACTTCATCCCATTCACCTTCGTCACGATTCCAAATACGCAATGTGCGCTGATAAGGCGTGTTTTCAGCAACTTCAGCAAACATTTCATCCACTAACGTATCGACATCGGTGTATTTCACTCGCTTGATACCTGGTTCACCATGGATACCAACACCAAACTCCACTTCATCATCTTCCAGAACAAAAGATGGTTTACCTGCTGCGGGTACAACACAAGCATTAAGCGCCACGCCAAATGAACGACAGTGATTATTAACGCGACGAGCCAGTGCTTCACATTGCTCCAACGAATAACCTTTGCTCGCGGCAGCCCCAACTAACTTTTCAACCAATACCGTTCCAGCTACGCCACGGCGACCAGCGGTATACAGGCTGTCTTTGACTGCAACATCGTCATCCACCAACACCGACCCAACTTTGATGCCATCGGTATGAAGCAGCTCCACAGCCGTTTCAAAGTTCAACACGTCTCCGGTGTAGTTTTTAATGATAAATAGCACGCCTTCACCAGTATTCACTTGGTTGCCACATTCGTACATTTGATCTGGCGTTGGTGAAGTAAATACCTCTCCAGGGCAGGCGCCTGTCAGCATGCCTTTACCAATAAAACCTGCGTGCAAAGGTTCATGACCACAGCCACCACCAGAAACCAGTGCCACTTGCCCCGGTGTTTCCTCGTGCCACATGTAACGAGGTTCGTAGTTCGCTTTTAGCTCTGGGCGAGATAAAGCCAGACCTTCCATTTGCTGCAATACAACATCATCAACTTGGTTAATTAACTTTTTCATCGTTCTATCTCATTCCATTTATATTTTTATGTAGGGTATGAATTCATCTTAAACAGAGAAAATGCGTGCTCAACAAAAATCAATCCGTTTCATATTGAAACAAAAACTTCGGCATTATTGTTTCAATATGAAACGAAAAACGACAAATTTTCCTGAATAGTGATCGTCGCCATAAAGCATGCTGATTCTTATTACTTCTGGCAGTCGGTTTGACACAGAGGTCATAAAAGCATGGAACAAAACCAGAGATATCCTTCACCACTTACCACACCAAACCTAATATAAACCTTATCCCTACAATGGATATTCATTGCAGTCCAAAACACACATAAAAAAGGTTAAAGGTTTGAATTATGGACAAAATTATTATCAGCCCAAGCAAATACGTCCAAGGTGAACAAGTACTTACATCTATCGCTCACTATGTGAAAACATTGGGTGAACGTCCGTTAGTAATTGCCGATGAGTTCGTGACTAACCTGGTTGGTGATGACGTCAAACAAAGTTTTGCTGACGAAAAGCTTCCACTCACTATGAACATTTTTGGTGGCGAATGTTCACGCGTTGAGATTGAACGCATCACGGACATTTGTGCCACTCAAAAACACGATGTCATTGTCGGTATTGGTGGTGGTAAAACGTTAGATACAGCAAAGGCTGTTGCGTTTTACACAAAAATTCCTGTCGTGGTGGTTCCTACGATTGCCTCGACTGATGCGCCAACCTCAGCGCTTGCGGTGATATACACACCTGAAGGTGAATTTGCAGAATATTTGATGATCCCTAAAAACCCAGACATGGTCATCATGGATACGTCAGTCATCGCCAAAGCCCCTGTTCGCTTACTTGTATCGGGGATGGGCGACGCGCTTTCCACCTACTTTGAAGCTCGTGCCAACATGACTTCTGGTAAGGCAACAATGGCTGGTGGGTTAGCGACGCGTTCAGCACAAGCGCTTGCGAAACTTTGCTATGAAACCTTGCTTGAAGATGGTGTAAAAGCAAAAGCTGCAGTAGAAAATGGTGTGAGCACCAAAGCGGTAGAAAACATTATTGAAGCCAATACATACCTTAGCGGTATCGGTTTTGAAAGCAGTGGTCTAGCGGGTGCTCACGCTATTCATAACGGCCTAACTAAGCTTGAAGAGTGTCATCATCTCTATCATGGTGAGAAAGTCGCGTTCGGCACACTAGTTCAGCTGGTACTAGAAAACGCAGCGATGGAAGAGATTAATACGGTTCTTGCATTCTGCCGCTCTGTAGGTCTACCAACCAACTTATTTGATATGGGCGTTAAAGAGCTTAACCACGCTAAGTTGCGCGAGGTCGCCGAAGCCTCAACGGCCGAGGGAGAAACCATCCACAATATGCCATTCCCAGTGACGGCAGAAAATGTCTACTCTGCAATTCTAACCGCTCACCAGTTGGGTCAATAACTCACAAACCTTAAAATGGGTTTAAATAAAAAAGCGGCACATACTCTCGCATGTGCCGCTCAGGATTTTTGCTGTTAAGCGTAATTACTCAACCGTTACCGCTTTCGCTAGGTTACGTGGTTGGTCTACGTCCGTACCTTTGATCAGTGCTACGTAGTAAGACAGCAATTGCATTGGGATGGTGTAGTAGATCGCCGCCGTGATTTCACTAACGTGAGGCATCGTGATGATCTTCATTGTTTCATCGCCTTCGAAGCCTGCGTCTGCATCTGCGAATACATACAGAAGACCGCCACGCGCACGTACTTCCTCAACGTTTGATTTTAGCTTTTCAAGTAGGTCGTTGCTTGGTGCAACCACAACAACAGGCATGTCAGCATCAATCAGCGCAAGAGGACCGTGTTTTAGTTCACCCGCCGCGTACGCTTCTGCGTGGATGTAAGAGATCTCTTTCAGTTTTAGAGACGCTTCCATCGCGATTGGGTAGAACTCGCCACGGCCTAGGAACAATGTGTGGTGCTTGTCTGCAAAATCCGTTGCTAGTGCTTCAATTTCTTTCTCGAAAGAAAGTGCCGCGTTGATTTGCTTAGGAAGTGCATGCAGCGCTTCAACAATCTCTTTTTCTTTCTCTTTGCTGATGCGGCCTTGCTCTTTACCTAGTGCTGTTACCAGCATAAGTAGTGCAGAAAGCTGAGTCGTGAACGCTTTGGTTGAAGCCACGCCGATTTCGACGCCAGCGCGAGTCATGAATGCAAAATCTGATTCACGAACCAGAGAAGAGCCTGCTACGTTACAAATGGTCATCGCCGCCATATAACCTTTCTCTTTCGCAAGACGAAGTGCTGCTAACGTATCTGCAGTTTCACCAGACTGAGACAACGTAATAAGAAGGCTGTTTGGACGAGTCACAAACTTGCGGTAACGGAACTCAGACGCGATTTCTACATCACAGCTAACGCCAGCAATGTCTTCAAACCAGTAACGCGCTGTCATACCTGCGTTGTAAGACGTACCACACGCGACGATTTGTACGTGTTCTACTTTGCTTAGAATGTCTGCCGCGTGCACACCGATCGCGTCTGTCACAACAGAGTCTGCCGTGATACGACCTTCCATTGTGTTGATCAACGCTTTAGGTTGCTCATAGATTTCTTTTTGCATGAAGTGACGGTATTGGCCTTTATCACCTGCATCATGCTCTGCGTTAGATTCAACAATTTCACGCTCAACTGGCTCACCCGTTGCATCAAACACAGTGACTTCACGGCGAGTAATTTCTGCTACGTCCCCTTCTTCTAGGTACATGAAACGGCGCGTAACGTTAAGTAATGCAAGTTGGTCAGACGCTAGGAAGTTTTCACCTACACCAAAACCGATCACGATCGGGCTGCCTGAACGCGCTACTACGATGCGTGAAGGATCTTTGCGATCCAACGCTACCGTGCCGTATGCGCCTTCAAGTTGTTTTGCTGTTTTTTGTACCGCTTCTAATAGCGTTTCTGAAGTACGAAGTTCCCACTCAACCATGTGTGCGATAACTTCTGTATCCGTTTGCGATTCAAACACGTAGCCACGAGATTGAAGCAGCTCACGCAGCTCTTCATGGTTTTCGATGATGCCGTTATGGACAACTGCGATATCACCAGACATGTGTGGGTGAGCATTGATTTCAGAAGGTTCACCGTGCGTCGCCCAACGAGTGTGCGCAATGCCAGTTCCGCCGATCACTTTTGCTTCTTCTACTGCATCAGCCAATTCTTGTACTTTACCCAAGCGACGAACGCGCGTTAGGTTTGATTCGCCATCAACAACCGCAACGCCAGCAGAGTCGTAACCGCGGTACTCTAAGCGGCGTAGACCTTCAACCAAAATTTCTGCAACATCTCGTTGTGCTACTGCACCTACGATTCCACACATGTGTTTATCTCCGTTTGTAGTTTTGTTCTTCCCTAGCCATGATTTCAAATAGAGGCAGCAAGCAAAGGCCTTTATCCAGAGGGAAGTGAAATATGAAACTGATTACATCATTAGGCGCAAATGACTTTCACGCCATGTTGTTCAATCTGTACTTTATGCTCTGCTTGGATATCTGCATCGGTCACCAACACATCAACTTGATGCCAAGCGAGCTCTAAGTTTGGGATCTTACGGCCGATTTTTTCGGACTCTATCATTACGATCACTTCACGTGACGCTTCTGCCATTACCTTACTTAAGCCAACCAACTCATTAAATGTCGTGGTTCCACGCTCGAGATCGATGCCATCCGCACCGATGAATAGTTGGTCAAAGTCGTAAGCTCGTAATACAGATTCGGCTACTTTGCCTTGAAAGGACTCTGAGTGCGTATCCCAAGTACCGCCAGTCATCAGCAGTGTCGGTTCGCTCTCTAATTCATTTAGGGCGTTAGCAACATGCAACGAGTTGGTCATGACCACTAAGCCACGTTTGTCATTCAACTGTTGAATCAGCGCGGCAGTCGTGCTGCCACTGTCGATCACGATGCGATTATGATCGCGAATCAATGATGCTGCTGCTTTTGCTAAGCTTAACTTTCGAGTCGAAACATTAGCGCCCAATTCTTCGTGAATGACTTCCTTTGGGATAGCAATCGCACCGCCATAGCGGCGTAGAAGTTGGCCGTTTTTCTCTAAAGAAGCTAAATCCTTTCTAATCGTGACCTCTGAGGTTTCGAATTTCTGAGCAAGTTCATCAACGCTGACTTCTCCTAGTTCAGAAACCAAGTTAGAAATGGCGTGTCTTCTTAATTGAGTATTTCGTTTCGACATTTAAGTTTTGACCTTAAGTTTCGATGTGAAACTTATTATAGTCAAACCGAAACTTTCAAGTCCATTTATTTCGATCCAAAAAATTAATATTTCTCGATAAAACCTTGTCCTAAGACAATTCTTAAACAGTGATATTGGATTCATTCAGTGGTAGAATTCGCCACCGAAAAGAAAAAAAATTACAGAATTGAAGGCTATTTTTTTGAAACTTTCTGCATATAAAGTGGGATTAGTCACAAAAAGGTAACCAAAATCGCCGATCTTTTAGTCATAAAATGACTAAACTTGGTGAAAGACTTTCAGAATCTGAAGTTCTAATAATGAGACGAAAAATCGGTGGATGACAGGTACTAAATGTCATCAAAAACGTCCTGACTTCAGAGTAAATAACCGACTTTCAAATTGTAACTATACTTACCGGAGAGTATCTTCCATGAAAAAGACCAAAATCGTATGTACGATTGGCCCTAAAACAGAATCTGTAGAGAAGCTAACTGAACTAGTTAACGCAGGCATGAACGTAATGCGCCTTAACTTCTCTCACGGTGACTACGAAGAACACGGCACTCGTATCGCGAACTTCCGTAAAGTAATGGAAGCTACTGGCAAACCACTAGCAATTCTTCTAGATACTAAAGGTCCAGAAATCCGCACTATCAAGCTAGAAGGCGGTGACGATGTTGATCTAGTAGCAGGTCAAGAATTCACTTTCACAACTGACACTTCAGTTGTAGGTAACAAAGATAAAGTTGCAGTAACTTACGCTGGTTTCGCAGCAGACCTAAACGTAGGTAACACTATCCTAGTAGACGACGGTCTAATCGAGATGGAAGTTATCTCTAAGACTGAAACTGAAGTTAAATGTAAAGTTCTTAACAACGGTGCACTAGGCGAAAACAAAGGTGTTAACCTTCCTGGCGTTTCTGTAAACCTACCTGCACTATCTGAAAAAGATAAGAACGACCTTAAGTTTGGTTGTGAGCAAGGCGTTGACTTCGTAGCAGCTTCTTTCATCCGTAAAGCGTCTGACGTTCAAGAAATCCGTGAAGTACTTGCTGCAAACGGCGGCGAGAACATCCACATCATCTCTAAGATCGAAAACCAAGAAGGTGTTGATAACTTCGACGAGATCCTAGAGCTTTCTGACGGCATCATGGTTGCTCGTGGTGACCTAGGTGTTGAAATCCCAGCTGAAGAAGTAATCTTCGCTCAGAAAATGATGATCGAGAAGTGTAACCGTGCACGTAAGATGGTTATCACTGCAACTCAAATGCTTGATTCTATGATCAACAACCCACGTCCTACTCGTGCGGAAGCAGGCGACGTTGCTAACGCAGTAATGGACGGTACTGACGCAGTAATGCTTTCTGGTGAAACGGCGAAAGGTAAATACCCTGTTGAAGCGGTAACTATCATGGCTCAAATCGCGAACCGTACTGACTCAGCGCTAAAAGCTGAACTAGGTTCTCGTCTAGACAGCCCACGTCTTCGCATCACTGAAGCAGTATGTAAAGGCGCTGTAGACACAGCTGAGAAACTAGCAGCTCCACTTATCGTTGTTGCAACTGAAGGCGGTAAGTCTGCACGTTCAGTACGTAAGTACTTCCCAACTGCAAACATCCTAGCGCTAACAACTAACAAGAAAACTGCTGCACAGCTAGTTCTAACTAAAGGTGTTACTCCAGTAGTTGTTGATTCAATCGAAAGCACTGACGCATTCTACGTAGCGGGTAAAGAACTTGCTCTAGAATCAGGTCTAGGTAACAAAGGCGATATCGTTGTTATGGTTTCTGGCGCTCTAGTTGCTTCAGGTACTACGAACACAGCTTCTGTACACGTACTATAAGACTGAACTTTTAACACTTCAGTTTCTTGAGAAGGAGGGCTTATGCCCTCCTTTTTTATATGGCTTTCTTGCTCTCATAATAGGCTAATTGTATTATTCACCTCTATCAGAATTTCGTACTGTTTAATTTTATCGTCACGATTAAAGTTTCTATGAGGTGTATGTGTCTAGTCCCACTCTTACCGACAAAGTATTAAGAATGATCCGTCAGGATATTCTCGATGGCGAGCTTAAACCAGGTCAAAAACTCGTGGTTGCCGAACTCAAAGAGAAGTACAACGTAGGAGCGTCACCCATTCGAGAAGCATTGGTGCAATTATCTTGGAGCAAATACGTCAAACTCGAGCCGCAAAAAGGCTGCTGGGTTGCACCTGTATGTAAAGATGAGTTACATGACTTGTACGAAAGCCTGCAAATGGTCTCCGCATGCTTACTCAGTAAGGCAATTATGATTGGCGATGAAAAATGGGAACTGGATGTACTAACTGCTTATCACAAGTTATCCCGAGTAAAACCTGGCGAAAGCTTTTGTTGGAGGGAATGGGAAGAGCGCCAAAATCAGTTTCTTACTGCGCTGTTTGAAGGTGCTGGCTCTGTCAATATGTTTGGGTTTTTCCGCGATCTACTCACGCAAATTAAACGCTACCAATACTTCGCGATGCAGATTTTAGGCACAGGGAACCCTGGGCACTGTAATCTCGATGAGCAAGAAATACTGATGAAGGCATCGCTAGACAAAAAGAGTCAGGATGCTTTAGGTTATCTAGAGCGTTATTTGAGACAGTCAATACAGTGTATCGAAGCCGCCATCGACAACCAATGTCGCATACTGGCTAGCGAATAACGCTGAGACTAAAAAGCGGGGGGCTATCCCCGTTTATTCATTTTTGCAAAAGCGCTAAGCAATATCATCATAACTATGACACAGCGATACGCAGTTACGCCCTGCACTTTTTGACTCATACAAAGCAATATCAGCACATTTATACGTTCTTGTACGATCAGAGGTTAAATCACTATACCCAGCACTGACAGTAATGCCTCTATCACTACGCATTTGAACCGCGACACGTAGCCTGTTCAATACAATTTCAGCCTCTTCTAGTGTTGTATGCGGCATGATCACTGCAAATTCCTCACCACCGACACGAGATACAAAGTCTGTGCTGCGGACTTCTTCTAGGAGGGTTTCTGCGACACTACAAATCACCTTGTCTCCTTCGTCGTGGCCTAGCTCGTCATTAATACGCTTAAAATGGTCAATATCAAACAACGCCAAACAAGCAGGAGGGCTATCAGGATAGCGTTCAATAATCCCCGCATATTGCGCCAATTGCTCTTCAAATTTTCGGCGGTTCCACAACCCCGTCAAGCCATCTTTTTCGCTTAGGTTTCGTAATTTTTCTTCTAACTCTTTTTGCCCAGAGATATCCACCAGCGACGTAATGTAATAACTCACTTTACCTGATTTGGTTAAATTCGCCTGAATACGCATTATTGCAGTAAAGACTTGATTAAACTTAGTTCGACAACGAATCTCCCCTTCCCATACGTGTTCACTCTTCAGTGTTTTCCAGATACTCAGGTTTGCTTCGAGATCTTCAGGTAAGAGAATTAAATGATGTGCACTCCAACCTTGGGCATGCTTGGTTGAGTAACCCATCATGTTTTCAAACTCTTGATTAACCATGATGATTCTATGCGAAGCATCCGAGATCATCACCGCAGTCATACCATCAAGAGCAGCTCGAGCCAACTTCGATTCCATACTATGACGCCGATAATGCAGAGCAAGGGCTGCCGTCGGCAAAGTGAAGCCGAGCACCAAACTTAGAACAAAAAATGCTTCTTGGATTAAGTCATCAATGTCCCTCTGAGCTCGGGATAATAACTGCTCATTGGTAAGATCAATAACCAGATGAAGAGGTTCGCTAGAAACAAACTGGATGGTGCGATACGCGACCAAATTCGAACCATTGTAAGCATAGCCCGAATCTTTTGAATTTAAACTACGCCAAATGTTTGGGTACATCCGGCCAAAATTAAATTGAGAGCGAGCGGGAATTATATGGCCATATAAACGAGCTGATTTAGGGCTATCAATGTAAAATCCGTCACTCTTAATCAGCTCAATATGGAAATCAAGCACTGACGAATAGTTGAGTCGAGAGGATAAATAGTCAATATCAACATTAAGCACAAGATACCCTTCGCGCTTTCCGTTAAGCGAAATAGGCATCAAAATACGCAGTGACGGGCTATAGGGATAGACTAACTCGCCATACTCTCGTTCTAAACCTATCCCCCACGAAGCGATTTCGCCATCGTCTAAGTTCTTAGCGAATTGAAAGTAATCTCGCTCTGACTTATTTTGCAATTTGATCGCGGGCAACGCAGCGCCTGTTTCAATCTCATAATTAATCCTCACTTTTTCTCGACCAGAAACATCAAGAAAGCGAATTTGCTTATACAACTTTTGATTGATTGCGACCGAGATCCACATGTCTTCTAAGATGGAACGGTTCACCCGGTTAGGTTGGCGCAGATATTCATACAGACTTTGGCTGTGACCAAGTAGGTCACTGATCGTTTCGATTTGATCCTGAATATTGCTGTATTCACGGCCAGTATAGGCCAATTGATGTAACGCTTCTTGAGCGGTGTTCTCAACATTGTTTTCTAACAACGTCAGATATTTCTGATAGTAGTAAGCGGCAGTGAGTGCACTAAAAAATAGTGCTGTCGCCAATAAGGTGCCGACTCGCTTAGGTACTTTCACACGTCTAATGCCTATCATGCTTACTAAAACGACAATTATATCATTAATTGTTATTTTCTAAACAAAAAAGCCACTTAGATTAAGTGGCTTTTCTATATGCAATCAGAGAGTTAAGGTTTGAGAGCTCGCTCTCCTCGCGCAATGCCAACGACACCACTACGAGCAACTTCGACAACTTCGGTCACTTCGGATATCGCTTGAATGAAGGCATCTAGCTTTTCACTCGTACCCGCAAGTTGTACGGTGTATTGGGAAGCCGTGACATCCACGATCTGGCCACGAAAGATGTCTGCCGTCCGCTTCACTTCTGCTCGCGCAAAACCACTGGCTTTCACTTTCACCATCATCAGTTCACGCTCAATGTGCTCATACTCGGTGACTTCTTGCACTTTCAGCACATCGATCAATTTGTGTAACTGCTTCTGAATTTGTTCCAACTGCATCTCATCAGATGTCGTGGTAATGTTCATTCGCGACAGGGTTTCATCATCAGTCGGTGATACCGTCAAAGATTCAATGTTGTAACCACGTTGAGAGAACAAACCAACAACACGAGACAACGCACCCGGTTGGTTTTCCAATAGCAATGAAATAATGTGTCTCATATTAAGTTCTCTCCGTTTTGCTTAGCCACATTTTATCCATACCCTCACCTTTGATTTGCATCGGGTATACGTGTTCGGTTTCGTCTACGTTGATGTCCACAAACACCAGACGATCTTTCATATCCAACGCTTTTTGTAGCCCTTCTTCGAGCTGATCAGGCGTTTCGATACGAATACCGACGTGACCATAAGCTTCTGCAATCGCTGCAAAGTCAGGAACAGAACTCATGTAAGAATTAGAGTGACGACCTTGATAAATAATGTCTTGCCACTGTTTTACCATGCCTAAGAATCGGTTGTTCAGGTTGATGATCTTCACTGGAATGTCGTATTGCATGGCTGTCGACAATTCTTGAATGTTCATCTGAATACTGCCGTCACCAGTCACAACCACGACCTCTTCTTGTGGCATGGCAAACTTCACGCCCATGCCAGCCGGAAGACCAAATCCCATGGTGCCAAGACCACCAGAGTTTATCCAACGGCGCGGCTTATTGAATGGGTAGTACAGCGCCGCAAACATCTGATGCTGGCCCACATCAGACGCCACATATGCGTCACCATTAGTTAGCTTGTGCAGCGTTTCAATTACTTGCTGTGGCTTGATTCGTTCTGGAGACGTTTCATAAGACAAGCAGTTGCGGTCACGCCATACTTGAATGTCATCCCACCATGCAGTGATAGCATCTTGATCATTTCCACTACCTTGCTCTGCAAGCAGCCCGAGCATGGTTGTCAGCACTTTTTCCGCAGAACCTACGATCGGCAAATCCACTTTCACGTTTTTCGAGATCGATGACGGATCGATATCAATATGCATCACTTTTGCGTTTGGGCAGTACTTTTCAAGGTTGTTGGTTGTACGGTCATCAAAACGCACACCGATACCAAAAATAAGATCCGCTTCATGCATTGCCATATTAGCTTCGTAAGTGCCGTGCATACCCAACATGCCCAGTGAGTTTTTATGTGTACCCGGGAATGCCCCCAAGCCCATCAAAGTACTCACAACGGGTAGGTTCAGTTTGTCGGAAAGCTCTAAAATATGTTCATGAGCGCCAGAAATCACCGCACCACCACCGATATAAAGCACTGGTTTTTTCGCTTCTAATAGCGATTTAAGCGCTTTTTTAATCTGGCCTTTATGGCCCGAAGTTGTCGGCTTGTAAGAACGCATTGAAAGCGTTTCTGGATATTGATAAGGCAGTTTGATTTGCGGGTTCATCACATCTTTTGGCAAATCAATCACAACTGGACCAGGTCGACCTGTAGTCGCGATATAAAACGCTTTTTTGATTGTTTCAGGAATATCTTCCGCTTTTTTTACTAAAAAGCTGTGTTTGACCACTGGGCGGGAGACACCGACGATGTCACACTCTTGGAAAGCATCATTACCAATTAGGCTATTCGGTACGTTACCCGAGATAACGATCATTGGGATAGAGTCCATATACGCTGTTGCAATACCCGTAATGGTATTGGTCGCGCCCGGCCCCGAGCACACAAGTACGACACCCGGTTTACCGGTAGCTCGAGCGTAACCATCTGCCATATGAGTGGCGGCTTGCTCATGCCTTACAAGTACGTGTTTGATTTGATCGGTTTTGGCATGCAGTGCATCGTAGATATCCAAAACAGAGCCACCTGGGTAGCCAAAGATCTGCTCTACGTGCTCTTCTATCAGAGATTGAACCACCATCTCTGCGCCTGACAACATTGCTGTCATAATTGCTCTCCTTAGCCAGTTTCCTCACCGTAAGGTCAACGGATTGGTCTGGTTTTACATAGTCTAGGTCTTATTCGTAGCCTAATCGAAATACTTCCACGTTTTCGGCTATGTCTTGCGTTCGTCATAACATCCCGCAAGGTTACCCAACAAATGTAACGTTTTATTATCAATGGGTCTAATGAGAGATTGGTCTACTTTTTAAACAAGATACTAGTAATTAGAATGTTAGTAGGAATAGCAGCCACACATCTCCTATTTCACAGTACAACCTAAAAAGTTAACGCTCAAAAAAAGAACATTATTTCATAAGCTTTTAGCTACAGGGTGCGAAATAGCGTTATTTGACGAGCAGAACAGAAAAAATCAATACAAACAAAAATCCCCAGCAATGCGCGATCACATCACTGGGGATTTTTTCATCAATATAAAATCTAAGTCAGCTTAAGTTACTTTTTATCCGACTTTTCCTTATACATTTCTTCAATTTCATCTTGGTATTTGTCATTGATGACTTTACGACGAAGTTTTTGAGTTGGCGTTAACTCACCATCATCCATAGAGAAAGCTCTTGGTAACAATTTAAACTTCTTCACTTGTTCAAACTTTGCCAACTCTTTTTGAAGATCGTTTACACGCTTCTCAAGCATTTCGACCACCTGGTGGTGCTTAATCAACTCAACGCGATCGTGATATTTGATATTCAGCTCTTTCGCGTACTCTTCTAGCGAGTCATAACAAGGCACGATAAGCGCAGAAACAAACTTACGAGTATCCGCAATGACTGCGATTTGCTCGATGAAGTGGTCTTTACCAATCGCACCTTCAATCATTTGTGGAGCGATGTATTTACCACCTGAAGTTTTCATCAACTCTTTGATACGATCGGTGATGAACAAGTTGCCATTTTCATCAATGTAACCAGCGTCGCCCGTTTTTAGGAAACCGTGCTCATCAAAGGTCTTTTCCGTCTCTTCTGGCATTTTGTAATAGCCACGCATCACCATTGGACCACGAACCAGAATCTCGTTGTTTTCGCCGATCTTAACCTGTGCGCCAGGCATCGACATACCAATAGAGTCGGGGTTAAAACATTTATCATCCCAACACGATACTGTCGCCGTGGTTTCAGTCATGCCGTAGCCCAACTTAACGTTGATACCAATCGCATGGAAGAATCGACCGATGGTTTCATCCAACTTTGCACCGCCACAAGGCATAAAGTTGATTTGCCCGCCAAGTAGCGCACGCAGTTTGCTCAGAACCAACTTATCCGCCAAAGCGTATGACTTACGCAGCAAGAGCGATGGCTGACGTTTTTCTTGATGACAAGCGGCCATTTTTGCGCCCATGTTGACTGCCCAAGTAAACATGATCTTACGATGAATCGGCGCGCGAGACACTTTCTCGTGAATCGCAGAGAAGATCTTCTCATAGAAACGCGGTACGGCACACATCACGGTAGGTCGCACCTGGCTCAGTGCATCACGTACTTGCATGGTGTCTTGCAAATAGCAGTTGGTCGCCCCTTTGTACAATACATAAAAGGTCCAAGCGCGCTCAAATACGTGTGACAACGGAAGGAAACATAATGACACGTCACTTTGAGAAAGGCTCAAGCGCTGATCGTGCCCTTCCAATTGCGCCGCAATGTTTGCGTAGTCCAACATAACGCCTTTTGGCTGGCCTGTTGTACCCGAGGTGTAGATGAGCGTGAGTAGATCATCTTCTTTTGCCTGATCTAAACGCGCATCCAATTCAACTTGATATGTAGTGTCGCCTTTGGCAACAAATGCTTGCCAAGAGATAACGAAATCATGATCGCCAAGTTCTATATCATCAGACATCGCAACAATGAGCTCTAACTGTTCGCACTGGTCGAAAATGCTCACTGCTGCATCAAATTGAGGCTGTTCACCAACAAACAGAACTTTGACGTCTGCATTGTTAATGATGTACGCCGACTGGGCGGCAGTATTGGTTGGGTAAATAGGTACTGTCACGCTGCGTAATTGCAGTGCTGCGATATCAGCGATCGTCCATTGCGGCATGTTGTTCGAGAAAATGCCGATCTTATCTTGGACTCCTAATCCCTGAGCCAAAAGTGCAAGTGATAAAGCATCAACTTGCTGACCAAATTGCGTCCACGTAATACCTTGCCACTCCTCACCCACTTTATGCTTGAGTGCAACGCGTGTACCACCGTTCGCAATTTGTTCACGAATACGTTTAACGATATGAAAATCTAACTTGGCCATTCTTTTACTTACCTTTTGGCTTACAGGCGTAAGCTAATTGAGCGAACAAGTGTACTCACGGCTTGCTAAAACGCAACTGACCAGTATCAAACTTATCACTAATAAGAGACAACTATCACTTATACGTCGCGAACGTACCTCAAATTGCTGAATGATTACTCTATTTAACTTACTGTTTCGATTGTTGATTACGAAAACAAAAAGCCCCGAGAGACAAAAATCGCTCGGGGACCAATGAATTGTAAAAATTGATGATTACCAATATGGTCTAATCGAGAAGACCAAACGTCATCTTATTTTGCGGCAACGACTTCACCACAAGTGATCATCAGTTGATCGCGCAGCCAAATGTGGCCTTTATCTTTTTCACTTGATTCATGCCAGCTTAAGAATCCGCTGATTTCTTTGTTCGCAAATGGGAAATCAAGAATTTGCAGTTGATCGCTGTTTACCGCATTTTCCGCCATCCAACGTGGTGCAATAGTCACAAGCTCAGATTGACCCACCACGTATAGTAGGTTGCTTAAACTAGAACCTTCATACGCCGCTTGGCAATCCAGTTCACGGTACGCTTGCTCTGAGAAACTACGTTGGCCATGCACTTTCGATAACTTCGCATGCTTTTCGTTAAGCAGTTGCTCTGCCGTCACACCACCTTGAATGCGTGGGTGTGTTTTTGATGCGATAACCACTAATTCATCTTTGAAGATTTCAGTACTTGAGAAACCTTGCTCATCAAAACGAGCGTAGTCGATCACGAAATCAATTTCTTGGTAGCGCATACGCTCAGACAACAAACGGTCAAATTCTGCATCTAGGTGAAGCTGAACGTTTGGTGCTTGTTGATTCACTTTTGCCATGATCTTCGGAGCAAAACGCATGTCGCAAGGGCTGCAAATCGCAAGCTTGAATAAGCGAGTCGAAGATTCTGGCTGGAATACAGAGCTAGGAAGTTCATTGCGAATCAGCTGTAGTGCTTGGCGAATAGGGCCAAACAGTTGACGTGCTCGTTGCGTAGGCTGAATACCACGGCCTTGGCGCATGAATAGCTCGTCGTTAAACATCACTTTTAAGCGTGCCACGGCGTTACTTACCGCCGGCTGAGACATGCCTAGGTTATGTGCTGCACGAGTAATATTTTGCTCTTGCATTACAGCATCAAATACAGTCAGTAGGTTTAAATCTACACCACGCAAAGTGCTTTCCATACGGTAGCTAGCAATTGCGCTCATCGCGTCTTTCTTCTCTAACATTGAGTGCGCCTCTTTTGTAATCGTCAACTTTGTTCATTAAATTCATAACGAATAGAATCCCATCTCGCACAAAAGACGGCGGCTGGATTCGAATCATTTTACGAATAGATAACCTAACTTTTTATTATATTTATCGTCCGGATACTTCCGGCTCGAACTGTACTATCAACTAATCGATTGCGGTTTCGCAACTAGATTGATATTTAATCAGTAAATTTTAGCCAATTAGGTATTTATTTATTAAATAACAAAGACTTGATAAAAACATAAAAAACTATAAAACACGTAAAAATGCATTCTTTGAGGACGTATTTAGCAAATTGATAGGACAGGCGGTCAACACAAGCATGCATTTAGCTCAGTTATTAGTTGGAATAAGAACAACAGATGACAGCTATATCTCTGATTGAATTTTGCACTTATCAGTCAAATTATCAGCAAATACACACTGAATAGAAATGAGAGAGGAAGAATAAAAATGCAGCCTTCTAAACAGAAAGGCTGCAACAAAATCGTGTCAAAAATGGAAGGAACAGTGTACTGAACAACGTACTTAAATGTTCGACACGTAACTTGGAAAATCAACCTGCTCCCACAGTTGTCTGGATAACTCTGCTTTTGAATCCCATGCACCTTGCAGTACCCAATGAACAATAGCCTGAGCAACATCTGGGTATTTCACACTTTCGGCTTGTTGCTCCTTTAGCCACTGGCGTACTGCGGAAATGTCTAAGCTCTCCATCGACATCGCAAGCCCTAAATCTTCTAAGGTCGCAACATTGCTCTGCTGCTCGAATTGACCCGCGAGTGGCTTTAGTAACAATTTTTTCCCCAAAGACAAGGCTTCTGAAGGAAGCTCAAACCCACCATTAGCAATGACACCACTACAGCGATGCAAATGATGCTGGAAGTTGCTGTGGCATAAAGGGCGCAGTTCTATGTTTTCTACCTGCTCACATTCGATCACATCCGGGTGATAACAGATAAACGCTTGTTGATTAAAGTGGAACAATAAGTCCGAGATATCTTCTATCGATTCGAACGGCAGATACACCAACACGAAGTCGTCGTTTTCTGCTTGGCTATCGACGGTATGCACTATTGGTGGTAACAAAGGTTGATCAAAATGATGCCAATGCAAACCAAGGTGATGTTGAGAAGGCGCAAAGTATTCAATGACGGATTTATCTAACCAACTTGCTCCCTTTAGTGGCACCGGATAACGGAAAGCATTTTGGTGGCTAATACCAATAGAAGGCTTATTTTGTTGTCTCGCTGCCCACGCAGTCACAGGTTCGAAATCATTAATGATAAGATCGTAGGACGACAGATCGAGTTGCTTAACTTCTTTGAAAAACTGCACCAAATTGTTATTCAATGCTGTTTTCGCGTAGTTTACAGAGCCTTTTTCGGTAATAAAGGTGAAGCCTCGGCGAGTCTGGTAATCGCCAAATGCTTCCATTGAAAAGTATTTTTCCGGCGCTCGCCCAGAAAACAAAAAGTCGACCTCAACATTGTGCTCTTTAAACGCATGACTCATCGCCCTTGCGCGTGCAATATGTCCGTTTCCTGTCCCTTGAACACCGTACAAGATTTTCATCAATTAGCCTCCTAACATCGCAATCGCTAATCCACCACAAAGACTGCCAAGCAGTGCACCAATGATGACATCGGTAAAAAAGTGCACACCCAATAAGATTCGCGCGGTTCCGATTAAACTTGCCCAAAAGAATGCAGCAACGCCTAGGCTCGGATAGAAATGGTCAATCAGCGTCGCCATGACAAACGCAGCGGCAGTGTGTCCTGAAGGAAGACTGTAGCGATCGGAGGGAGTAATAAAAGCAGGAAGGAGTGCACTAAGCTCTTCAGGGCGACGACGCTTAAAACTATTTTTCAGCGTCCAATAAATTGGTAGCTCGATAGCAAAAGCAAGTAAACCCGCCAGTAAAAACCAGACTCCTTGCTCCTTATCTAAATACCAAGCTAATAACCCCAACACCAAGTAAAGATGCCCGTCACCACTGTGGGAGACTCCTTTGCTGATATTGGCGACTTGTTGATTAAAACGGTGCTTAAGACAAACACTAGAGAGCGCTAAATCAAACTTAGCAATGGTTGCAATTGGCTGTGTAATTGTCTCTATGGTTCGCATGTGACCTTTCCTTACTTTGACAACGCCTTTGTGTGAAAAGTAGGAGGTTTAGGTGACAACAGCATGACGGGAGTTTGGACAATTAATGACAAAGGCCAAATTAAAGTGTGCCCAACAATTTATCTATTGGGCATAACCATAAAATAGAACACTAAGAAGGGTTTGCTGGTTGCGGTTGAGGGGTATCTATATACCAGACTTTTCTCTTCTTGCGGCAGGCGCGCAAAGAGCCTGTCGTCATGTCGCCATCTTTTGTAAGCTCATAGCTCAGTGAGCGGCAAGTATAGTTTCCCGACAGTTCATGCTCTATACTCGTTTGCTCCGTTTTACTCGATTTAGGCTCTAGTAGAGGGTTAGGCTGAGTAGATAAAATGTCACGATTTATCACATTGCTGCGCGCATAATCCTTATGGACATAACCTTTTATCACTCCTTTCTGTTCAACGAGAAACCAAGGTTGATCAACCACTTTTGCTAGCACATTAAAGACTTCCCCTTTCGATAATACGCCAAGCTTTGCCCCTTCAAGACTCGGTTTAGAGCGTAGGTTTAATGTGGTCTTAGAGCGGTAAGAAACATCCATAAACTCTACTGGGTTTGAGGTATCGACACCTTCAGTGGTTGGTCGGAAAACTTCCGCTTGCTGTTTCTCACTAGGTTGAACGCGGATCTTCCACCAAGAATACGTTTCCGGATCTTTACCTTTAAACTTATTTCGGCTGTCAGACTCAAGGGCAACAAGCATCTGATTCAAGAACGATTCGCGTCCCTCATAACTCAAAAATCGATCCATTTGATCATTGATAACCATGACGCTCTGCGAGTGATCATTCATAACAACGGGGGAAGCCACTTCCACATAGGTCTGCGATTGAAACAGCTGACAACCCGACAAGCTGACCAGAGTAAATACTATGGCTGAACGTCCAAATTGTTTTGTTAACCTCATTCTTTCCCTAACCCTTATTTCTTTTACCTAGTGCAACTGCACTACTATAAATGGTCATTCAAAACTTTTGCCAAACAATTCGGACCTTTGTGTGACAAGTCGCAATCCCGATGCTTGTTTTGGTAATGAAACGTCGCAAACTTGATGAGAACTTACTTCTTCTAGCACGTTTCTATCGCATCATGCCGTTTCACTTAGTGCATCATTTTTCTCAAGCAAACGAAAAGACTCATCCGATATGAATAAAAAATCGACTTTAGGGTTGACGCGCTTCATGGAGTGCGGTACTAATTTGTTAACTTAATTATGTGGAAAGCTTAACAACTATGTCAGCTCATTTTTCTATCCTGCTTAGCCTCCTCCTGATCGTGACCAGTTCGCGCGGGTAGGCTGTGGAAGAAAAATAACCACACCAATTTCTAAGAACCCGCATGAGAATGCGGGTTTTTTTATATCTAAATACTGGAAGTAAACGATTCACTTGCGCGAAAGTGCAGAAATCAGGAAGGAAGCAAACATGAACGATCAGGTCATTATATTCGACACCACATTGCGTGATGGCGAGCAAGCGTTGTCAGCAAGCTTGACGGTTAAAGAAAAACTGCAGATTGCCTATGCGCTGGAAAGACTCGGCGTTGATGTTATCGAAGCTGGCTTCCCAATCTCTTCACCAGGTGATTTCGAGTCTGTACAAACCATCGCAAAAAACATAAAAAACAGTCGAGTTTGTGCCCTTTCGCGTGCCGTTGCGAAAGACATTGATGCTGCCGCTGAAGCCTTAAAAGTGGCTGACCAATTCCGTATCCACACGTTTTTAGCCACTTCCACCATTCACGTAGAAGACAAACTACGCCGCAGCTACGACGATGTACTAGAAATGGCAGTCAACGCCGTTAAACATGCACGTAACTACACTGATGATGTCGAGTTTTCTTGTGAAGATGCTGGTCGTACTCCAATCGACAACCTATGTCGCATGGTAGAAGCCGCCATCAATGCAGGTGCGAGTACAATCAACATTCCAGATACCGTTGGCTACACCGTACCAAGTGAGTTTGGTGGGATTATTGAAACCCTATTTAACCGCGTTCCGAACATTGATAAAGCGATCATCTCCGTTCACTGTCACGACGATTTGGGGATGTCAGTTGCCAACTCTATTGCCGCCGTTCAAGCTGGCGCACGTCAGATAGAAGGCACGATCAATGGCATTGGAGAGCGAGCGGGTAACTGTTCACTTGAAGAGATCGCAATGATCATCAAGACTCGTCAAGAGTTTTTGGGCGTTCACACTGGCATTAAGCATGATGAAATTCACCGCACCAGTAAGTTGGTTAGCCAGCTATGCAATATGCCTATTCAAAGCAACAAAGCAATTGTGGGTGCAAATGCGTTTAGCCACTCTTCAGGCATCCACCAAGATGGCATGTTGAAGAATAAGAATACCTACGAAATCATGACCCCTGAGTCTATTGGCCTAAAAAACCAAGCTCTGAACCTAACCAGCCGCAGCGGTCGCGCTGCCGTGAAGAGCCATATGGATACCATGGGTTACAACGAAGACGAGTACAACCTAGACGCGCTGTATGCGGATTTCTTGAAACTTGCTGATCGCAAAGGCCAAGTGTTCGATTACGACCTAGAAGCCCTAATGCACTTCTCGAACTTGCGTGAAGAAGATGACTTCTACAAATTGAGCTACCTAAGCGTGCAGTCTGGCAGCGTAATGGCTACCACCAGCATCAAAATGCAATGCGGTGATGAAGAAATGTGTGAAGCAGCGGTCGGTAATGGCCCAGTTGATGCGCTATACCAATGTATCTACCGCGTGACAGGCTACGACATCGTTCTGGATAAATTCGACCTAACCGCGAAAGGTGAAGGTGAAGATGGTTTGGGTCAAGCAGACATCATTGCCAACTACAAAGGTCGCAAATACCACGGTACGGGTGTTTCCACCGACATCGTTGAGGCTTCCGGCCAAGCATTATTGCACGTTATTAACAGCATTCATCGTGCAGATAAAATCGAAGAAATGAAGCAGAAAAAGATTGCGACTGTGTAATAACAACCGGGCTACACGGCTCAGGAAAGAACACGCTCGTTGAATTAATTAAGCTCAAAATTAGAAAACTTAAAGGATTAACATGACAGACAAATCGTACAAAATTGCCGTCCTACCCGGTGACGGCATTGGCCCGGAAGTAATGGCGCAGGCACATAAAGTATTGGATGCAATCGAAAAGAAACATGGTATTGCGTTTGAGCGTGACGAGCATGATGTCGGTGGTATCGCGATCGACAACCACGGTTGCCCACTTCCAGAGAGCACAATAAAAGCATGTGAAGAGTCTGATGCAGTCCTATTCGGCTCGGTTGGCGGCCCTAAGTGGGAGCACTTACCACCAAACGACCAACCTGAACGTGGTGCCCTACTTCCACTACGCAAACACTTCCAACTGTTCTGTAACTTACGTCCAGCGCAAATTCACTCAGGTCTTGAAGCTTTCTCACCGCTACGTGCAGACATCTCGGGTCGCGGCTTTGACATCGTGGTAGTCCGTGAACTGACGGGTGGTATCTACTTCGGCCAACCGAAAGGTCGTGAAGGTGAAGGCGCAACAGAAAAAGCATTTGATACTGAGGTGTACCACCGCTTTGAGATCGAACGTATTGCAAAAATCGCTTTTGACTCTGCTCGTCTACGTCGCAAGAAAGTGTGCTCTATCGACAAAGCGAACGTTCTACAAAGCTCTATCTTATGGCGTGAAGTAGTCGAAGAAATCGCAAAAGACTACCCAGATGTCGAGTTGTCACACATGTACATTGATAACGCGACTATGCAGCTTATCAAAGACCCTGCTCAGTTCGACGTAATGCTGTGTTCAAACATCTTCGGCGACATCATTTCTGATGAATGTGCGATGATCACAGGCTCTATGGGTATGTTGCCATCAGCAAGTCTAAACGAAAGCAAATTCGGTCTGTACGAGCCAGCAGGTGGCAGTGCACCAGATATCGCAGGTAAGAACATCGCTAACCCTGTGGCACAAATCCTGTCTGCGGCACTGATGCTACGTTATAGCCTAGGTGAGGAAACGGCGGCACAAGACATCGAAACGGCAGTTTCAAAAGCGCTATCAGCGGGGGAACTAACGGGTGACCTTGCTGGTGACAACCCAGCACTTTCGACGTCTGAGATGGGCGATAAGATCGCTGAGTACGTCTTAAACTCTTAATACAAAACAGATTCATAATAAATACTAAATCCTCGGTCAACCAATGGCTTTCCTCTAAGTCATTGGTGCAATAGCAAGGCAGCAAGCCCATTTATATTAAGGCGTTTAGTTCGCTAAATAAGCTAAATAACTGGATAAACGGGTGTCGCTAACGCAGTTATTGCGGCAACGGCGATGAGGAAAGGAAGCAAACAATGGGCAAAACATTATACGAAAAAGTCTACGACGCACACGTTGCCGTCGCAGCAGAAGGGGAAAACCCAATCTTGTACATCGACCGTCACTTGGTACACGAAGTGACGTCTCCGCAAGCATTTGACGGCTTGCGTGAAAAAGGTCGTAAAGTGCGTCAGGTCAGCAAAACTTTTGCCACCATGGACCACAACGTTTCGACAACCACCAAAGACATCAACGCATCGGGTGAGATGGCTCGTATCCAGATGGAAACGCTATCGAAAAACTGTGAAGAGTTTGGCGTTACGCTTTACGACATCAACCATAAATACCAAGGTATTGTGCATGTTATGGGCCCAGAGCTTGGTATTACCCTACCGGGCATGACCATTGTTTGTGGTGACTCGCACACGGCTACACACGGTGCATTCGGCTCTCTCGCTTTTGGTATTGGTACATCAGAAGTTGAGCACGTATTAGCAACTCAAACGCTAAAACAAGCGCGCGCCAAAACGATGAAGATCGAAGTAAAAGGCAAAGTGGCTCCGGGTATCACGGCGAAAGATATCGTGCTAGCAATCATCGGTGAAACTACAGCAGCTGGCGGTACAGGCTACGTGGTTGAATTCTGTGGTGAAGCGATCACTGACCTTTCAATGGAAGGCCGCATGACCGTATGTAACATGGCGATAGAGCTAGGTGCGAAAGCCGGTTTGATTGCGCCAGATGAAACCACGTTCGAATACATCAAAGGCCGTAAATTCTCACCTCAAGGTGCCGACTTTGATGCAGCAGTAGAATACTGGAAGACATTAAAAACTGACGATGATGCTCAGTTTGATGCAGTCGTGACGCTAAACGCAGCAGACATTAAACCACAAGTCACTTGGGGTACTAACCCAGGCCAAGTGATCGCGGTAGATCAACCTATCCCAGCACCAGAAAGCTTTGCCGACCCAGTAGAAAAGGCATCGGCAGAAAAAGCATTGGCTTACATGGGCCTAGAGGCAGGCAAGTCATTGTCTGATTACAACGTCGATAAAGTCTTCGTTGGTTCTTGTACTAACTCACGTATCGAAGACATGCGCGCAGCCGCTGAAGTAGCGAAAGGTCGCAAAGTCGCGCCTCACGTTCAAGCGCTGATCGTTCCTGGCTCTGAGCAAGTAAAAGCGCAAGCAGAAGCGGAAGGCTTGGACGTTATCTTTAAAGAAGCGGGCTTTGAGTGGCGCCTACCAGGTTGCTCGATGTGTCTAGCAATGAACAATGACCGTTTGGGCCCACATGAACGTTGTGCGTCTACTTCAAACCGTAACTTTGAAGGCCGCCAAGGTCGTGATGGCCGTACCCACCTAGTGAGCCCTGCGATGGCAGCGGCAGCAGCAATTGCTGGTCACTTTGTAGATATTCGTGAACTAGACTAAGGAGCAAACCAATGTCAGGCTTTAAACAACACACAGGCTTAGTTGTTCCTCTAGATGCAGCGAACGTTGATACTGATGCCATCATTCCAAAGCAGTTCCTACAAAAGGTCTCCCGCCTAGGGTTTGGTAAGCACCTATTCCATGACTGGCGCTTCCTAGACGATGCTGGCGAACAGCCAAATCCAGAGTTCGTGATGAACGCACCTCGCTACCAAGGCGCGTCTATCTTGCTGGCTCGTGAAAACTTCGGCTGTGGCTCATCTCGTGAGCACGCACCGTGGGCACTAGCGGATTACGGCATCAAAGCGATGATCGCACCAAGCTTTGCCGATATTTTTTACGGCAACTCGATCAACAACCAAATGGTGCCAGTTCGTTTGACTGAACAAGAAGTGGATGAAATCTTCCAGTTTGTTGAGGCAAATGAAGGTGCAGAAGTCGAGGTCGACCTAGAAGCGAATGTCGTTCGTGCCAACGGCAAAGAATATGGTTTTGAAATCGATTCGTTCCGTCGTCATTGCTTGCTAAACGGTTTGGACAACATTGGCCTAACCCTTCAACACGAAGATAAGATTGCTGAGTACGAAGCGAATATTCCAAGCTTCTTGCGTTAAGACGCGTTAGTAAATACACAAATCAAGGGCTGGCAATTGTCGGCCCTTGATTTGTTTTGGGTGACTGATCTCATATCGCTTTGCTTACGGAATGCCGAACGCCTCTGTTGAAATTCGTCATCCTGAACAGCGACGAAGGAGCGTGATTCAGGATCGACTACCAGAGCGCACTGTACAGATTCATACTGTCTTTACTCAAGAGTTTGTGGATATTAGACTCCTGATATCGCTTATGCTCCTCGGAATGACAGCTAATAAAGGCCACTGATTACTGAAAGAAAACAAGCACTAAACTGGTCTACACTATCAACAATATCTCATTCAAAGGTATCTCTATGAAGCGTCTGTTATTGCTGTTGTGTGCTCTGGTTTCTTTCTCGACATTGTCCGCGCCTAAATCCGACTTATGGCCATATTGGAAACAATCGAATCAAGCCAACCAAACCCAAATTTCTCATCAAGAATGGCAACAACTGCTCGATACTTATTTAGTTGAACAAGGCGAGAATACCTTGTTTCGTTATAGCCAAGTCTCCTCTGTCGATAAAACTAAGCTGAAACAATACATCCAGCGTTTGGCAAAACTAGACCCTCTACAATACAACCAAGCAGAGCAATATGCCTATTGGGTAAACCTTTACAACGCCATCACGGTAGATCTTATTTTGGATAACTATCCAGTCGAATCAATCACCAAGCTAGGTGGTTTATTTAGCTTTGGTCCTTGGGGAGACGATGTGGTCGTGGTCAATGGGAAGGATCTAACTTTAAACGATATTGAACATCGAATTTTGCGTCCAATTTGGAATGACCCAAGAACGCATTACGCGGTTAACTGTGCCAGCCTAGGATGCCCTAATCTGCAATCTCAAGCATTCACTGCTGGCAACACGCAAGCTCTACTGGATAGTGCCGCCAAAACATTTATCAACAGCAGCAAAGGCGTATCTATCCAAGGTAACACGGCACAGCTGTCTTCTATTTATGATTGGTTTGCAACGGACTTTGGTGGAGAAAAACAAATCTTCAAACACATCGCAAAGTACGCACCGCAATACAAAAACTTCTCTGGCAAAGTGAAATACGAATACGATTGGGACTTGAATCAAGCCAACTAAACTGGGGGATGTGAGGTCAATTAGCATTAGGGACATAATAGGCCAAAAGCTAAAGACACCGGCAACTCAAAGACTAAGACATGAAAAAAAAGGGCACTGAGTGCCCTTTTTTACATCCAAATGTTTGATAGAAAACGTCCGACTACTTAAAGCCTTTAACCTTCTTAATAAGATCGTAAGCGTTTTGAATCTCTTGAGATTTCTCTTTCGCGACGTTCATCATCTCTGGTGGTAAACCTTTAGCCATCAATTTGTCCGGGTGATGCTCGTTCATCAGTTTACGATAAGTACGCTTAACGGTTTTACTGTCTGCATCTGAAGACACATCCAGAATTTTGTACGCGTCGGCCAACTGATCCGCTTGTGAAGCTTGTTGCCAGCTACCACCTGAAGATTGGCCTTGATGCTGACCATGAAAACCGCCCTGGCTTTGGAAACGAAATGCGGCTTCTTGCATTTGCAAACGACGCTCTAATTGCTCAGAAGAGAAACCCAAACCACGTGCAATCTTGTGTAGTACATTTCGTTCACTCGGGTGGATCGAGCCATCTGCAAAGGCCGCCGAGATTTGCAGCTCTAAGAAAAATTGCAACAAGTCAAAGCGACCAGCTGTCGAAATTTTCACACGAACAAGAACATCTTCTAACGGAAAGTCGCTGTCTTTACCTTCACGAAACGCGTCTTGCGCTGCGCGACGCTGTTCGCCATGCAAATTCATGCGGTCCATCATGGCTGAAGCCAGTTGGATTTCCTCTTTGGTGACTTGGCCTTTCGCTTTTGCCACATGTCCCATTACCGCAAACGCCGCTTTAAAAAACTCTTCTTGGCGCTGAGCTTGACTTGGCCCTTTTCCAAAGCCGCCAGTAGAGAACCCGGCTTGACTCAAGCGACGTGCTTTATCGAATTGATGGCCAATAAATAAGCCAAAGAGTAAACCTAGCGGCCCGCCAAGTAACAAGCCAAAAAAGGCACCCAGAATTTTGCCAAAAATATGCATTATGTGTTCTCTATCAATGAATTTTTATCGACGACGGCGGTCTTATAGTGCCGGATGCAACGATTTCCTTTATGATAATGGAATTAGTTTTATTTCGGCTAGGCCATTTCGCCTGCTTATCTTTGCAGCTATTTTGTCGTCATTATGCCACAGTGAATCAATACGCTGGGATAAATGCGACTATAGTTGATTCATTTGGCTATTACGCTAGGGTACAACAAGCCCTATAGCCATCGAGTAGTAGTGACACAGGAAAGTTCAATTCAATGCAACATTTCTCCCGCACATTTTTAGCGGCCTCTATCAGCACCGCCTTGTTTGTACCCACCACTCAAGCTGAAGCGAATATCCATGATAGTGTGCAGGAAATGCCCGCCACAGATCAATGTTTGGTCGATACAAGTGGCGAGGAGGACGCTCTTAATACCCCAGTAGTGGTAGAAGCTGACACCCTGCAAGCCATCAATGGTGACAAAGCTCAGTACTCAGGTAATGTACAAGTCACCCAAGGCCAGAAGAAAATTACCGCAGATAGCGTAACGCTGCACCAACAAGACAACGTCGTGGTTGCCGAAGGCAACGTGACTTTCAATGACGGCCAAGTCAAAGCTCGATCTGATCGTGTTACTAACGACATTAATCAAGATACGTTTTCGCTTGAGAACACCGATTATCAGTTCCTTTGCCAACAAGGCCGAGGCACTGCAGCCTATATCGCTCGCACAGGTCAGTCGGTTTATGAACTCGAAGACGGCTCTATCACATCGTGCCCTCAAGGCGATAATTCATGGCGATTGGTTGCGTCAGGCATCGATGTTGACCAAGATGAAGAGACAGCGACGCTGCATCATCCTCGATTTGAAGTGTTAGATGTGCCTGTTTTCTATGTGCCGTATCTAACCATGCCAATTGGAGATACGCGCAAAACGGGTTTCCTCTTCCCTTCTTTATCGTACGGTTCTAGTGATGGTATGGAAGTCGAGGTGCCATTCTATTGGAACATCGCGCCTCAATATGACATGACACTCACCACGCTCTATATGCAGCAACGTGGTACAAAACTCGATACTGATTTCCGCTATCTAACAGATGGTTGGGGAAATGGGGAAATCAAAGGCGAATACCTCAATAGTGATCGCAAATATCAGGACGAGTCTCGTTGGGGCTACCAAGTTAAACACGACGGTATCATCAATAAACAGTGGATAGTCAAAGTCGATTACTCAAAAGTGAGTGATATTGATTACTTCCTCGATCTCGACTCCGACATTGGTAACCGTGAAGATGGTCAACTGGTTCAAGAAGGACAAGTACAATATCGTTCTGACTTCTGGGATGCCTCGTTAACCGTTCGTGACTTCCAAATCTTATTGAAAGAAGAGAACCGCCCTTATCGCCTGCTTCCTCAGTTAGACTTGAACTACTACACGCCGTTGTGGGGAGATTACCTTAACTTTGACGTGAAGAGCCAAGTCAGCCGCTTCGATACCAGCGATGCTGCGCGACCAAATGCGACCCGTGTTCACATTGAACCAGGGCTTACATTACCACTCTCAAACTCATGGGCAACGTGGACAACAGAAGCGCGTGTGCTCTCTACGTATTACTCTCAAGACTTAACGGGTTTGACAGATGTAAACTTGCAAAACCAGTTGGATGATGAAGTTTCTCGTGTTATTCCTGAGTTCCGTACGCATGCGCAACTTTACTTAGAGCGAGATACAAGCTGGATCAAGGGCTACACACAAACACTGGAGCCTCAGCTGCAGTACTTGTACGTACCTGAAGAAGATCAAACCAACATCTACAACTACGATACCACCTTGCTACAAACCGACTACTACGGGCTATTCCGCAGTCGTAAGTACAGTGGCATTGATAAAATCGCCTCGGCGAACCAGTTAAGCTACGGTGCGAGTACTCGCTTCTTTGATGATGACTATAAAGAGCGTCTTAACGTTTCATTTGGTCAGATTTACTACTTCGATAAAAAGACCAAACTGAGCAACAGCCCAAATCTTCCGGATGAGACAACCAATTACTCATCATGGGCAATTGAAACTGATTTCAACTACAACGATTACTTGTTCTATCACGGTGGAATTCAATACGATATTGATTTGAGCTCCATGCAGTTGGCAAACAGTACCTTGGAATACCAATTCAACGGCGGCTTTATTCAGGGTAACTATCGCTACGTTACGCGTGAATACATCGAAGATACGATCATTCTCGAAAACCTAGACACAATTACTCGTAAAGGTATTTCTCAAGCAGGTATTGTAGCGGCCTACGAGTTCAACCCGAACTGGTCTGCGAGTGGTCAATACTACTACGACCTCAATGAAAATGCGGACCTAGAATGGTTAGCGAGCCTACGTTACCAATCTGACTGTTGGTACATTGGCGTCACTTACTCAAACCAATTGCTTGGTTGGGAAGACCAAGCTATCGGCAGCACCGGGGCATCACCTGAATACGAAAATAACTTCAGCGTTAACTTCGGTATTCAAGGCTTTGCGACCAACCAGCGTGAAGACACTGCTGTCAAAGAACTGGATGGTTCTGACAACGCGATTAAGTACGGCCGCCCATTCTATCTGAACAATTAATCAAAATAGGCGTCTTAAATGAATAAGACGCCTATTCAAAAATACTGACGGAATTTTAAATGAAAATTTGGAAATCAATCTTATTCACGACCCTACTCTCTTGCGGAGCGGTTGCAGCACCAGTAGAGATCGATAAGGTTGCGGTCATCGTGAACGACGGTGTAGTTCTACAAAGCGACATCGAAACAGCGATGAAAACGCTGCAAGCCAACGCACGTCAAAGTGGAAAGAGCTTACCTTCTACCAGCGTATTAAAAGAACAAGTTGTTGAAAAACTTATTATTGACACGTTGCAAGGCCAAGAAGCAGACCGTATTGGTGTGCGTATTGACGACAACCGTTTAAACCAAGCGATTGCAGAGATCGCACGTAATAATGAGCAAACAGTAGAACAACTCGCCGCTTCTGTAGAAAGTGAAGGTTTAAGTTACCCAGAATTCCGCGAACAAATTCGTAAGGAAATCGCCGCATCAGAAGCCCGCAATGCACTGGTTCGTCGCCGTATTAATATCCTTCCAGCAGAGGTAGATAGCCTTGCTGAGCAACTATCACAAGAAACCAATGCGACTGTTCAATACAAAATTGGACACATTCAACTGCGCTTCTCTGACGATAAAGAAAAATCTGCTGTAGAAGCAGAAGCTAAAGCGCTCGCGAAAAAGCTAAACGAAGGTGCAGATTTTACGGAGATGGCCTACACCTACTCTAAAGGTCCTAAAGCTTTACAAGGTGGTGATTGGGGCTGGATGCGTAAAGAAGAGATGCCAACCATCTTTGCTGATCAGATCAAGATGCAAAACAAAGGCAGCATTATTGGTCCATTCCGTAGTGGCGTTGGTTTCCACATCCTAAAAATAGAGGATGTCAAAGGCCTAGAAACGGTTGCGGTAACGGAAGTAAATGCGCGTCATATTTTGATTAAACCAACCGTGATTCTGAGCGACGAAGGGGCGAAGAAGCAACTGAATGAATTTGTACGCCGCATCAAAGCCGGTGAAGCAACGTTCGCTCAATTGGCAACACAATACAGTCAAGATCCTGGCTCGGCAGCACAAGACGGTGAACTAGGTTATCAAACACCAGATCTTTACGTGCCAGAATTCAAGCACCAAGTAGAAACTCTGCCAGTTGGCTCAATCAGCGAACCGTTCAAAACCGTTCACGGCTGGCATATCGTTGAAGTGTTGGATCGTCGCCAAGTTGACCGTACTGACTCAGCGATGAAGAATAAAGCTTACCGCATTCTATTTAACCGTAAATTTAATGAAGAAGCGGGCGCATGGATGCAAGAGCTACGCGCAAGTGCGTTTGTTGAAATCGTGGATGACAACAATGACAACTAATACAATTCGTAGAATTGTCGTAACCGCAGGGGAACCTGCGGGTATCGGCCCAGACTTAGTGCTTGCCCTATCGAAAGAAGATTGGGCGCACCAAATTGTCGTCTGTGCCGATAAGAATATGCTGATGGAGCGAGCCAAGCAGCTTGGCATCGAAGTCCAACTGTCTGATTACAATCCAGAAGAAGCACCTAAAGCACAAAAAGCGGGCACGCTTATCGTTGACCATATCCAAATATCGGAACCTGCGGTCGCAGGTGAGCTCAATGAAGCGAATGGCCACTATGTACTAAAAACGCTAGAAAGAGCGGCTTTAGGCTGTATGAATGATGAATTTGATGCTATTGTCACCGGCCCTGTTCATAAGGGGGTGATTAATCGCGCAGGTGTTGCATTCAGTGGTCATACTGAATTTTTCGCCGAGAAGTCACAAACGCCGCTAGTTGTAATGATGCTAGCAACGGAAGGACTACGCGTGGCGCTGGTTACAACACATATTCCTTTAGCTTATGTGTCCAAAGCTGTCACCGAAGAGCGATTAGAAAAAATCATCGATATTCTTCATAAAGACCTTGTAGAAAAGTTTGCTATCGCACAACCAAACATCTACGTTTGCGGGCTTAACCCTCATGCTGGCGAAGATGGCTGCTTAGGTCGTGAAGAGATCGAAACCATCACTCCGACACTGGAAAAAATTCGACAAGAAAAAGGTATCAACCTGATCGGCCCTCTGCCGGCTGATACCATTTTCAATGAAAAATATTTAAATGATGCTGATGCTGTTTTAGGCATGTACCATGATCAAGTGTTGCCAGTATTAAAATACAAAGGCTTTGGTCGTTCAGTAAACATTACTCTTGGTCTACCTTTTATTAGAACATCGGTGGACCACGGTACTGCATTAGATCTGGCAGGGACAGGTCAAGCGGATACAGGGAGTTTCCGAACAGCGCTCACGCATGCGATAGATTTGGTAGAGAAGAAACAATGAGAAATGATGTCCATTTAGGACACAAAGCGCGTAAACGTTTTGGTCAAAACTTCCTGAACGATCCATACATTATTGATGGGATCGTATCAGCGATTAACCCAAAACCAGGTCAAAACCTGGTTGAAATCGGTCCTGGTCTTGGTGCAATCACTGAGCCGGTAGGTCGTGAAGTAGATAAGTTCACAGTTATCGAATTAGACCGCGATCTGGCGGAACGCCTACGTACTCACCCTGAACTGGCAGATAAGTTGACCATCCATGAGGGTGACGCTATGCGTTTTGACTTCACTCAACTAGTGAAGCCAAACAACAAGCTGCGCATTTTTGGTAACTTGCCATACAACATCTCTACACCATTGATGTTCCACCTTTTTGAATTCCATAAAGACATTCAAGACATGCACTTTATGCTGCAAAAAGAAGTGGTAAACCGCTTAGCCGCCGGCCCTGGCAGCAAAGCTTACGGCCGTTTAACGGTAATGGCTCAGTACTACTGTAAAGTGGTACCGGTACTGGAAGTACCGCCAACGGCATTCGTTCCACCACCGAAAGTGGATTCTGCCGTTGTTCGTTTAGTGCCTTACGAAGAGCTGCCATGCCCGGCAAAAGATCTGCGTTTGCTCGATCGCGTTTGTCGTGAAGGCTTTAACCAACGTCGTAAAACCGTTCGTAACTGCTACAAATCGTTGTTAAGCACAGAAGTACTAGAAGAGCTAGGTGTTAATCCAAGCATGCGTCCAGAGAACCTGACGCTAGAACAATTCGTCGCAATGGCGAACTGGCTTGCGGATAACCCGCAGCACTAAGAACTCAAACAATGAGCCAAACCCTTGTAGGTTTGGCTTATTATTATTGGGATATTACGTTTCTGAGGAGTGCACATGGACGTCATTCAACCTTGCATCAAAATTCAAGTTCACACCAAATACATCGAAGAACAGTCCAACCCAGAGCTACAACGCTACGTTTTCGCTTATATCATCACCATCAAAAACCTTAGCCAGCAAACCGTACAGTTAGTGAGCCGCCGCTGGCTAATCACAGACTCGAATGGCAAGCAAATGACGGTTGAAGGTGACGGAGTGGTAGGCCAGCAGCCCTTTATTCCAAGCAATGATGAATACACGTACAGTAGCGGAACCGCGTTAGAAACCCCTGTCGGCGTTATGCAAGGACACTACAAAATGCTGGATGAAAAAGGGCAAGAGTTCATCACCGAAATTGAACCATTTCGCTTGGCTGTTCCAAATGTTTTAAATTAGTAAATTGGAGATTCAGTGGCTACCTATATTGTTGGTGACATCCAAGGCTGTTTTGATGAATTGCAGCGACTACTAGAAAAAGTATCTTTCTCTGCGAAAAAAGACCAACTTTGGCTTGCTGGTGATTTGGTCGCCAGAGGGCCTAAATCACTAGAAACGTTACGCTTTGTGAAGTCACTTGGCGCAAGCGCAATCGTGGTGCTTGGTAATCACGACCTTCATCTTCTCGCTGTGGCTCATGGGATAAAAAAGGTCAAAGACAAAGATAGAACCGCACCTATTTTCGCGGTCCCCGACAAAGAGGAATTACTGACATGGCTAGCTCAGCAACCTCTATTGGCCGAGCATGACGAGTTCGTGATGTGTCACGCTGGCATATCACCGCAGTGGAATCTAAAAACAGCGAGAAAGTGTGCCCGTGAAGTTGAGCGCATCATCCAAAGCGAAAAGCTCCCTTGGCTATTAAAAAACATGTACAGCAATCAACCTGATTCCTGGGATGACTCTCTACAGGGTTTGGAGCGATACCGTTATATTATCAATGCTTTTACGCGGATGCGCTTTTGTTTCCCTGATGGTCGTTTGGATATGGATTGTAAATTGCCACCGCAACAAGTTTCCGGTAACGAACTTATTCCATGGTTTGATGTGCCTAAACGTATCCACTTAAACAAAGCGGTGCTCTTTGGGCACTGGGCTGCACTACAAGGCTATATGAACAACGAAGTCATCGGGCTAGATACTGGCTGCGTTTGGGGCGGAAGCCTGACCATGATCCGTTGGGAAGATAAGAAAATTTTTACTCAGGATGCACTACATTAATAATGAGCCCTTTAGATAAACAAAAGCACCGCATTCGCGGTGCTTTTTTGTTATATCCGATGACTTTTCTGACTATTGCTTTTCTAACACCGTAAAACGCATGTTGTAGGCGTTCTTCTCATCGGCTTGATACATTTCTGAGTAAGTTTCCTTAAACTCGTCTCCCCAATCTGGGAACTGAGTATCACCATCAATGGCCGCTTCAATGTGTGTTACATACAGTTTATTGGCCATAGGCAGACAAGTGGTGTAAATCGCACCACCACCAATGATCATCACTTCTTCCACATCACCTGCGACTTCCAGAGCCTGCTCAATCGATGTTACGGTAGTAACGCCTTCGATCTTTAGTGTCTCATCACGGCTAATAACAATATTCAAGCGACCTGGTAAAGGGCGACCAATAGACTCATAGGTTTTGCGTCCCATCACAACCGGTTTTCCCATGGTACAACGCTTAAACCAAGCGAAATCGGCGGGAAGATGCCAAGGCATTTGATTGTCTTTGCCAATGATGCGATTGTCGGCCATAGCGGCAATCATACTAATGATCATGTTAGGTCCTTATACAATTGGTCTGCGGCGATAGAATAACAGCCCTGGAACCGCAAGACCAACAGCTAAACCTGCAATAATAAACATGGCCTTAAGAAAGTTTTCCATACAGGTTGCGACAAGCTCGGGTGAGTAGCCAACATGATTGATTTCTACCATAGCGATCATTGCTTTGTACGCAAACACACCCGGCACCATCGGGATCAAAGCAGCCACAGTAAACACTTTTGGATGCGCGAGAAAACGGTGAGACCAGTACACACCGATCATCCCAACTAACGTCGCAGCAAAAAAGGTTGCCCACTCAATAGGAATGCCAAACTGCATCATCAAGTAGCGGCTACCATGACCAATCGCGCCACCAACAGCGCAATACACTAAAGCTCTTTGTGGCACGTTAAAAACCAATGCAAATCCTACGGCGGGAATCGCCGCAAAAAACATGTCATTCAACAGGCCAAACATCAAATCAAATAAACTCATTAGATTGCCCACCCCCAAATTCCAGTTACACTCATCGCAGCAACGATCCCCAAACATGTCGCCAACGTTAGTAAACTAGCCATCACAAATCGAGCAATCCCCATATTAATGTGGCCTTTCAACATATCTGCGACAGAGTTAATGAGTGGGAAACCAGGTACAAGCATCAATACCGACGATGCCATTGCTACGGTAGGTAGATTACCGATTTGGTAAATTTCCGCCTGTGCTGAAATTAAGGTGGTCACAAAAGCGGTCGCAGCAAAGTTCAATAGAGGGTTGAAATGACGATGACCAATTTCTTGGCGAACGATCATGCCACCAGCTGAAGCTAAAAAGGTCATAATGAATACTCCCCAATCACCACCAGCTAGATGACTGAATGCCGCACAAGACAAGCCAATCATAAACACCACCAACCAGCGGTTATAACGCTCTGGACTGATAGCGTTCAGCTTTTTCTGCGCCATGGTTGAATCGAGCAAACCACGTTCCATCATGATACAGATTCGTTGAATTTGCGTAATAACGCGCATATTGATGCCACGATCAGCGCAGCTTCGGGTGGTGGTGATGCAATGCCCATCCATTACCGTCGTCACAACCAATGCATTAGCTGATAGTGCTACCGCAACTTCATTCACCCCACAAGCAAGGCCAATACGACGCATAATATCGCTCACAAGAGTACTTTCAGCACCATGAGCAAGTAGCATTTGTCCGGCTTGGGCGACAAGACGAGAAATCGATCGTTGAGTAGATACCGCCAACTCTCTAGGCGGTATGGTTTCTAGAGTCATAAATAAGTCTAATTCCTTTTAGGGTGTTACTCATTCATACGCGCGAGGGCCAAACTAACCCTCAAAAAAACACGACGTATCAGTTATTGTGCCGTAAATCACATCACCTAAATATGATTTAGATACAAAAAAAGCCGCAATAAATAATTGCGGCTTAATGAATTATAGGCAAACAGGCATTGTTTGACCGTTCTGATTAGTCACGAACGTAGACAACGTGACCGTCATCTTCTTCATCGTCCCAGTCATCCCAATCGTCGTCGTCATCTTCAGTGATAACGTCTTTACCCGCCATCGCATCTTTATGGTAATCATCCCACATGAAGTTAACTTTATCTTCTTCAGCCACTTCTTCCTCTTCGCGAGGTAGGTTATCCATAAAGTCAGCCAGTTTGTAACAAAGCTCTTTAGTACCGTTACGATTGATCGCCGAGATCTTAAAGTACTCGTCTTCCCAACCTAGTGCGTCTAAGATTTCTTGGATCTTCTCATTCGCTTCTTCTTCAGGCATTAGATCAACTTTGTTGAACACTAACCAACGCGGCTTACTTGCCAGTTTTTCGCTGTATTGTTCTAGTTCATCAATGATCGTCAATGCATTTTGCACCGGATCGGACTGATCAATTGGCATAATATCGATCATGTGCAGCAATACTCGACAACGCTCTAAGTGCTTCAAGAATCGAATACCAAGGCCAGCGCCATCTGCTGCACCCTCGATCAAACCAGGGATGTCTGCAACAACAAAACTTTTCTCTGGTACGACACTTACGACACCCAAGCTTGGGATCAAAGTCGTGAATGGGTAATCAGCGACTTTCGGTTTTGCTGCTGATACTGCGCGGATAAAGGTTGATTTACCAGCATTAGGTAGACCAAGCATACCCACATCAGCAAGAAGCAATAGCTCAAGGCGAATTTCGCGTACTTCACCTTTTGTACCCAATGTTCTCTGACGAGGCGCGCGGTTTACTGAAGATTTGAAACGCGTGTTACCTAGACCGTGCCAACCGCCTTTTGCGATCATCACTTTCTTACCGTGTTCAGCAACTTCCGCCACGATTTCATTTGTGTGGATATCCACAGCGCGCGTACCCACAGGTACACGAAGAACGATGTCTTTACCACGCTTACCTGTACAGTTACCACCGCGACCGTTTTCACCACGCTCAGCTTCGTAGAAGCGCTGGAAACGGTAATCAATCAGGGTATTTAGGTTTTCATCGGCTTGGATATAAACATCACCACCGTCACCGCCATCACCGCCATCAGGGCCACCTTTAGTGATGAATTTTTCACGCCAGAAACTGACAACGCCACTACCGCCATCACCAGCCTGAACTTTTACTACCGCTTCATCTACGAACTTCATCTTTTACTCCGACTACTTCGTGCGTGGATTAAATCTTACTATGTCATCCGACAATTTTAGCAGATGACAGATCTAAGCTCCCAGATTCAAATCGCTTAGGATCTTAGCGAGAAACTTCGATATGTCGACTGCCACAAATAAAAAACCCCGCCGATTCGGCAGGGCTTTTGAATTCAGCTTAAAGCTATTAAGTAATTTGGTTAAAAACCTAATTACTCAGCTTCGATGCTTACAAACTTACGGTTCTTAGGACCTTTCACTTCGAACTTCACTTTACCTTCAGTAAGAGCGAATAGAGTGTGGTCTTTACCGATACCTACGTTGTTACCAGCGTGGAACTTAGTACCACGTTGACGAACGATGATGTTACCTGCAAGTACAGATTCACCACCGAAACGCTTAACACCTAGACGTTTGCTTTCTGAATCGCGGCCGTTACGAGTAGAACCACCAGCTTTTTTGTGTGCCATTGTTAAACTCTCCTAATAGATTAAGCGTTGATACCAGTGATCTTCACTTCAGTGAACCACTGACGGTGACCCTGTTGCTTACGAGAGTGCTTACGACGACGGAACTTAACGATTTTAACTTTATCGCCACGACCGTGTTGTACAACTTCAGCAACAATTTTGCCGCCCTCTACAAGAGGAGCACCAACTTTGATGTCTTCGCCGTTAGCAACAAGAAGAACTTTATCAAATTCTACAGTTGCACCAGTTTCAACGTCTAATTTCTCTAAACGAAGAGTTTGACCTTCGCTTACACGGTGTTGTTTACCACCAGATTGGAAAACAGCGTACATATTTTACTCCGCTTTTTCCGCACAGCCTTTCTTGAGGGTGTGCGCTAAACTAATCATCAATAGGGCGCAGATTCTACAGAATAGATGCTCCTATGACAAGCCATATTTTGAAAAAATTGGCGAAAAGCTAATCGCCAAAGAAAAGTGCGGCAATCATGCCCTTTAGTAATGTATTAATCAACGTTTTTTAGTGTATTATTCGACAATTATATAAATCGAATAAGCCTTGCAGGGTCTAACTTCAGCCGGATATACGATGGATTTTAAAACTATCCAAGCGCTTACTGCCGATGACATGGCAAAAGTGAATGAAACAATTCAAGCCCAACTTAATTCTGATGTCTCTTTAATCAACCAGCTCGGTTTTTATATCGTGAGTGGTGGAGGCAAACGTCTAAGACCGCTTTTAGCGATACTGTCAGCCCGTGCACTTGGTTACCAAGGCAATGGTCATACAATGGCAGCTGCGTTTATTGAGTTCATCCATACAGCGACTTTGCTGCATGATGACGTGGTAGATGAATCAGACATGCGCCGTGGTAAAGCCACTGCGAATGCAGCATTTGGCAATGCGGCTAGCGTATTAGTTGGGGATTTTATCTATACACGCTCATTTCAGATGATGACGGAACTAGGATCCATGAAGATCCTTAAACTAATGAGCAATGCCGTAAACGTGATCGCCGAAGGTGAAGTACAGCAGTTGATGAACTGTAACGACCCTGACACGACAGAAGAAAGCTACATGCAAGTCATCTACTCTAAGACTGCGCGCTTATTTGAATCCGCAACTCAAATCGGTGCAATCTTAAATGATGCTCCTGAGCATGTTGAAATCGCAATGCAAAATTACGGTAAGTATCTAGGCACTGCGTTTCAGCTCATTGATGACGTCATGGATTACACTTCTGATGGCGAAGACATGGGTAAAAATGTGGGTGATGACTTGGCTGAAGGCAAGCCAACTTTACCTCTACTCCATGCTATGCGTAATACCACACCAGAAAACGCAATCATGATTCGTGAAGCGATTGAGAAAGCGAATGGCATGGATCGCTTAGAAGAAATTCTTGCGGTCATGAAAAAAGCAGGCTCTCTGGAGTACACAACGCAAAAAGCTCTGGAAGAAGCAGACAAAGCAATCGCAGAACTATCAGTGTTGCCAGAGTCTGAATACAAACAAGCGCTTGTTACTTTGGCTCATGTCGCAGTACAACGCACGAAGTAATCAATAGCTACCCATAACGCAAGGCTTATAGCTAAAAGGAAGAGCATGCTCTTCCTTTTTTACGTTTGATACCTAATGACGACGCCCGAGACGCTAGTAATATCTGTCACTACCGCCATGCAGTTGTGGATCATCTTCTATTTCATCAAAGCTAACGGCGAGCTGCTGTTCAGTCCCTTGTTTGGACAACAATACCGTCTCTGCTTCATGGTCGACCACTAATATCGTACCGACGCCTTGTTGGCACTCAACAACCATGCCTTTACGGATTCGACTCGCTTCCATCATCTTCTCCTTCACTACGTCGTTTTATTCGATCATTTTTACGAAGTTGAGAAATCAAGGATCAAAAAAGCCGATCAAAATGATCGGCTTTCTTCTTATATAGGCTTTCTAGATTACTTTGCGAATTCAACACCAATGTTGATGTCGCCATTTAGTGTTTCTAGCATACCGTCTAATGCAGACTTTTCGTAATCGCTGAGTTTGCCGTAGCTTAGTACTTCTTCAACGCCTTCTTTACCCAGTTTCACAGGTTGCGCGAAGTACGTCGCGTGTTCGCCGTCGCCTTCAACGTAAGCGCACTCAACTACGCCTTCTTCACCTTGAAGAGCACGAACCAGAGACAGACCAAAGCGACATGCAGCTTGGCCCATTGATAGTGTTGCACTACCACCACCCGCTTTCGCTTCTACAACTTCAGTACCTGCATTTTGAATACGTTTCGTTAATGCTTCTACTTCTTCAGCTGTAAACTCAACACCTTCTACTTGAGACAGTAGAGGTAAGATCGTTACGCCAGAGTGACCACCAATAACTGGCACGCGAACGTCACCTGGATCTTTGTCTTTTAGCTCAGCAACAAACGTTTCTGAACGGATAACATCCAACGTTGTTACACCAAATAGACGACGCTTATCATAAACACCCGCTTTTTTAAGAACTTCAGCAGCAATTGGCACTGTTGTATTTACAGGGTTTGTGATGATACCAACACAAGCTTTCGGACAAACAACCGCAATCTTCTCCGCTAGCGATTTAACGATACCAGCGTTTACATTAAATAGATCCGCACGATCCATACCTGGCTTACGCGCAACACCAGCAGAAATTAGCACAACATCCGCGCCTTCTAGTGCTGGAGTAGGATCTTCACCAGCGTAACCTTTGATAGAAACTGGCGTAGGGATGTGGCTAAGATCAGCGGCCACACCAGGAGTTACTGGAGCAATATCATATAGGGCTAGATCAGAACCAGCAGGAAGACGGTTCTTAAGTAGAAGGGCCAGGGCTTGACCGATGCCACCAGCGGCACCAATAACGGCTACTTTCATGTAGTTCTCCTTGAGAGTATTTCTCTTATAAACGTATTCGTAGGGTAGTTTGTAACCAACTTAAATAAAGCTATCGGAATCACAACTTGATTACAATCAATTAACGCTAGCTTTGCGACCTCGCGCAACTCGCTGTTACCGTGCTACAAATGGGGCTTGGATTATTCTTTTATTCTGTTGAAATGACAAGGAATTCAAGAAAACAGATACAGCCCTACTTCAGCGCGCTAAAGAATTCTATGTGGTATATAGTTTACAGTGACGCATCTAACATAATCCTGGGACTCTTTGGCACCGCCTGAATATATATGCGAGAATATGCAAAATTGCTGACCCGTAATAAGAGATTTGTAATGACTATGCGCAATTCAGAAAAACAAGACAACTTAGTTCGCGCCTTTAAAGCCCTGTTAAAAGAAGAAAGCTTTGGCTCACAGGGCGAGATTGTTGACGCACTCAAACAGCAAGGATTTGAGAGTATCAACCAATCTAAAGTCTCACGTATGCTGACTAAATTTGGCGCTGTCCGTACGCGCAATGCAAAAATGGAAATGGTTTACTGTCTTCCTGCTGAGCTAGGTGTCCCAACAGTCAGCAGCTCTCTGCGTGAACTAGTACTAGACATCGATCGTAACGCAGCGTTAGTGGTAATTCACACTGGCCCAGGTGCAGCACAGTTGATTGCTCGCTTGCTTGATTCACTCGGTAAATCCGAAGGTATTCTTGGTGTTGTCGCAGGTGACGATACCATTTTCATTACGCCAACCATGGCAATTACGACTGAGCAACTCTTCAAATCAGTGTGCGAGCTGTTCGAATATACTGGTTAAGTTCTATAAAGCTTCAATCAGCTAACTCATTGTGGGTTATAAAAGAAGTCTCATTTTGTAGCCCATAATTTATGTAAATTTTTTGCTTACTCCGCTCATTCTTCAACCATCCATTTTGTGATTAACATCACGCAATTGATCTTTTTCATTTCAGTCACTAAACGTTAATTAAGCAATTGTTTTAAAAAGAATTAAATCACAAATTGAATCCTATCCCCTGATACAAAATTCAGACTTATCAACTATAACATTTAACAATTGGATAATTTTCTGCCAATTTTTTGTTATGATTCGCTCGCTTTTTCAAACGATTGGATTGAAAAAGGTGCCGTTTCCAAATAGGAAACTCCAGAAGTGATTTATGGTTATTTCCGGGTAAATAATGAATATAAGGAAGGGAAATTCATGGCATTTAACAAACTTCTCAAAGTAGGCGCTATCGCTGCAGCCGTAATGGGCGCAGGCGCAGTTAACGCTCAAGAGTTTATTACCATCGGTACTGGCTCTGTGACAGGTGTTTACTACCCAACTGGTGGTGCTATCTGTAAGTTGGTAAATAAAGGTCGTAAAGACCACAACATCCGTTGTTCAGTAGAATCGACTGGTGGCTCAATTTACAACGTTAACACTATCCGTGCAGGCGAATTAGATTTTGGTATCGTGCAATCGGATTGGCAGTACCACGGCTACAACGGTACGAGCAAGTTTGAAGAACAAGGCCCGTACAAGAAGCTACGCGCAATGTTCTCTCTTCATACAGAACCTTTCAACATCATTGCGCGTGCAGATTCAGGTATTGAAAACGTTGAAGACCTGAAAGGTAAGCGCGTAAACATCGGTAATCCAGGCTCTGGTGACCGTGCAACGATGGGCGTTGTCATGGAAGCGATGGGTTGGACAAACGACAGCTTCAAGTTGGCGTCTGAGCTAAAAGGCTCTGAACGCTCTCAGGCACTTTGTGATAACAAAATTGACGCCTTCATTTACATGGTCGGCCACCCGAACGGTTCAATCAAAGAAGCAACCACATCATGTGATGCGAAGCTAGTTTCAGCAACAGGCTCTAAAATCGATAAAATTGTTGCCGACAACCCATACTACGCCTTTAGCTCAGTACCGGCTGGTATGTACCGCGGTACAGACAAAGACGTAAACAGCTTTGGTGTTGCAGCAACAATGGTAACGACCTCTGATGTTTCAGACGATGTCGCTTACAACGTGGCAAAAGCTGTGTTTGAAAACTTTGATACCTTCAAACGTCTACACCCTGCATTCGCAAACTTGAAGAAAGAAGACATGGTGAAAGCTGGTCTTTCTATTCCTCTTCACCCAGGTGCAGAAAAATACTACAAAGAAATGGGTCTAATTAAGTAATTTCCTCAGACTCTACATACAGGCAGGAAAGAATATTTTCTGCCTGTTTGAGCATACAGGTTGTAGCACGTTCTAACTGTATGCTTCATTCGCCAGTTTTCTTCTGAAAACTGCGAGCTCATACCCAAGAAAACTTAAACGCCGCCTAACAGAGTATCCAACAATCAACACTTTGAGTTCAGGCAGCAAAATACTCGAAAGCAAACTTCGCTCCATTCACTACACTGATAGAGGCGAAGTGTGGTTCTCGATAAAAATCAGACAGGACCATCAATAATAAGGAAAAAGTACATGGCGACGAATCAAGCTCCGTCACAAGATGTGCAAGAAATGGTGGCTCAGGCAGACACAGGTGCACGTAGCCCTTCGGGAATGCAAGGACGAATCCTTTGGTTTGTTCCTCTGTGTTGGTCACTATTTCAATTATGGTACGCATCCCCGTTACCATTTATTTTCAATTTTGGCGTACTGAACGACACGGAAGCGCGATCTATCCACCTTACTTTCGCGATCTTTTTGGCTTTCACTGCTTATCCAGCGATGAAGAATTCTCCTCGCGATCATATCCCTCTTGTTGATTGGATACTCGCGTTGGCTGGCAGCTTTTCAGCAGCCTATATATACCTTTTTTATACCGAGCTAGCAGGACGCTCAGGCGCACCGACAACGGTTGATATCGTTGTTGCTGTTATCGGTATGATCCTCCTTTTAGAAGCAACACGCCGAGCTCTTGGTCCACCATTAATGGTCGTGGCTGCTGTTTTCCTTACTTACACCTTTGCAGGCCCTTACATGCCTGACGTTATCGCGCACAAAGGGGCAAGCTTGAACAAGGCCATGTCTCACTTGTGGCTAACAACAGAAGGCGTATTTGGGGTTGCGCTAGGTGTTTCTACCTCTTTTGTCTTCTTGTTTGTATTGTTTGGAGCAATGCTGGAACGCGCTGGTGCTGGTGCTTACTTCATTAAAGTTGCCTTCTCGTTGCTTGGCCATATGAAAGGTGGTCCAGCTAAAGCGGCCGTTGTTGCATCAGGTTTATCTGGTCTGGTTTCTGGTTCTTCAATCGCAAACGTAGTAACAACTGGCACCTTTACCATTCCACTGATGAAGCGTGTTGGCTTTCCCGGCACAAAAGCGGGTGCGGTAGAGGTAGCGGCTTCAACCAATGGTCAGTTAACACCGCCAATCATGGGTGCAGCCGCATTTTTGATGGTGGAATACGTCGGTATCTCCTACGTTGAGGTGATTAAAGCTGCCCTACTTCCAGCGCTAATCTCTTATATTGCTTTAATTTACATTGTTCACCTTGAAGCATGTAAAGCAGGCATGACAGGCCTTCCTCGTCGCCACAACCCAACACTAGTACAAAGTCTGCTGTCCTTTACTGGCACAATCTTAGGATTGTGTGTGATCAGCGCATTGGTTTACTACGGAGTGGGTTGGACAAAGGACGTCTTTGGTGATGCCGCGACACCAATTGTTACCGTCGCACTATTAATCGCGTACGTTGGGTTGGTGAAAGTCTCAGCAAATCACGTGCAAGATGGCGCAATTGAGATTGATGCAGAATTAACAGAAGTACCTGATCCTGGCCCAACCGTTAAGTCAGGCTTGCACTACCTACTCCCTATCGTCGTATTGGTTTGGTGTTTGACTGTCGAACGTTTCTCACCTGGCCTTTCGGCATTCTGGGCAACGGTGTTCATGATTTTCATTTTGCTGACTCAACGTCCGTTGATTGCACTGCTGTCAAAGCAAGGTGACATGCTTCAGCAAACCAAAGATGGCTTTGTCGATCTTGCCGAGAGCTTAGTTTCTGGTGCGCGCAATATGATTGGTATCGGCGTTGCAACCGCGGCAGCGGGCACCGTTGTTGGTGTTGTTACACTAACGGGTATCGGCCTAGTGATGACCGACTTCGTCGAGTTTATCTCTGGTGGCAGCATCATTCTTATGCTGCTCTTTACCGCCATCATTAGCTTGGTTCTGGGGATGGGTCTGCCAACAACGGCGAACTACATCGTGGTCTCTACGCTAATGGCGCCGGTTATTGTTACGCTCGGCGCAGCGCATGGCTTAATTATTCCGTTGATAGCGGTGCACTTGTTCGTTTTCTACTTTGGTATTTTGGCCGACGATACCCCACCTGTAGGCCTTGCGGCTTTTGCAGCAGCAGCAATTGCGAAATCAGATCCAATTCGTACTGGTATCCAAGGTTTTACTTACGATATTCGAACCGCTATTTTGCCGTTCATGTTTGTGTTCAATACCCAGCTATTGTTAATGGGGATTGACTCTTGGTGGCATTTGGCACTCACGGTCATCTCATCGATCATTGCAATGCTGATTTTCTCTGCGGCAACTCAAGGGTGGTGGTTCACGCGTAACAAGTGGTGGGAAACAGTCCTATTATTAGTACTGACGTTTTCGTTTTTCCGTCCAGGTTTTTGGTGGGACATGCTGTACCCAGCGAAAGTTCTTTCTCCTGGCGTTGAGGTAGCTCAAATCACGGAAACACTAAATGTAGGAGAATCATTGGAGTTACGTGTTGCCGGTGAAAACCTTGAGGGCGACTACATTGAGAAAACGGTTCGTCTTCCATTCGAAGACAGTGCGACAACAGCAGACGCACGTATTTCATCTATGGGTCTAATGCTGACCGAAAGTGACAACAAAATGATTGTCGATATGGTTGAATTTGGTAGTCCAGCAGAGTCCGCAGGTATCGACTTTGATTGGGAAATCAAGTGGGTTATCCAGGATGCAGACCGTCCGATGAAAGAGTGGGTGTTTGTACCATGCTTAATGATTTTGCTGGTGCTTGCAATGAACCAAAAACGTCGTGCTCGTAAGGAACAATTGAGCGCATAACCGATTTGGCCCCGAGGATAAAGGGGCCTTAATGAGAGACATTGAATGTACAAACAAATTCTTGTTCCGGTTGATCTAAATGACCAAGGCTTTTCAGACCGAGCGGTTGAACTAGCGGTTTGGCAGGCAAAGCAAGCAAATGCTCAAATCCATCTTCTGACGGTACTACCTGGTATTCACATGTCGATGGTTGCCACATACTTTCCGAAAGATGCTGCGGCCAAAATGAAGCAAGACGTGAAGCAGCAACTAAAAACTTTCGCTAATGAGCATATTGCTGAAGATGTGGTTTACCAAGTGCATGTTGCTGAAGGCAAGGCCTACGCGACCATTCTTGATTATGCAGAACGTTTAGGCGCAGATCTCATCATTATGCCAAGTCACAAGCGCTCTAAAATCAATAAAGTAATGCTTGGCTCTGTCGCGAGTAAGGTTGTGGAATATTCTCCAATCAATGTGATGGTCGTAAAACCGCAAGGCTAAGTAAATACAGAAACGAAAAAGGACGCTAACATTAGCGTCCTTTTTATATTAAACAAGTAAGGGTTATGCCATCACTGGGTAATCGGTATAACCTTCTGCTCCACCCAAATAAAAGTGTTCTGGTTTCGCCTCATTAAGAGGTGCATTTTTCTTAAATCGCTCAACTAAATCTGGGTTTGCGATAAAGGGAACGCCAAATGCGACCACATCAACTTTGTTTTCTGCAATTGCTGTTGCCGCTTCTTGTGCACTGTAGCCCACGTTCGCCATTAAGTGACCTTTATAGTTTTCGCGTGCTGGCTTGAGAACATCTGCTTTTTGTACGCCTTTCAGATCCGCACGCATCACGTGCCAATAAGCAAGATCGAAAGAATTAAGTTGCTCTGCTAAGTAACGCATCAAGCCAACTGGATCACTGTCTTTCATGTCATTAAATCCATTTAGCGGAGATGTGCGCAGACCGACTCTTCCAGGTCCCCACACCTCAACGACTTCTTTCACTATCTCAAGTAAAAATCGAGCACGATTTTCAACCGAGCCACCGTATTCATCGGTACGTAAATTTGAGCCGTCACGAAGGAAGTTATCAATAAGATAACCATTGGCGCCATGTATCTCGACCCCATCAAAGCCGGCTTTCTTGGCGTTTTCTGCACCTTGTTTAAACGCCGCAACAATGGAAGCTATCTCATCCACTTCGAGTGCTCGTGGTACCGTATATGCTTGCTTACCCGAAGGGGTATGGACTAATTCATCACGAATGGCCAATGCGCTCGCCGCTACAGGTGTTTTTCCTTCATTCAGATCAGGATGACAAGCTCGTCCCGCATGCCAAATTTGCAGTACAATCTTACCGCCTCTCTCATGAACCGCATCCGTTACCTTTTTCCAAGCTGCGATTTGCTCTTCGCTGTAAATGCCCGGCTCTGCCATGAAAGCAGACGTACCTTCCATCACCATGGTGCATTCAGCAATGATAAGTCCGGCACTCGCACGTTGAGCGTAGTATTCAACCATAAGGTCATTAGGAATATGGTCCGCACCAGCACGAGCTCGCGTTAAAGGCGCCATAATGGCACGGTTATCTAATGCTAATTGACCGAGTTCGATAGGAGAAAATAAGTCTACAGAGTTGGACATGTTGTTTACCTCAAATGACAATAACTTGATGGCTAAGGATGAGGTGCCAGACTATAATCAGATTAATATTGAAACAATATGGATAATTGAAAGTGATTGTTCGCAATTTAGAAACAATTGACTTTAGAACGCTTTCTATCTTTGTCACAAGCTGTCGACTACTGAGCTTAACCAAGTGCGCGCTGGAGTTAAACCTACCGAAATCTACTGTTAGCAAAGCCATAACCAAACTCGAACAACACTTTGAAGCCAAACTGCTAGAGCGCACAACCCGAAAGTTAGTGATCACCGAAGCTGGCCAAATGGTTTTAGAGCGTGCTGCAAGCTTAGTTGAGGAATTCCACTCAATTGGCCATGACGTTCAGGAGATGGAACAACAGATCCAAGGCCGGCTGCGTATTTCCGCGCCACCAGCGTTGGATGCGTATATGGCGGAGCACATCTTTTTGCCATTTTTAAAACAATGGCCAAAAGTACAAATTGCGTTAGAAGCATCGAACGATTTTGTTGATCTGTTTTCACACGGCTTTGATATGGCAATTAGAGTCGGTCAGATAGTTGATGATCGATTAATCGCAAAAAAATTAGGCTATACCACTCGAGTCCTGGCTGCTAGCCCTGAGTATTTAGCTGAGTTCGGTGTACCTGAAACGCCAGAAGATCTGACAAAACACAACTGTTTGAGGTATCAATATGTTTCAGAAATAGGGCCTTGGACGCTGATCTCACACGATAATACCGTCAATGTTTCAATAACCAGTAACTTCTCAAGTACAACTGTAGAAGCAATATTAAAAGGCGCACTTAAAGGACTAGGCATCGCGAACTTACCTGTGCAGAACATGACGCAAGAGCTAGAAAGTGGCACCTTAGTCAGAGTGTTACCGCAATGGCACACGGTACCAATGCCTATTTATTTAGTCTATCGTCCTGGAGCAAACCGCCCACGGCGTGTACAAGCAATGATTGACCATATCATGAGCTTAAGATCTCAATTTGAATTTGGCCCTCGGCATGGTTTGTGTTGCGGAGAAGCATAACCTAGCAACTATCAGGCACTAGCATGCTGCTCGGATAAATGCCGCAAGCTTCTCACTAGCATGCTGTTCACTCAATGCAGACATATCACCCGCGGCTTCCACTTTACCATCTGCCACAAACACAAAGTGGCTGGCAATCGCTTTGGCATCGCTTAAATGGTGCGTGACCATCAATACGGTTATTCCCCGCTCTGCTGCCAGTTTTTTTACCAAGCCTAGCATCTCTTCACGCAACACCGGATCAAGCGCCGAGAACGGCTCATCCAACAGCCACATGGGATGAGGCTGAACAAAACAACGCGCTAAGGCAACACGTTGACGCTGGCCACCAGAAAGATGCTCTGGCAAACGGTCGAGGTACTCTGCAACACCAACTTGCTGCGCGGCTTGTTCAATCTGACGATTTTGGTCCACCGTAAGCTTTAGCCCTGGGTGTAAGCCCAAACCGATGTTGTCACGCACCGATAAGTGAGCAAACAAATTGTGCTCTTGGAACAACATAGAGAACGGACGCAGATAAGGCTCTTTACGCACAATGGACTCACCATCAACACAAATATCACCACGGTCAGGATGGATGAATCCTGCCACCAACGCCAGCAAGGTTGACTTCCCTGCCCCACTTGGTCCCATCAGCGATACAATCTGTCCTTGCTCAATCGTTAAGTCAAAACGAAACAGTTCACGTTGGTAGGTGTACTGCACATCATCCAACACTAACATTACGCTCTCTCCTTCGTTTTCAATACTTTCTCAATCAAGGCAAAACAGCCCACACTCAACAACAATAGGGTCACCGATACCACCGCAGCTGCGTCCATCTGATAACTGCCAAGCAACTGGAACAAATACAGAGGTAAGGTACGAAACTCTTGTCCACCAAACAGTGCTATGGCACTTAAATCCCCTATTGCAAACATAAAGCTGATCGCAAACGCATGTGCAAACGGCTTGCGTAGCGCCTGCCACTCCACCACTTTAAACCGTTGCCAGCCACGCATGCCTAAGCTGGCACATACATACTGATACTGTTGTTCAATGTGCAGCATTGGCTGCGCTAGCGTTTTGATCACGTAAGGCAAAGCCATCAAACCGTTCACCAAAATCACGACAAAAAATGCCAAGCTAAAAACATCGGTAAATGCGCGCAGTAGTAAGAATAAACCGGTGCTAATCACCAGACCTGGAGTCACCAAAATAACGGTGCCGATTAACTCAATCTGATCGGCTCGCGTGTTTTTGTACTGCAACCGCCAACGGCGACTGGTCAATAGTATGGACACCCCTGCAGCGACCGCAAGCGCGCTAGCGACACAGGCGACTTTGAGGGAGTTCAATAGCGCAGACCAAAAACGCTCATCGGTTAATACTGTCCAAACTTGTTGGTTGATGCCACTCAGTAACACCATCAATAACGGCGGTATTACCAGTAAAAAGGCACCTATGATCCAAAAGCTATCCCAAGCTTTTGACCACCCATGATCCTTCGTTAAATATTGCTGTACCGATGTGCTTCCAGCACTGATAGAAACAGGCCTTGTTAACTTCTGCACTCCAATAGCAAGCAGTCCACATAACAGCATCTGCCACAGCGCCAATAACGCCCCAGCTTGTAAATCAAAATCAAACTTAATCGCTTGGTAAATGGCCAATTCAATGGTGGTGGATTTTGGCCCGCCCCCCAATGCCATTACAGTGGCAAAACTGGTAAAGCACAACATAAACACCAACCCACAAACGTGGGGAAGCTGCTGCCTTAAACGCGGCCATTCTACCCAGCGAAACTTATCCCAATGGCTCATCCCAAGATGCGCGCAAAGCTTATGCTGCTCGGCAGGAATAGACTCCAAGGCTTGCAGAAGCAATCGTGCCGCGTAAGGTAAATTAAAGAACACATGGGCGAGTAAAATGCCGTTCAAACCGTAAATAGAGAATGGCAGTTTAGTGTCGAAACTTTGCAACCACTGCGCCAACAAACCACTGTTGCCATAAATCGCTAACAGCCCAAAAACACCAACCAAAACCGGCAAAACCAGTGTCGATGCAAACAGCTTAAGCAGTAATGATTTACCAATAAATTGGCGACGCGAAAGTGCGTGCGCTACTGGAATGGCAAAGCCAACACTGAGCAATGTGGAAAGAAACGCTTGGTAGAAACTGAACTTGGTGACATGTTGATAGTACGGGTCGCCCCATACCACAGACACATCAAGTGAAGGGGCTTGAACAATCAAAGCACCTAGGGCAGAAATAACAAAGGTCGCGATGATCATCGCGACCCCTAAACCTATTTTTGGAACAGAATTCAAAGGTAAAACCTATCTCATTCAGATGAGGATGGAAACGTCAGCTAAAACGTCAATGCGCTTTGCCATTCGCGAATCCAAGACTTACGCATTTTTGCCACTTCATCAGCACTAAAGCTCAACGACTTGCTTGGAACACTCAAAGTTTCAAAACCTTTAGGTAACTCAACGTCAGTGACTGGGTACATCCAGTTACCCGTTGGCATCGCCGATTGGAACTCATCACTTAAAATGAAACTCATAAATTGATCAGCAAGTTCTGAATTTTTTGCCCCTTTCACTTTGGCGGCTACTTCAACTTGCATGTAGTGGCCTTCAGCAAAATTCGCCGTAGCAAACTTCGAATCGTTTTCCGCAATTAAGTGGTACGCAGGTGAAGTGGTGTAAGAAAGCACTAAATCGGACTCACCATTGAGGAACATAGAATACGCCTCAGACCAACCTTTCGTGACCGTTACGGTTTTGCTCGCTAGCTTCTGCCACGCTTGCGTCACATCGTCGCCATAAATAGATTTCATCCATAGCATTAAGCCTTGGCCCGGCGTTGAAGTCCGCGGATCTTGGTAAATCACTTTCAGATCGTTGCGCGTTTCCACCAGCTCTTTCATGCTTTTCGGCGGATTAGCCAGTTTCTCTTTGTTGTACACAAACGCGAAGTAGCCGTAATCGTACGGTACAAACGTCGTGTCACTCCAACCGTTTGGTAACACTGTGTTAGCCGTATCCACATTGTGCTCGGCAAGCAGATCGGTTTTCTTCGCTTCTGCCATCAGATTGTTATCCAAACCTAATACGATGTCCGCTTTGCTATTACCGCCTTCAAGACGAAGACGATTCAGAATCGACACACCATCGTCCAACGCTACGAAGTTAACGTCACAGCCACATTTTGCTTCAAAAGCTTGCTCGATTTTAGGACCCGGCCCCCAATCTGCGGCAAAAGAGTCGTAGGTATAGATGGTTAATGTGTTTTCAGCGGCAAACGCTGAAGTAGAAGTGATTGCAGCTAAGGCAATCAGATTTAGAGTGGGTTTCACTGCTCGCTCTCCATGAGTATTTCAGAGAAATAAGTTGAGCGGCACAGGGTTTGAGGCGGCTATTAAGGACTTCCAATATCCAGACTCAATTCCTACGCCAGCATTATCTGGTTCAGGTAATACGGGTCCCTAGTTAAACACTTAGGTCTCAGCGCCCCAATGCATTGATTGACTCAATGCTAAATGGGTTTGCTCCCCGATGAGTTGGATGGATTGTAAAGGTATTTGAGTGGTTACACAATCAGCTCACGATCGCTGGTCATAACCCCAACGAGGCACCAAACCTTGCTCAATACCTAAGTGGTCAAGAATTCTCGCCACCATAAAATCCACTAAGTCTTCAATACTCTTTGGCTGATGATAGAAGCCTGGAGCTGCTGGCATGATGGTGACGCCCATTTGCGACAGTTTGTGCATGTTCTCCAGATGTAGCGTTGAAAATGGTGTTTCGCGAACCACGAGCAACAGCTGCCCGCGCTCTTTCATTACCACATCAGCGGCCCGCTCGATCAAGTTATCTGACATACCATGCGCAATCGCTGCAACGCTTCCCGCAGAACATGGGCAAACCACCATTTGCTTTGGTGCAGCAGAACCAGACGCAACCGGTGAGAACCAGTCATCTTTACCGCAAACGGTGATGTTATCGGGATTGCAGTTCAGGTGCTCTACCAATGCTTGCTGCGCCGCTTCTGGGCCACTTGGTAGCTTAAGATTATGCTCGGTTGCCATCACAACACGAGCCGCCGAAGAAATCAGAACGTAGACATGATAATCCGCCGCAACCAAGCATTCTAAAAGACGAAGGCCGTAGGGAGCACCAGAAGCACCCGTTAATGCCAACGTGATGGCTTTTTTATGAGAGGGTTGTGTTTTGTTTTGCATATCAATCAGGCTTTTTGTTTTAACTGCTCAAGAAGTTTTCCGTGAATACCACCAAAGCCACCGTTGCTCATGACTAGAATTTGGTCACCTGGTCGCGCACGTTCGACGATCTTGGCTACAAAGTTATCTATATCCGCATCGACAAACGCTGGCTGTGTGCATTGGTCGGCAATGTCTTGCACAGACCACTCGATATTATCTGGCTGGAACAAGAAGACTTCATCTGCACTGTGTAGTGACTCTGCAAGTGTGTTTTTGTGTACACCTCGCTTCATGGTGGCAGACCGCGGCTCTAACACAGCAAGGATGCGTTTTTCACCTACCTTGTTACGCAAACCACCGACAGTAAGTTCAATTGCCGTTGGGTGATGCGCAAAATCATCGTAAACCGTCACACCTTGTTCTTCACCTTTCAGCTCTAAACGGCGCTTGGTATTGATGAAACGCCCTAATGCCTGGCAAGCAAGATCCGGAGTGACTCCAACATGTCGTGCAGCAGCGATTGCCATCAGCGCATTATCCACATTGTGGTCACCCACCAAATTCCATTCGACGGTACCAACCTTCTCGCCTTGCAACGCAACGTCAAATTTTGAGCCATCAAGCACTAATTTGTGCGCTTGCCAGTCACCATTCTCACCAGAGAACTGTTTTTCAGTCCAGCAGCCACGCTCTAATACATCCGCTAACGCTTGATCTTTCCTCGGCGCTAAGATCAATCCATTGCCCGGTACAGTTCGCACTAAATGATGGAATTGGCGCTTGATCGCTTCTAGATCATCGAAGATATCAGCATGATCGAACTCAAGGTTATTCATGATTAAAGTGCGAGGATGGTAATGCACAAACTTAGAACGCTTATCGAAAAAAGCACTGTCATATTCGTCGGCTTCAACGACAAAAAACATGCTTTCACCCAAACGAGCAGACACTCCGAAGTTACCGAGTACCCCACCGACTAAGAAACCCGGTTGATAACCACAATCTTCAAGTATCCAGGCAAGCATGCTCGACGTGGTCGTTTTCCCATGTGTACCCGATACCGCCAATACCCAACGATCATGCAGCAAAAACTCGTTGAGCCACTGCGGGCCAGAGGTGTAACGCATGTTAGTGTTGAGCACATGCTCGACACAAGGGTTGCCACGGCTCATCGCATTACCAATCACCACAAGATCTGGTTGAGGGTCGAGTTGAGACGGGTCAAAGCCTTCAATAATTTCAATACCTTGAGACTCAAGCAGTGTGCTCATTGGCGGATAAACGTTGGCATCAGAACCAGTGACTTTATGTCCTAATTGGCGCGCTAGAATCGCTGCGCCGCCCATAAATGTGCCACAGATACCCAAGATATGAATGTGCATAAACTAAACCTTGTAATGCGTTTTTTAATGCTTTCATTATCGCGATTACCGCCTGAAAAGCGAGTGACTTTAGCCTTCTTCTTGCAGTCCCTTTCACAAATATGACAAGGTTGAACACAGACTGTACAACCTCTTGCTTACTGATGAATCCCTCAAACAAGTCTACAAATAAATTGAGATCTCAAACAGTTACTTCATTACCATTAAAAAGATCTGCGACTTAAACTTACATCCAGCGCAATCGTTTAACATCCATAAAGAGATGCTCACTTGCGCACTACCCCCAATGAAATGAAAATGTAAGGATTAACCATGTCAGGACTGCGCACCCTAGGCGAGTTCATTGTCGAAAAACAAGCGGATTTCCCCCACGCTAGCGGTGATCTATCATCCCTTTTAGCCTCCATTCGTTTAGCTGCAAAAATCGTTAACCGCGAAATCAACGCAGCGGGTCTCGGTGATATCACTGGTGCTGTAGGCACGGAAAATGTCCAAGGTGAAGATCAGCAAAAGCTCGATGTTTACGCGAACGATAAGTTCAAAGCCGCGCTTGAAGCTCGTGATCAAGTGTGTGGCGTTGCCAGTGAAGAAGAAGACGAAGCAGTTGCGTTCAATAAAGAACTCAACCAAAACGCCAAATATGTAGTACTGATGGACCCACTTGATGGTTCTTCTAACATCGATGTGAACGTCTCTGTTGGTACTATCTTCTCGATTTACCGTCGTGTTTCTCCAATCGGTACTCCACCAACTGAAGAAGACTTCCTACAACCTGGTCACAAACAAGTGGCTGCGGGCTACGTAATTTACGGCTCCTCCACCATGTTGGTATACACAACTGGTAACGGCGTAAACGGCTTTACTTACGACCCATCTATCGGCAGCTTCTGTCTTTCTCATGAAAACATGATGATTCCTGATGATGGTAAGATCTACTCCATCAACGAAGGTAATTACATTCGTTTCCCTCAAGGGGTGAAGAAGTACATCAAGTACTGCCAAGAAAACGTGCCAGAAGACGGTCGCCCATACACTTCTCGCTACATTGGCTCGCTGGTTGCTGATTTCCACCGCAACCTACTGAAAGGTGGTATCTACCTTTACCCAAGCACACAAAGCCACCCACAAGGCAAGCTACGCCTGCTTTACGAATGTAACCCTATGGCATTCCTCATTGAGCAAGCTGGCGGCATTGCATCGGACGGCGTGAATCGCATTATGGACATCAAGCCTACTGAGTTGCACCAGCGTGTACCTTTCTTTGTGGGTTCGAAGAACATGGTTCGCAAAGTTGAAGAGTTCCTTGAACTGCACCGCGACGAAGAATAATTTCAGACCTTTGTCCAACGCGGCAGGTGTTTACCTGCCGCGTTTTTGTCGCTAAAGTGAAACGCGAATTTATCATCAGATGAAGCCGCTTTTGTGTGACTCATCGTTAATGAAAAGGAATATTCTAATGAGCTTAAACCATGTACCAGCAGGCAAGTCGCTGCCTGAAGATATCTATGTCGTGATCGAAATTCCTGCAAATGCAGATCCAATCAAGTACGAAGTAGATAAAGACTCTGGTGCTGTATTTGTCGACCGTTTCATGTCTGCACCAATGTTCTACCCATGCAACTATGGCTACGTGAACAATACCCTGTCTCTTGATGGCGACCCAGTCGACGTATTGGTACCAACACCATACCCACTCATGCCAGGTTCAGTCATTCGCTGCCGTCCTGTTGGCGTTTTGAAGATGACAGATGAATCGGGTGAAGATGCAAAAGTGTTTGCGGTTCCCCACTCAAAAATCTCGAAAGAGTACGAGCACATCCAAGATGTGGACGATATCCCAGAACTACTGAAAGCGCAGATCACGCAATTCTTTGAGCGTTACAAAGAGCTTGAAGCAGGCAAATGGGTGAAAGTGGATGGTTGGGCAGATGTTGCTGCCGCCAAAGCTGAAATCCTAGAATCTTACGAGCGAGCTCAGAAAAAATAAGCATCACTGCTGATACAAAATTAACAAGAGCTGCTCTAGGGCAGCTCTTTTGCTTTCATCTTACCTGTGTCAACTAGATAGGTGCGCCTGCTGAAGACATTCGTCCAGCGTCGTAGTCATGTTGAAAGAAGGGGTCAACATCATCACAAATGCCAAAATACGGCCGCCCGATAACACCGAGCATATAAGCACTTTGCTCGCAATACTCTTGCTTGCCTTGCTGGTAACCCGCTTGATAAGCCATTATCAGTTCTGCCGTCGCATGGTTAACATCATCCAGCTTCGCAATTCGCTCCTCAGATAACTCCCGTAATCCATCTAAAGCTGACTGCTTACCAAACACTTGCCAATCGGTCACATTATTCGAAGTCGGTAGTGTTGTTTGTGCGCATGCAGCAAGAAGCAACGCCATTGATCCAATTACGAATGTTTTCATCGTGACTCCTTAGTGTTTAGCTCGTTGCTATTGATAATGTCAGTATAGCTCACACCTTTTGACACCAATCTCCGGAAGCGATTTCTTCGGTTAATTGCTCAGTATCTTGATATAAGTAGATCCAAGCTTGGCCAAACGGCGTGACGATGCTCTCTCGGCGATACTCCACTGGCACATCTTCTAACCTATCTAGCTCAGATAAGGTTTCACTGTCAATCAGGTACACCTCACCTTGAATCGAGCGTTGCCCATCAGACAACGCTGGATAAGGGCCTAAGTCATACATTGCAAATTGAGCATCCGTTTCATGTAAACCAAGAAACTGCGCCGAGCGCAAATACTGATGGTTGTACTCTCCCTTGCGTAACGTGCCGTAGACAAAAATCAAATGCTGCATAACCACTCCTTAGTCATGACTGTGTATGCTTAGGTTAAAGCACTTTAATCGAACTCAAACTGATAGAGTAGGTCAACGGCGCTATCTACACCAGATACCGCTTCTAAATACAAGTCTTGCATCAATCGGTAACGCACAGTGAACTCACCTAGGGAGTTAAAGATGCCGACACCATATTTCACCTGCAAACCTGGCAGAATATAACCACTCACCGTCACTTGCGAATCATCGCCCGACCCAGCAGTGTCCAGCTGTAAATCCTGTACGCCAAAGGCTTCACCGATTTCACCAACCACACGCCCACTCTTCGCCAAGCTTAAACCAATTAAGGTAGTAGTCATTGCATTACCACCGGCTTCACCATCAATATCTTGACCACGAAGTAGATAAGAAAGTGCATTGGCTTGGTTCATCGCGGGCTCTGAGAAAATTTCTATACTCGGATCAGATGCTGGGCCCGACACTTGTACCCCTGCAATGACATCATCTTGGGTATTGTCTGGATTACGAATCGCTTTGATAGACAAGTAAGGTTGATCTGGTGGACCATTCATCAGAATCTTACCTTCTTTAATCAATAAGTCCTGACCAAACGAACGATAAGAACCATCGACAACATTCACTTCACCAACGATGAACGGACCTTTGTCTTTTTGTGTCACGTTTAGGCTCCCTTTCAACCCACCTTTTAAGCCAAAAGCGGCAAGTTGGAAGTCATCACCAATTTTAATGTTGATGTTCGTTTCCACATCAAACGGCATCGCAGCCACATCGTCCACTGGCTGCAAGTTTTTATCGAGAATAACGGTATCACTCGATACGCCTACTGCACTTGGTGGAAGCTCTTCGACGACAATTCTTCCCCATGGCAAATTAATATCACCCTCAATTTTCGCAAGCTGAGGGGTCACATCTATTGTCATGTCAGGCTCAACTTTGATTTTTACCATTGGAGGCACATCAACATTGAGCTCTTTAGCAAATACACGCGCTTTAGTGCGCCAGTTCTGTAAGTCCTGCCAGTCGGCATCACCGGTAACGTTCAACTCACCATCCGGGGTTAAAATTCCGGCATCCAAGTCCGCTTGATGGCCTTTAAAGTTGATGACGACCTGCCCTGAGTTTATATCTATCGGTGTGACTTCACCCTGTAGCTTCATTTGGTCAATCAAGAACTGACCGTTCACCTTCGGATGCATAACGTCACCTGATATCGCTAGGTCAGTATTCATGTTTGCTTTAAACAAGCTGTACTCACCAATCAACGGTGCCAAGAAATCCAAGTGGAACGTAGAGAGTGAAACCTTACCATCAATAGTGGGCTTTTCAGTCGAGACATTCAGTAAAGAAACCTTACCAGACAAGTCGCCGTTATCTTTCACATCAAATAGCCACTCGGCATCAAGCTTGTCTTTCGCTAATGCTGCTTTAAAGTTGAAGCTTTCCCAACCGACTTTAATTGGCTGTTCAAGCGCTTGTTCAACTTGGCCTTTTGGCATATTGACACTTAAGGTTACTTCAGGCTTTTTCTCTGGTGCCCATTTAGCAAAAGCCTGTGCATTAACCGAGCCTTGCAGCTTGGTTTCTGGCGGCAGGAATTGTTTGATTTGGTCAAAATCAAAATCATTGATGGCTAACTTCGCCTGGCCACTCTTACCGACACTAATGTCTTCGGTTAGACATACGCTCGACTCCGCTTGCAACCAACAATGCGCTTGAACGTTCGCGATCTGTTTGTCGATATTGACCTTCACCGCGGTCGATTTTTGCAACGCCCACGGGCCTTGTTGCGAGCTCAGCGTCAAGCGGCGCAGCGCCCCATCCCAAATCATTTCTGGTTTCTGCTGGAATGCCCCTTCAATTTCTAAACTGGTCGACACCAGGTCAGACACTACATCGAGCGTCAGTTGATGCAGTTTTTCATCCCCAGAGACTTCAAGGTCAGCACTATCAACTTTTATGTCGTCATAGGTAATGTTGTTCGCAATTAGGCTTATGTTCGCTTTTGGTGCTGGCAGAGGCTTCACATCACCCTTTAAGGTGATCGTTTCTACGTTCGCCTGTTGCTGCCAGTTTATCTGATTTAAAGCGAGATCAAGATTGATGTCTGGTTCTTTCAAGCTACCACGTAGTGCGACTTTACCTTGCATTCTACCTGCAAGATCCGGAACACTTTTTGCAAAATCAGGGAAGTTAACCTCAACATCCATCAGAATTTGCTTATCGATCTTACCCTTTGCACTCAGTTGGTTCGGGCCATGAGAAAGCGCTAAACCCTGAGTGGTAAGTTGGATGTCTTCGCCTTTGCCGTTCTTATCAGACGCTTCAAGTTGCCCTTCAACATTCAGCGGATAACCTCGCAAAATGCCGTCAATGTCTAACTTAGGCAAACTGACTTGCCAACCGCCTTGTTCTGTTAACGACCCCGAAGTCGAAAGATTACCGCTGATATCCCCTTCGGCTTCTTTCCACTGCAATCCTGGTTGAATATTCTTCAGGTTTAAGTCAGCTTGCCAGTTGATTGGCGCGGCCCAATTGGCCATGACTTTCCCAGAGAGTTCGCCTCCTAAGGTTTTCACTACAAGGCTTTCGAGGTCAATTTGCTCTAACGTACCTTTGCCGTTTAGTGCGACATCAACGGCGGGAATATCTTTGCCTGACGCTTTGGTTTCTAATGCGACTTCGTAGCCATCAAGTGAGCCTTTTGCCGCCAAGCTTGGTACAGAAACCTGGTAATCGCTTTGTCCAAATAGCGGCCATTGCGCCTGTACATTTTTAATCGCGACATCAAACGGTAACTGCGTTTTAAGCGGTTGAATATCACCTTTGATCTCCGCTTGTACAAGCTCAGAAAGCGTAGCATTTAGTGACAAATCACCAACCGAACCCGAGACCGAAAGCGACAGTTTTTGTCCCTTCGCATCTGCTTGCTTCACTAACGCGTCCAATTGCGCTTTGATAGGGTAATCAGAAGAAAGCGTCACTTGTGTGCTCAACTTGCCTTCCACTTCTGGCATGTCGAGCTCTAACGTTTTGACATCAACACGCTCACCGCCTGCTCTTGCAACCAAACCAAGATGATTGACGATCACTGGCGTTTCACCTGCCAGTTTAAAGTTGTGAATATCCAGACGGCGCGCTTCCACCGTCAGTGGAATCCATACTTCGGGTAACACAATATCTTGCGGCGTAGCATCGGCTTCTTTCGGCTCTTCAACAACCGCTTCTGGGGCCGCTTCACTTGGTGCGAGCGCAACATTAATGTCTTTCAACGCAGTTGGTGCGATCACCAAACGATCGCCTTGCATCGACAAAGCGGTCGAGAACGTTTGCCAATCAATTTGATTACCCAGCACATTGACATTGATGTCATTAAAGCTGACTTTATTAACAAAAATTGGCACTGGCGTACTGATAGAACGCAGTGGTGGTGCTTCCTCTTGCTCCTCGCTTGCTGGCGGTAGCTCTGGCATCTTAAAGTCAAGCCCCTGCAGTCTTAACTCATCGACACAGACCTTAGGGTCAAAGAAACAGCGGAAGTTCACTGCCAAAGCTAAACGCTCGACTTTGGCGTCGATATTCAAAGACTCATCGACAAAACTGACGTTATGCAGTTCGAAGCGAGGAAACAATGAACCCTGCACTTTTTCAATCTGCAATTGTGGTAATGCTTTTTCAGCTCCCCACAAGGCAAATTTGAGGCCTGGGTGGGTAAACAAAACTGTCGCGACAATAATGATGAGCAACAGCAATAGACCAATCAAACTGAGCGACAGCCATTTGGTCCACTTAAACATCATTTTGATCATAGCTCAGGCCCCAATGAGAAGTGGATACGAAACTCTCGTTCTGGTTTTGCATCCAACCCCCATGCAAAATCAAAACTAACAGGGCCCACCGGAGACGCCCAGCGGATACCAACACCAGCACCTGATTTCCAATCTGGTGTTTCATTAAACGCATCACCAATATCGTAAAACGTTGCAGCCCACCAGTTTCCATAAACACGATATTGGTATTCTAATGTACTGCTAACAATGTATTTACCACCCGTCAAAGCACCACTCTCATCCACAGGTGAAATAGATTCATAGCCGTAACCACGAATATTATTGTCACCACCTGCGAAGAAACGCAGCGACGGTGATAGCTTTTCAAGTTCATCGGTAATATTCGCACCACCTTCTAAGCGGAACAAACCACGATGATTCTCTCCAATACCACGAATCCAAGAAGTCGAGCCAATTAAGCGGAGCACTCTAGTTTCAGAAAGCATAGCGGTATCACCATACTCAATAGTGATGCTTTGCTTGTCTCCCCACATTGGCATATTGCCCCCTCGAACCCTAGTCCGAGAAAATGTCGCACCTGGAAGTACGAAGTTGAATTCATCATCTTGTAAACCTTGCGTAAAGCTCTCGTACAAATGACGAACATAAACGGTATTATGCCAACCACCGTCTGCTAACCAATGACGTTCCACTGCAAGGTTAGACTCGATACTCTGCGTGTCACGGTTGTCTAGGTTTTTAAGCCCATATTGAACTTGATAATAATCGTTAGCGACATCTTCTAAAGGAATTTTGTAAGAAGCAGTCACGGTTTGCTCTGGCTTAGATAGGGATAAAGCAGTGTTGAAACTGTGTCCTCGGGAGCTCACCCAAGGTTTCTTCCACTTCAACGTTCCTCGAACGCCGACATCCGTTGAGTAACCAATACCCGTCTCGATCTGATTCTTCGAAGCAGGAGATAAAGACACTTTAATTGGCAAGTCTCGGCCATCATCAAGCCTATCCAATTCAGGCTCAACAAAAACTGAGGAAAACCACTCCGTATTTGATAGCTTCTGGTTAAACTCGCCCAGCTTCGAAACGTTGTATGGGTCCCCTTCTTTAAAAGGTTGTAGTGATGCGACACGGTCTTCCCAGATGTGGTTGCCAATAAAAGAAACGTCGCCAAAATTGAAACGTATTCCACTGCTGTAGTGCAAACGGACATTAGCTTCGTTCAGATCAGGGATAACCTCTAATCGACTTAGCGTAAACTCACCATTGAAGTAACCACGCTGAAGCGCCAAGTTACGAATGCCTGACTTAAGGCTGTCGTATTGGCCTTGATTCAAAACTTGGCCAACTTTGAGCGGAGAGCTCTCAATAAGTTTTGCAAACTCTTCATCGTCCTTGGCCTCTCCAGTGATGACCACATCCATGACTTTCACTTTCACTGGCAAGCCCGGCTTGATGAGCACAATTAACTCATCATTCGCTTCAGGAATAGAGTATGAAATTTTTGCATGATAATACCCAAGCGCGTTAAGCGCTTCAGTGATACTTTGATCTAATCTCGCTTGAAAACGCAGAGAAGTGGAGTAATCCTTCTCTGGAATAGATGATAGATACGCACTGACATTCTCTTCTAAAGCGCCATCAATGCCTTTCAAAGTCAAAGAAACATCGGCATAGGCACCATGAGAAAAGGCAAACAGGCCAACAATGGTGGGGAGAGCTTTTTTTATCATGCTTTTATGGCTGAATGAGGTTAAGTAAACGTAAATAATGATAACGCCAATTAGATTCTAAGTCTGTAATATTAATAGGTTTAACGCGGTCTATGTCATCACAGCATCAGATACAGACGAAATGAAAAAGTTCGCAAATTTAAGACACGTATTGAAGGACAAATACCATGCTCAACAAACAAACATTGATCAGTATAGAAGATGCCTTGCCAGGTAGAGATCAACCAATGCAGGTTGACGATCATCATTTTGTAAATAAATCTAACCTAAAGGCGCCTCTTGCGTCACACCAACAGCAGATTTTGCTCGGAATGGGCTGTTTTTGGGGCGCTGAGCGCGTATTTTGGCAACTCGACGGCGTTGTATCCACTTCGGTCGGTTACGCTGGGGGATATACACCCAATCCCACCTATGAAGAGGTCTGTACAGGTAAAACGGGTCATACAGAAGTCGTACGAGTCGTTTTCGATGAACGCGTCATCTCATTAGAAAAGCTACTGGCTGTTTTTTGGGAAAAACACGACCCAACTCAGGGAATGCGTCAAGGTAACGACTTAGGTACTCAATATCGTTCTGCAATTTACACTTATTCGACGGAGCAACTCGAGAGCGCAGAGAAATCGAAACTCTTGTATCAACAAGCACTGCAAGAAGAGCAACGCGCGAACATCACCACCGAAATACAACCAGCAGGTCCGTATTACTTTGCGGAAACCTACCACCAGCAATATTTGGCGAAAAACCCTGATGGTTACTGTGGCATCGGAGGAACGGGAGTTTGCTTCCCACCAAGCCTCCAAGGATAAACCTAACCAGCATCAAAAAGAGCGACCGATATGGTCGCTCTTTTCTAAATCTAAGTGGGTACCAAGCTAACTAAGCCGATAATGATGCTATCACTTGGTTGACTTCTTTAAAGATGGTGAGCCTTTTATGATCGTTGACGTCAGGTAGTAACACTTTGCCATTGTCGAACTGAAAACAACCAACCCCGACAATAAAAAACTGACCTTTGAACAACGTTTTAACAAAACGGGCCACTTGTAATGGTCGATATACAGCAAACTCACGTAGCATAACTCACCTCAATTCCTTTGAGAAAACACGGATTGCTTATTTTTCCTCTGCAATCTTAATGCGCAATTTGCGACGGAACTCATTTTAGCAAATTCTAAATATAACGCAAGATTACACCACTCCATACGTTAAATAAATGTTATAAACGGTCCTACAAATTTCTAAGATCTGGATATATACTGGAAGCTTCCAAACCTCGTACGGAATATAACAATATGAAAACTAAGACTCTCCTACCTCTACTACTGGCCTTAACGCCAAGCTTGACCTTTGCACACAACTTATCAGTAGGAAAAAGCGTTCCTCCTGTCAATGTTGCCGCTTACGGCGAGATTGTTTTACAAGGCGAAGGCGTTGCATACCAACCCTGGGCAACTCAACATATGCAAGGCAAAGTTCGTGTTATTCAAGCCATCGCAGGCCGTAGCAGTTCAAAAGAGATGAATGCCCCTTTAATGTCGGCAATAACAGCGGCAAATTTTCCACAAGAAAGCTACCAGACGACGACTATCATCAACCAAGATGATGCAATTTGGGGGACAGGCTCTTTCGTGAAGTCTTCAGCTCAAGACAGCAAAAAAGAGTTTCCTTGGTCATCCATGGTTCTTGATGAAAATGGCGTAGTTGCCAATACTTGGGACCTGAAAGAAGAAAGCTCGGCCATTATTGTTCAAGACAAAACGGGCAAAGTTCTGTTTGTCAAAGAGGGCGCACTTGAGCAAGATGAGATAACAAAAGTCATTGAGCTTATTAAACAGAACATCTAGCTTCATTGAATGGCTCCTTGTTCTTGTTGTAAGGAGCTATATGAATTTGATTAGAAGCATGGGCAGTGACAACTCTGCTCTTTATAAGTGCGACACTTCCACAGAGAGTATTACCAATATTTTTCGGCACGTATGTGTGGAGTTAAATTTTTCTGCTAGCCAACAAAAGAGTGAACTTTTATTCATTATGGGTGTTATATTATAACAGTCGGTAAGAGGAGCTCAGATGTACCACCACCAGCAAAAAACACTAAGATATTGGTATCGCACTGCTTTATTTTTCAGTGTTGCGTTGCTGATCGCTTGGAACTTTGCGGTTGTACTCCATCAAGTCGATCTGACGCCCGACCATCATACCCATCATCATTGCCAATTATTTTCTGGTGTTCAGCACGGTATAGCAAAGGTACAACCTACCCTCTCTACACCGACTTTTACGCGCGCCCAGCATCATCATGTTTTTTTGCATCTCGTGTACGGCGAAGAAGTTCTTGGCGCTGCTCGTGCCCCTCCTTATTTTGCTTAATTTCCAAACTATTCCACACTCAAAATTATTGAGTTCATTTCCGCACCTAGTGTGTCAGGAACAATAACTTAGTGAAACTCGAATCTGAGCAATACCGCCTTTGGTTAATGCCAGTAAAATTAGGAAAAATACAATGTCATCAAAACACGTTTTAGCCCTTGCTATTGGCCTCACTTTATCGACAGCAGCGAATGCAAACGAATACCGCCAGCATGGTGCTCATGTGCATGGTCACGTCGAGTTTAATATCGCCCAAGATGGCAAAGATCTGTTAGTAGAGATCACAGCTCCTGGAGCTGATGTTGTGGGTTTCGAACATGCTCCAGAAAACGCACAACAAGAGCAAGCGCTTAAACAAGCCGTCGCTACACTCGAAGACAGCAACGCATTGTTCGCTATTAACTCACAAGCTGATTGTAATGTTGAAGAAGCTTACGTGAGCCACAACCTAAGCGAAACTCATGAGGAACATGATCATAGTGAGCACGACCATGATGACCATGCACATCACGATCATGAAGGACACGAACACCATGATCATAATGAACATCATGATAAACATGACCACCATGACGATCATGATGAGGCGCACGATCATGGCGGTCACGGTGAGTTTTCGGTGCAATATCGCTTCAATTGCGAACAAGTTAATCAGCTTAGCCAAATCCAAACCGATTGGTTTAACCAATTCCCAACTACAGAGTCCATCAGCGTCAATATATTCACTGATACCATGCAATCAGCAATTAAATTAAGCAAAGATAACACCCAAATCGTAATCAAATAACACGAGTGGCGTGTGAGTACCCACTTACACGCCACAGCTTTGGTGATTTAATATGACTGAAACCACACCAAATGTTGTCGAGCTAGAGGATGCCCAATTTTTCTGGCCCGGTTCAACCAACCCAACCATCCACATCCCCAAATTACACATTACACAAGGCGAGCATGTGTTTATCAAAGGTCCAAGTGGCTGCGGTAAATCGACCTTGCTCGCTTTGTTGACGGGGATTAACACATTAACTTCAGGCTCTCTATCTGTACTCGATACTGACCTTGCTAGTTTAAGTGCCAGTCAGAGAGACCGCTTTCGCGCCAATCATATTGGCTACATCTTTCAACAGTTCAATTTATTGCCGTACCTTAACGTACTTGAAAACGTATTATTGCCATGTCAGTTCAGTAAAATACGACGTGACCGTGCCCATTTAGGTGCCTCATCTCAAACATTAAATGAACAGGCTCAGGCCCTACTAGAACGACTGCACTTGCCAAACGAGCTTCATACACGCCCTGTCTCTGAATTGAGTATTGGTCAACAACAACGTGTGGCTGCGGCTCGAGCTCTGATAGGACATCCAGAGTTAGTGATCGCTGACGAACCAACCTCAGCTTTAGACTATGACAATCGTAAAGCATTTATTGAGCTCCTTATGGAGCAAGCGAATCAAGCCAATGCCACACTGGTATTCGTTAGCCACGACCCAACACTCGAACCCTTATTCGATCGCACGCTCAATCTACCCGACATTAATCAAGTATCTAGCCTAGGAGCCATATCATGAGTGCTGTTGTAAAGCTCGCCTGGAAAAGCTTGATGAACCGCAAAGCGACGGCAATTCTAACCATCATGACCGTTGCGATTTCAGTGGTACTCCTCTTGGGCGTCGAGCGTATCCGAACTCAAGCGAAGGATAGCTTCGCCAATACAATTTCAGGCACTGACCTCATTATTGGTGGACGCTCTGGGCAAGTGAACCTATTGCTCTATTCTGTGTTTCGTATTGGTAATGCGACCAACAACATCGATTGGAAAAGCTACCAAGAGTTTGCCAATCATCGTTCAGTCGATTGGGCTATTCCAATCTCGCTTGGCGACTCGCATAAAGGCTTCCGAGTTATGGGAACCAATCACAGTTACTTTGAGCATTACAAGTTTGGAAGTAAGCAACCACTAACATTTAGCAAGGGCAGAGAATTCAATGGTTTATTTGAAACCGTGCTAGGTTCTGATGTCGCTAAACAACTTGGTTATGATATCGGTAGCGAAATCATCATTGCCCACGGCATTAGCGACGTTGGCTTTAGCCGTCATGACAATCTGCCATTTAAAGTTGTCGGTATCCTTGCACCTACAGGAACACCAGTCGACAAAACTGTCCATGTATCATTGGAAGCCATCGAAGCCATTCACGTCGGATGGGAAAGTGGTGCGCGTTTGGGCCCGACACCCAAGGCACAAGATCTCAAAAACAGAGACTTTCAGCCCAAACAAATTACCGCTATGCTCGTTGGTTTGAAATCTCGTATTCAAACTTTCGCCCTGCAAAGACAAATTAACACCTACCCCAAAGAGCCGCTCAGCGCCATTATGCCCGGCGTTGCGTTGCATGAGTTATGGGGAATGATGTCGGTTGCAGAGCAAGCCCTAATGGCAGTATCTGGTTTTGTCGTGATCGCAGGGTTGTTAGGTATGTTAAGCAGTCTATTAACTAGCCTACAGGAACGCCGCCGTGAAATGGCGATTTTGCGAGCCATGGGAGCAAGGCCTCGTCATGTTTTCTCACTATTAATTAGTGAAGCCAGCTTGCTCACTGCTGCTGGTATTATTACTGGCGTTACTGGGCTGTATGCCATTCTTACTATCGCGCAGCCGATCATCCAACAGCACTATGGAATACATCTCACCTTAAGCATCTTATCTACTTATGAGTGGATGCTATTAGGTTTCGTACAATGCGCTGGTATTGTGATTGGTTTCATTCCCGCACTCCGCGCCTACCGACAGTCACTGAGTGACGGAATGACAATAAGGATTTAATAAAATGTGGAAAAAAATACTCGCAAGTTGCTTGCTGGTCGTCGCATTCACAGCGCCTGTTATGGCCAGCGAAGAACCATTAAAGCTTGACTGGATTGACCTTGTTCCAGAAAAAGAGCGTAAATTGTTCGACAGTATAGGCATGCCCGCATCTGATCACAGTGGTGGCGCAGCCCAGCAGTCCAAGATTGGTAACGTTCGACCAGAACTGAACGGAAGCCAAGTTAAAATTCCGGGGTTTGTTATCCCACTTGAAGGTGATGCCGATACCGTCACCGAATTTTTATTGGTGCCATATTTTGGAGCTTGTATTCACGTGCCACCACCGCCTCCAAACCAGATCATTTACGTGAAGTTTCCGAAAGGCGCGCCTGTTCAAGAGTTGTGGGATGTTATATATGTGGTTGGAACGTTGAAAACCGAGACGATAAACCACGAACTGGCAGAAACGGCTTACGTTATTGAGGGATCAGAAATAGAAGCCTACGACGATATGTAATTTAAGTCGTCGATAAGCCTCGCTACACCTAAGGCGTCACACTGGCGCCTTTTTTAGCTTTGTGCTACACGATATAACGAGATAAATACGCTAACACGCCCACATAAATAACCAAAAGAAACGCTATCGACAGGTGCTTTTTGAGTTTACCTGCTTCTGAGAACTTCATAGCCCCTCCAAAATAACGATAACAATTTTAACAACTCATTATCATTTTGAATAGCCCTATTCGTTCAAAAACTGAGAACTCCTGTCTGGTCGCTTGGTCAGATAAGGTGTAAATTTAAACGTGCGAACCGCGCAGTTCTTGGTAGGAAAACGAATGGCAGACCCGACAAAGCAACCTGTTGTCATCGAACATCAGTCAGACACAAAAAAAAATACGCAACAAGAAAAGAAACAAGGCTACATAAAAGACAGTGCTAGTAAGGTAAAAACCATTGCCCAAATACACGGTCTTGACGCCTTACTGCAAACCGAACCGCCAGCCAAATCTGCGTTTGAAAGAGCCCAATTGCGAGAGCAAAGACGCCAAGAACAGCGACAAAAAAACTTAGAACAGATTTTAAAATTAGCGCACAGTTCATGCCGAGATGAGACAGCGGGAGAGCCAGACCAAGATTGGTTGCATCGATTTTTTGAGATGGCTCAAGACATCCATAACAGCGCGATGCAAAAGCTATGGGCTCAAGTGATGAAGCGTGAAGTGACCAATCCGGGTTCAACATCCATGAAAGCGTTGAAAACCCTCAAAGATATGTCACCAAAGGAAGCACAAACTCTGCAAAGAGCCGCCTCTTTAGCGTGCAGTTTTGGAGGGGATCACAGCAGAAAACTGCTGATTGGTTACAAAGCGCAAGGAGGCATATTTAGCTTCGGCAAGCGAGACGTCGCCAACAGCCTAAATATGGGAAGTTTTCAACTGCCGTATTCAAGCTTGTTGCTCTTAATTGAATTAGGGCTGCTGCACAGTGCCGAACTTGAATCTGGCGAAATTAGTATCGAGACACCGTTGGTCCTCACCTACCAAGGTAAAAACTTGTCGCTGAACGTAAACAGTAAAGGTGTCCGCCTTTTATATTACCGCTTCACACCCACAGGCAATGAGCTCTGTACCTTGCTCGGAAACAAACCACATGCCGAATACTACGATCAAATGCTTGCACTGTTAAATCATAGATTTAGTGTCCATAGTGAAGCTAAAAGTACGGTTCATCATACTGTCTAGCCAGTTGGAGAAGCATTTGACCACCTATGATCCAAATACTTCTCCAGCCGCTCAAAGAGCTTTAGGTCACCTATGATCTAAATGCTTTTTTATCGGATCACACCGCGTTGTTTAAGATCGATTAAGCACAAACCCACCAACTCCTCGACACTCTTTTCTCCTGCGGGCAAATCGATTTCAGGGTTCTCTGGCGCTTGATATTCCGAATCAATACCAGTGAAATTAGGAATCTCTCCCGCACGGGCTTTACGGTATAAACCCTTAGGATCTCGACCTTCGCAAACCTCTAGAGATGCATTGACATACACTTCAATAAACTCGCCTTCTGGCAATAAATCGCGCACTAACTTCCGCTCTGCACGATGCGGTGAAATAAACGCCGACAGAACAATTAAACCCGCATCTGCCATCAACTTCGCCAGTTCACCAATGCGACGAATGTTCTCGCGACGGTCCTGTTCAGAAAAACCTAAATCGCTACACAAACCATGCCGTACATTGTCACCATCCAATAAATAGGTGTGGTAACCCAATGCTGCAAGGCGATTTTCCAACGCCCCTGCTACGGTTGATTTACCCGCTCCAGATAAACCAGTGAACCACAATACGGCAGGTTTTTGCTTCTTTAATTCAGCACGAAACTGTTTATCAACCGAATGCTGGTGCCAAACAATGTTTTCATCTTTTACCGTCGTTTCGGCAGTCATAACGTATCCTTGTAAATATCGGAATTAAAACGGGAAAAAGACCGGGATCAAAGTAAGTACTAATACAGAGTACACAATCGAAATTGGCACTCCAATTCTCACGTAGTCGGTCAATTTGTAATTTCCTACGCTGTACACCAGCAGGTTAGTTTGGTAACCGTAGGGAGAGATAAAGCTCGCACTCGCGCCGAACAAAACCGCCATGATGAATGGCATCGGATCCACGCCATAACCCACCGCCATGCTATAGCCGATAGGAAAAGAAAGCGCAGCCGCGGCATTGTTTGTCACCAATTCAGTGAGTACCAATGTCATGATATAAGTCGCCACCAAGGCACCAAATACTCCCCAGCCATTAAACGCTTCAATAAACATCACTCCCATTCTTTCTGACAATCCAGAAGAGATCATCAGTTGAGCAATAGACAAAGCGGAACCGACAATCACGACGATATCGATCGGAAAACGGCGGCGCAGTTCTGAAATCTGCACAATACCAAACGCAATAAGCGCGATAAGGTACACAGCTAGACCTTTAATAATCGGTACTAACTCTAATAGAGCGCATCCAATTACGGCTGCAAAGCCCAGTAATACAATGGAAGACTTATTCGTATCAAGCCGAGCGCTAGAGTCCAAGTCATGCACTAAAACAAACTCTTTACGATGAGCTCGGCGTTCAGACTCAAAACGCTTTCCTGGAACCAGAACTAACGTGTCTCCTGGCGCTAAGGCAATACTACCCAAGCCACCTTCTAGGCGTTCGTGGCCTCGGCGAATCGCCACAACAACGGCATCGAATCGGTCGCGGAATCGGCTCTCTTTGAGGGTTTTGTAGCAAAATGTCGCCGACGAGCTCACCACAACTTCGATAAAGTTTTGCCCATTTAAGTGCTGCTGACCAAACAACTTGAGGCCCGGAATTTCTTGCAGGGTCGCGACGCTCTCAACATCGCCACAAAATAACAGGCGGTCTTTTGCATTGAGCACAAAATCCGGTCCCACAGAAGAAACAGTAACACCATCGCGCACCACTTCTGCAAGAAACAGTTTGCGCAGCGCACGTAAATTATTCTCGCTGATCGTACGCCCAACTAGCGGTGAGCCTGGCTCAACGCGAGACTCAAGAAAGTAAGGTAAATCTTCTTGGTTTTGATCATCATAATTCGGTAGCAAGTAGCTGAGCGGGATAAGAATCAGCATCCCTCCCACCAGCACAGCCAAACCTATCATCGTGGGTGTAAAAAAGCTCAGGCTCGGTAAGCCTGCGTCTTCGACAAAGCTGTTGATGATTAAGTTAGTCGACGTACCAATCAAAGTTAATGTGCCACCAAAAATGGCGGCGTAAGACAAGGGAATAAGTAATTTCGAAGGTGCATGCTGCTGATTACGCTTAATCGCCCCAATCAATGAGACAACCACAGCGGTATTATTCGTAAATGAAGAGAGCAAGGCTGTCGATACACCGAGCTTAGCAATCACGCTGCCTAACTGGCCCTCAGAGATACTTCGGCTCACCCAACTGATCAGCAGTGTTTTTTCTAGAGCACAGGATGCAAGAATCAATAGAACCAGGGTTAACAATGAAGAGTTGGTAAAATTGGATGCGATAGTGGCTGAATCCATCATCCCAGCCATGAATGCAATAAAAGCGGCACCCGCAAAGACATAACTAGGCTTAATTTTCGTGACAAGCAAGCAAGTGATAATGCCAAGCAAAATCGCTAACACAAACCCTTGTTCCCACATAGCCTTTCCTTACCAAATAGCCCTAAAGGGCACAACAACGACTCATTTATCCATGAATCACCGACAAACGAGCAAACAGACAAAAATCAGCGCAAGCGAAAAGAACATCAGAATGCTCGGTTTCTTGGGCTCCACCGAAGCATTCTGGTATTAGGAGAATACCTAACGACATTTCGCAATTCAGTTAGGTAGCGACACCCCAAGTACAACAGCAAACAGTGCCTGAAATTATCGTACTTGGGTGAGCCAGTTACTTTTTCAGAAACTGGCTGACGTCTTTTGCTTCCCAGTGTGGGAAGTGTTTACGGACAAGCGCATTAAGCTCAACTTCAAACGCAGAGATGTCCGTCAAATCGCGCTCAACCACGGCGAGGCTCTCTTTAACCATGCCAGCACCAACCGTCACGTTTGTCAGACGATCGATAATGATAAAGCCACCGGTATCTGCACAGTCTTGATAATTGTCCAGCGCGACTGACTCATTAAGAGACCATTCACACAAACCAATACCATTCAATGGCAGCTCTGCCGAGCTATGAGTCGAGAGATTATTAATGTCATATTGATGACGAATCGCTTCAACATGACCTACGGTTTTCTTACCTGCGATTTTGATGTCATAGTCACGACCCGGTTGCAGGGGTTGCTCTGTCATCCACACCACATCGGCAAGCAAATGGTTTGTGGTTTCCACTTGAGCATTATCTAGAACAATCAAATCGCCACGGCTAATATCGATCTCATCGCTTAGCGTCAGAGTGACAGCTAATCCGGCACGAGCTTCTTCGATATCACCATCAAAGGTCACAATACGTGCCACAGTTGACGTTTTACCCGATGGCAATGCTTTAATGGCATCACCGACTTTGATCGAACCAGAAGAAATGGTCCCCGCAAAACCACGGAAATCGAGGTTAGGACGATTAACGTATTGCACAGGGAAGCGGAATTCACCCGCGCCTTTTTCTTGATCCACATCGACCGTTTCAAGAAGCTCAAGCAATGATGGGCCTTTAAACCAAGTCAGGTTTTGGCCTTTATCCACCACATTGTCCCCTTCAAGCGCTGAGATCGGGATGATTTGAATATCAATATCCCCTGTCAGATTCTCAGAGAACTTCAGATACTCATCGCGGATCTCTTCAAAGCGCTCTTGGGAGTAATCCACTAAGTCCATCTTGTTGATCGCCACAACAAAGTGCTTCAAACCCAACAGGTTGGAAATGAAAGAGTGACGACGAGTTTGATCGAGAATGCCCTTACGTGCATCAACCAGAATCACAGCTAAGTCACATGTCGATGCGCCTGTAGCCATGTTACGTGTGTACTGCTCGTGTCCAGGAGTATCTGCAATGATGAATTTACGTTTCTGCGTCGAGAAATAGCGGTAAGCCACATCAATCGTGATCCCCTGCTCGCGCTCAGCTTGTAAGCCATCGACCAACAACGCAAGGTCAGGTTTTTCACCCGTGGTGCCCACACGTTGGCTGTCTGAGTGCACTGCCGCTAGCTGATCTTCATAAATTTGTTTTGAGTCATGGAGTAAGCGACCGATTAATGTACTTTTACCGTCATCCACCGAGCCACAAGTCAAGAATCTAAGTAACGACTTGTACTGGTGTTGTGTTAAATAGCCTTCGATACCAAGCTCGGCTAATTGAGCTTCAACTGCACTGTTCATTATCTTTCCTTAGATCCTTTAGAAGTAACCTTGACGTTTCTTAAGCTCCATCGATCCTGACTGATCGTGGTCGATCGCTCGGCCTTGGCGCTCACTCGACGTTGCCACCAGCATCTCTTCGATAATGCCAGTTAAAGTGTTTGCTTCAGACTCGATGGCCCCAGTCAATGGATAACAACCAAGGGTACGGAAGCGCACACTCTTCTCTTCAATCACTTCACCCGGTTGAAGCTCCATACGATCATCATCAACCATGATCAGCATGCCATCGCGTTCAACAACTGGGCGTTTGTCCGCGAGGTAAAGCGGCACGATCTCGATGTTTTCTAAATAGATGTATTGCCAGATATCAAGCTCAGTCCAGTTAGACAGCGGGAATACACGAATGCTCTCACCCTTATTGACCTGGCCGTTGTACGTCTTCCATAGCTCAGGACGTTGGTTTTTAGGATCCCATGTATGGTTCTTATCGCGGAATGAATACACGCGCTCTTTCGCCCGTGATTTCTCTTCGTCGCGGCGCGCACCACCAAAGGCCGCATCAAAACCGTACTTGTTCAGCGCTTGTTTTAAGCCTTGAGTCTTCATGATGTCAGTGTGCTTAGAAGAACCATGAACAAACGGACTACAGCCCATGGCTAGACCTTCTGGATTCTTATGTACCAAAAGCTCAAAACCGTATTTGGCCGCGGTGCGATCACGAAATTCAATCATCTCGCGGAACTTCCAATCGGTGTCAACATGCAGCAATGGAAATGGAATCTTACCTGGGTAAAAAGCTTTACGCGCAAGGTGCAGCATCACTGATGAGTCTTTACCAATCGAATACATCATGACTGGGTTATCAAACTCAGCCGCAACTTCACGGATGATGTGGATACTCTCCGCTTCGAGTTGTTTAAGGTGAGTTAAACGTTGTTGGTCCATGTTTTGTATTTCCTTTTTAAGCTTGAAGGCGCATTACGTCTCTAATCTTTGGTCTGAAATTATATGGAGTTGGCAATAGCACTTTTGTTGAATTCAGTACTAGACAAAAACCAGTCTAACTTTTGAGACAGCCGCACTACCTCTCCGACAACAATCAAAGATGGCGATTGTGCTTCCTTCGATAAATCAGAGAGTTGGGAGAGTTCTCCCGTAAATACTTTTTGTTGAATCTGCGTGCCACGCTCAATAATGGCAATCGGAGTCGACGCTGAACGGCCATGCTTAATGAGTTGATTCTGAATATAGTGTGATTTCATCAGCCCCATGTAGATCACTAAAGTCTGATTCCCACGCGCCAACGTGGACCAATCCATCTCATCACTTTCTTCTTTCAAGTGGCCAGTCACAAAGATGGCCGATTGCGCATAATCACGATGAGTCAGTGGAATACCAGCATAAGCGGTTGCGCCAGCTGCTGCGGTAATGCCAGGGACAACTTGAAAACGAACGCCGGCATCAGCAAGCACTTCTAACTCTTCACCACCACGACCAAATACAAACGGATCCCCACCTTTAATGCGCACTACTTTGTAGCCCTGCTTGGCAAAATCCACCAAAAGCTGATTCGTCTTCTCCTGCGGCACACTGTGATGCCCAGCTCGCTTCCCAACGCACACCAAAATCGTATCGCTTGGAATCAATGCCATGATTTCTTCAGACACCAAGTAGTCGTACAAAACCACGTCAGCTTGCTGCAAGCAGTTCAGTGCTTTCACCGTCAGAAGTTCAGGATCGCCTGGTCCTGCACCTACTAAGGCGACTTCACCAGGCTGTAGCGATTGCTTTGCAAAACGAGTAACACCAGCGACTGGGTTGTCAGAAACTAACCGGGGCTTTGGTTTAGGAAAAGAAGTGACTGAATCGTTCGTTGCCATGTGCTTGCTCATCGTCCATTGATATCGTTATGCAAGCATTATGGCGGGGCGTTTATATTACCTGAAATTCTAAAATTTCATTTTTTATTCAAAAATCTGCTAAGAAGTTTTTGTTTGGTCTCATTCAAAAGCGTGAAAAAGTCGGCGGTTAATATGAATAAGGTTCAGTAAACTGATTAATGTTCACAGTTTTCTGTATCTTTATCATCGAGTTGCACCTGTGTTTGATACATTACGCAGTACGATTTCCCCTTATCATTGAATTGGAGCACCAAATGAAAGTGGCAGTTCATCCTATTTCCCTCGCAGTATTAAGTGGCATGCTAACGCTTGCTGGCCCAACAATGGCCGATACCATCAAGCTTCGTATTATCGAAACCACCGACATTCACACCAACGTGATGGATTACGATTACTACAAAGACCAACCATCACAGCAAATCGGTTTAAGTCGCGCAGCGACAATAGTGAAACAAGCTAAGTCCGAGACAGAAAACACGGTACTAGTAGATAACGGTGATTTAATTCAGGGCAGCCCAATGGGCGATTACATGGCGGCAAAGGGGATTAATCCCGGCGACGTGCACCCAGTCTACAAAGCGATGAACCAGCTAGACTACGATGTGGGCAACATTGGCAATCATGAGTTCAACTATGGCTTAGATTTCCTACAAACGACGTTGAAGGGTGCAAACTTCCCTTACATCAATGCAAACGTATTTGATAAACAAACCGGTGAGCATTACTTCAAGCCTTACCTCATCAAAACTCACACATTTAAAGACACAAACGGCGAAGCGCATCAAATAAAAGTGGGTTACATCGGCTTTGTACCACCACAAATTATGGTGTGGGATAAGAAGAACTTAGAAGGCAAAGTCTTTGCTAAAGACATTAAGGAAACAGCAGAGAAACTGATTCCTCAAATGAAGAAAGAAGGCGCAGACGTGATTGTGGCGATTCCACACTCGGGCATTTCTACTGATCCATACAAGCTAGGCGCTGAAAACTCTGTTTACTACCTCACAGAAGTTGAAGGTATTGATGCAATTGCTTTTGGCCACTCTCACGCAGTCTTCCCAGGGAAAGACTTCGCAAACCTACCTGGTGTTGATATAGATAAAGGGACCATCAATGGTGTAACGTCCGTGATGCCGGGTCGCTGGGGAAGTCACGTAGGTGTGATGGATTTGATGCTGAAAGAGAAAGACGGCAGATGGCAAGTCGTCGAAGGCCAAGCAGAAGCACGCCCTATCTTCGATAAAGTAAATAAGAAGTCATTAGCTAAAGCCGATGAAGATATTGTGAAAGCGTTAGAAGATGATCACAAAGGCACTCGTGAATTTGTAAACCAACCAATCGGCAAAGCAAATGATGTCATGTACAGCTTCTTGGCATTAGTGCAGGACGACCCCACCATTCAAATCGTTAACCTTGCTCAGAAAGACTACGTAGAACGCTTTATTCAAGGCGACCCAGACCTTTCTGACATTCCAGTACTGAGTGCGGCAGCACCATTTAAAGTCGGCGGTCGTAAGAACGATCCGAATAACTTTACAGAAGTAGAATCCGGTCAGCTCACCTTCCGTAATGCGGCCGATCTTTACTTATACCCAAACACCTTGGTTGCGATGAAAGTGAAAGGTAAAGAAGTTCGCGAATGGCTAGAGTGCAGTGCGGGTCAATTCAACCACATCGACATCAACAATCCTAAACCGCAATCTTTGATTGATTGGGATAATTTCCGTACGTACAACTTCGATGTTATTGATGGGGTTAACTACCAAATCGACGTTACCCAACCGCCGAAGTACGATGCGGATTGTAAAGTGATTAATCCAGATTCTCAGCGCATTGTGAATCTGACGTTCAATGGTAAGCCTGTCAATCCGAAGCAAGATTTCATCATCGCAACCAATAACTACCGTGCTTATAGCAATACTTTCCCTGGTACAGGCCCAGATTTCATTGCATTTGACGCACCAGATGAAAACCGCTCTGTCGTCGCCACTTATATTTCTCGCGTGAGTGAAGAAAAAGGAGAAGTGACACCAAGCGCTGACAACAACTGGTCTTTCGCACCGATTAAGTCCGATAACAAGCTAGATATTCGTTTCGAAACCTCCCCTAGCGATAAAGCGGCGCAGTTCATCAAAGAGAAAGGACAATACCCAATGAAACGCGTGTCAACAGACGACATTGGTTTCGCAATTTATCAAATCGATCTGAATAAATAAGGTTGATTTGACAGCAACACTAAGCGGCTCTCATGAGCCGCTTTTTTGTTATCAATAAAACCCGTTAAAATAAAGAAAACCGTTTCCGAGTTATCACATGCACATCGATCTTTTTTCAGACTTAGTCAATCATGGCTTTTTAGAGACAGAAGCAAACCAACTTATTGAAAATGGTGAGTTGCTCGAACTGCCTACACGCCACATTCTTAATCACCAAGGGGAGTTGAGCTCACACCTTTACTTCATCATTGAGGGGTTATGCCACGCAAGCTATCTCACGGAGCACGGCAAAGAATTCAGTAAAGAATTTTATTGGGAGAAGGACTGGGTTATCGGGTTTGAGAGCATAATAAAGGACCAACCTTCGCCTTACTTATTGGAAACGCTGAGCGCTTGTCAGCTATTTTGCTTGCCAATTGAAACGTTGCATCACTGGCGAGCAGAAAAGCACGCCATTTACTTAAAGCTACTCGAAAACCAACTGGTTAATAAAGAGAATAAAGAACGCTTTATGTTGCTCTACTCTCCAGAGGAACGATATCAATTATTTTGCGCTCATTACCCAGATTTAAAGCAACGTATTACCGATAGTCAAATTGCGGCCTACCTGGGCATTACGCCAATCAGTTTGAGTCGAATCAAAGCACGCTTAACCAAAGATCACACTCTCAAATAAACTCAAAAAAGAAAAAAGCTCTTCAAACGAAGAGCTTTTTCTCTGCTATTTGAGCTATTTAAGAATTCGCGCCCGGAACTGGCGCCCTTTCATCTTGCCGTTACTAATGGTTTGTAGAGCCTTTTTAGCCACAGACTTTTCGACGGCAACATAAGCGCGCACAGGGAATAGGTGAATCTTTCCGACTTGAGAGCCTGGAATACCATTTTTTCCTGTCAAACAACCTAAAATATCACCCGGTCGTACTTTCTGTTTCTTACCGCCATCAATGTTAATCGTCACCATTTTCGCTTGGTATGGCTGCTGATTTGATTTGGCAGGCAATGTTGCTGGTACCACGTCCATCTCTAGGTATTCTTCAATACGAGCTACACGTAAACCGTCTTTCTCACCAAAAAAGCTAAACGCTAAACCTTTACTACCCGCACGACCTGTACGACCAATACGGTGCACATGAACCTCAGGATCGCGTGATAGCTCAAAGTTAAAGACAGCATCAAGATTATCAACGTCTAAGCCACGCGCCGCAACGTCTGTTGCAACAAGGATAGACACACTCTTGTTAGCAAACTGCACCAATGCTTGGTCGCGTTCACGCTGCTCTAAGTCCCCATGGATATCGATAACGCTGAATCCTTTGTGATGCAACTCATCTGCGACACTTTGCACTTCTTTTTTGGTATTACAAAAAACCACCGCGGACTCTGGCTGGTGAGTCAGCAGCAAATTCGCCAACGCTTCATCACGTGCTTCCGAGCCTTCAACTTTATAGAAGTACTGCGCAATGCTTGAGGTATCATGCGTCGATTCCACCTTAATCACTTCCGGTGTCTGCATTATACGCTGCGCAATTTGCTCAATTTTCTCTGGAAAAGTAGCACTGAAAAGTAGAGTTTGGCGCTGCTTTGGCGCTGCATCGATGATTGCATCTAATGCGTCTTGGAAACCCATGTCCAACATGCGATCAGCTTCATCTAGCACCAAGGTATTCAGTTCGCTAAGATCAATTCGGCCTTTCTCAAGGTGATCCAAAATACGACCAGGAGTACCAACTAGGATATGCGCACCATGCTCTAACGAACCAATTTGTGGCCCCATTGGCATCCCACCGCAGAGAGTAAGCACTTTAATATTATGAATGCCGCGACCTAAAGTACGAATTTCCTTCGCTACTTGATCTGCAAGCTCACGTGTTGGACACAATACTAATGACTGGACACGAAAGCGTTTGACGTTGAGGTTCGATAAAACCCCTAAACCAAATGCAGCGGTTTTACCTGAGCCCGTTTTACCCTGCCCGATGACATCACGATGTTTTAGGATTGCAGGCAAGCTCAAAGCTTGAATTGGCGTCATGTGGGTATAGTTCAGGGAATCAAGTGTGGCGAGTAACGCTGGGTTCAGCCCAACTTGATCGAATGTTTGTTTGCTCACGGGGATATCCTCAGGTGAGATGGAAAGAGGGCACATTATCACCAGATTTGGTGGGAAAACCAGTGCTAATTAACCTTTGTTAATGAGTATGAGCTCAAAACAAAGTAAAGTCAGTCACTCTATTCTCATTACGGATAACAACATGCTCACTTGGATTACTTTGCCCTTTGCTCAGCTAACAACCACACAGCTGTATGAAATGATGAAATTGCGTGTGGATGTATTCGTTGTTGAACAAACCTGCCCTTACCCTGAACTTGATGGTAAGGACACACTGGAAGGCGTTTATCATCTAATAGGCTATCACGGTGATGAACTGGTTGCTTGCGCAAGATTACTGCCCGCAGGCACTACGTATGACAATGTGAGTATTGGTCGAGTGGTGACAAAGCAGACCGCGCGAGGCGGTGGCTTAGGTCATAAGTTATTGGACAAGGCCTTGGCACAATGCGAAACATTATGGCCAGGACAGACAATAGATATAGGTGCTCAAGAACACCTCATCCAGTTTTATGCTAGTCATGGATTCAAGGTTATCTCAGAGTGCTATCTTGAAGATGGTATCCCTCATGTGGATATGCGGAAAGAATCCGTAGCGCTATAAGTTTCAATTCGATTGGTTACTATGAAAACTAATCGAATTAAAAAACTAACTAAAAAGACGCGATATATTCGCGTCTTTTCATTTGAAGCGTTTACTTGTTACGCCCAAAGGTCCCATCCGACAAACGGAAAAACATAACGGACCGCCCGCTTTTTTCCAGCTGTAGCATATCTAACTCGCCTTCGTCACTAAGCTTAAAGCGAATCAACTGTCCCTGCTTTATTTGGCTTAGCGGCTTATCACTGCCTTCTATTTTGACCAGAGCGCTAAGATCCGCCATAGAGAGCTGATTACTTCTGAAAACCTGCGCTAATGTATCACCATTTTTAACCGTGTACTCTTTCCAATCTTCAGATTTCGGTCCAGAGTTCTGAGAGGTTCTCTGCTGGCTTAAACTCTGCGCGTTCAGCTCAATCGCTACGCGTTGATGATCGACCTCAGTCTGCTCAACTGGTTGATCTGTTTTATTTGGCAAAGGAATAACAAGGAGTACCAGAATCAATGGCACTAAGACCATCAAAGCACGCTGATGAAATTTAGGCAGACGCAACCAAAACTGCTTAACAGGCTGTATACGCTCCAACCATTGCTCTTTGTTGAACGGCTGCTTCCAGTCGATAGCAGCGAATTTTTGTTTAACCAATTCGACATAGTCGACTTGCTGCTTTTTCTTTCTGCGACGATTCATTGTAATGAGTCCCTTAATACTTCTACGGTCAGTATAAAAATACCGACGCGGAGAGTATATGTTTTTCACCAAACTAAAATGGAATTGGGATTAAATTAGCAGAAATTTCACTTGGAGTAAGAGATAAGTCACAACCTGGCCGCCTCAATTAAGCATTCAGTCGCAATCATTTAAACCTAAGCTCGAAACTGATATCCTGTTACCTTTATCACTCCTAATAAGAGCGACATTCATGTCTGAAATTAAATTTGAAACTGCAGAACAAAAAGCAAGCTACGGCATTGGTCTGCAAATGGGTCAGCAACTTGCAGGCTCTGGTCTTGAAGGTCTTAGCGTTGATGCTATCGCAGCAGGTATTGCAACAGCACTAACTGGTGACATGCCATCAATCGAAATTGATGAAATCAACAAAGCACTACAAGAACTTCACACTCGTGCAGAAACAGCTCGCCAAGAAGCAGCAAAAATTGCGGCAGCAGAAGGCGAAGCGTTCCTAAAAGACAACGCTCTACGACCTGAAGTTAACGTTCTAGACTCTGGTCTTCAGTACGAAATCATTTCTGAAGGTACTGGTGCAGTTCCTACAGCAGAAAGCTCAGTTCGCGTTCACTACCACGGTGAGCTAACTGACGGTACTGTATTCGATAGCTCTGTATCTCGCGGTCAACCTGCTGAATTCCCTGTTACAGGTGTAATCAAAGGTTGGGTAGAGGCACTACAACTAATGCCTGTTGGCTCTAAGTGGAAGCTATACGTACCACAAGATCTTGCGTACGGTGAGCGTGGCGCTGGTGCGGCTATCCCTCCATTTGCAGCTTTAGTTTTCGAAGTAGAACTATTAGATATTATCTAATTGAAACCATTTTCAATTATGATTAAATAAAACGGCGCACTAGCGCCGTTTTTTTGTCTAAACTGAATAGACTTTCTCACCTCTGAACCTTTCACTCTGATAGCCTTTAAAAATAAAATCACTTTTAAAAAACGCTCAACCTTTGGAGGTACTATGCGTAAAACACTCCTAACTCTAGCACTCCTATCAATCAACATTGGTAGTGCGCACGCATTCTTAGATTCAGTCACTCAAAAAAGTAAAGAAAGTGGCCTGATGGACATGGTCGGCAGCAGCTTGAACACCGAGTCGTCTCCATTAACAGACATGCTAACTAGCCAATTACCAGTATCCACTGAGCAAGCAGCCGGAGGCAGTGGTGCACTACTCGCTTTGGCTCAAAGCCAGCTTTCGCAAGAAAATAGTAGTGAGTTACAGTCTTTGATTCCTGGACTTTCAAACTTGCAAGGAGCACAAAGCTTACTAGGAAATATTGAGAATATCAGTGCAGTAAAAAGTGCATTCGATACGTTAGGTTTAGACCCATCTATGATCAGTCAGTTTGCTCCAGTAATCTTGGATTACTTGAACAAGCAAGGCGCTAGCGAAGGGCTTCTAAGTTCGTTGGGCGGGTTGTGGAATACTAGTAAATAAGCGCAAGTGATAGTCACTTTTTAAATTGCCAGTCTGCATGGGTTGAAATAAATGCAGGCTGGATATAAAGGTTTACTGAATTACAGATACAAAAAAGCCGAGCTAATGCTCGGCTTTCTCGTTCTTACGAACTGATTACTCAGCAGCTTCTTCAGCAGCTGGGCGATCTACAAGCTCAATGTAAGCCATTGGAGCTTTATCACCAGCACGGAAGCCAGCTTTTAGGATACGAGTGTAACCGCCCTGACGAGCAGCAAAACGTGGACCTAGTTCGTTAAATAGTTTTGCAACTACTTCGTTGTCACGAGTACGTGCAAATGCTAGACGACGGTTAGCAACACTGTCAGTCTTAGCTAGTGTAATCAAAGGCTCAACTACGCGACGTAGCTCTTTTGCTTTTGGCAAAGTAGTCTTGATAACTTCATGACGTACTAGAGAGCTAGCCATGTTGCTGAACATCGCTTTGCGATGTGAGCTGTTGCGGTTGAGTTGACGACCACTCTTACGATGGCGCATGACCTAATCCTTCTAACTAGTATCGATTAATCTTCAGCGATTGATGCAGGTGGCCAGTTTTCTAGGCGCATGCCCAGAGACAGACCACGTGACGCAAGTACGTCTTTAATCTCAGTAAGAGATTTTTTACCAAGGTTAGGCGTTTTAAGTAGCTCAACCTCAGTACGTTGTACTAGATCACCGATGTAGTGAATCGCTTCTGCTTTCAAACAGTTAGCAGAGCGAACTGTTAGTTCAAGATCGTCTACAGGACGCAGTAGGATCGGATCGAATTCTGGCTTCTCTTCCTTCTCCTCAGGAACTCGTACATCACGAAGATCTACGAATGCATCCAATTGTTCAGCTAGGATTGTAGCTGCACGACGGATTGCTTCCTCAGGTTCTAGAGTACCGTTTGTTTCCATATCGATAACAAGCTTGTCTAGATCAGTACGCTGTTCTACACGAGCTGCTTCTACAGCGTAGGCAATTTTGTCTACTGGGCTGTAAGTAGCATCTACTAGTAGGCGACCGATAGGACGCTCGTCTTCTTCGTTATGGATACGCGCAGAAGCTGGAACATAACCACGACCACGTTCAACTTTGATACGCATTGCGATCTCAGCGTTGTCATCCGTCAGGTGACAAATTACGTGTTCAGGGTTAGCGATCTCTACATCACCATCATGGGTGATGTCACCTGCAACCACAGGGCCCGAGCCTGATTTGTTCAAAGTAATGAACACTTCATCTTTGCCTTCGGCAACGCGCACAGCCAAACCTTTAAGGTTTAGAAGAATTTCAAGAATATCTTCTTGAACGCCTTCTTTCGTGCTGTACTCATGAAGTACGCCTTCAATTTCTACTTCTGTTACAGCACAACCTGGCATAGAAGATAGAAGGATGCGGCGAAGTGCATTACCCAGAGTATGACCAAAGCCACGCTCTAATGGCTCAAGAGTTACTTTTGCGTGAGTCGAGCTGATTTGTTCGATGTCAACTAGACGTGGCTTAAGAAATTCTGTTACAGAACCCTGCATTGTGTCCTCTCTTTAGTTTAAACCTTACTTAGAGTAAAGCTCGACGATCAATTGTTCGTTGATGTCAGCTGATAGATCAGAACGTTCAGGCATACGCTTGAATGTACCTTCCATCTTGCCACCATCTACTTCAATCCAAGTTGGTTTTTCACGTTGTTCAGCAACTTCTAGAGCTGCTTTGATACGAGCTTGCTGTTTAGCTTTCTCGCGAATAGAAACAACGTCATTAGCCGCTACTTTGAAAGAAGGAACGTTTACAACTTTACCGTTTACTAGGATAGCTTTGTGGCTAACTAGCTGACGTGCTTCTGCGCGAGTTGCGCCAAAGCCCATGCGGTAAACTACGTTATCAAGACGACCTTCAAGAAGCTGAAGTAGGTTTTCACCAGTGTTGCCTTTTAGGCGAGCAGCTTCTTTGTAGTAGTTACGGAATTGTTTTTCTAGAACGCCGTACATACGACGTACTTTTTGCTTCTCACGAAGCTGAACGCCATACTCAGATAGACGACCGCGACGAGCGCCGTGTACACCTGGTGCGTTATCAATTTTACACTTGGTATCGATCGCGCGAACACCAGACTTAAGGAATAAGTCAGTGCCTTCACGACGGCTAAGCTTCAGCTTAGGACCCAAATATCTTGCCATGATTCTTCTCCAATTGTCCTAGAAACGTTATACGCGACGTTTCTTAGGTGGACGACAACCGTTATGAGGGATTGGTGTAGCATCAACGATGTTTGTGATGCGGAAACCAGCGGCGTTTAGTGCACGAACAGTAGATTCGCGACCTGGACCAGGACCCTTAACCATAACTTCCAAGTTCTTTAGGCCGTATTCTTTAGCCATTTCAGCACAACGCTCAGCAGCAACCTGTGCAGCGAACGGAGTAGACTTACGAGAACCACGGAAACCAGAACCACCTGCAGTAGCCCATGCAAGAGCGTTACCTTGACGGTCAGTAATGGTTACGATTGTGTTATTGAAAGAAGCATGGATGTGCGCAACGCCATCTGCAACTTGCTTGCGTACGCGCTTACGAGCGCGAGTTGGTTGTTTAGCCATTGTACTCTACCTTCCCGATTATTTCTTGATCGGCTTACGCGGACCCTTACGGGTGCGAGCGTTGGTTTTAGTACGCTGTCCACGTAGTGGTAGACTGCGACGATGACGAAGACCACGGTAACAGCCAAGGTCCATAAGACGCTTGATGTTCATAGATACTTCACGACGTAGATCACCTTCTACAGTGTACTTAGCTACACCATCACGCAGTTGATCGATCTGCTCTTCAGTTAGTTCACTGATCTTAACATTTTCAGCAATACCCACTTCAGCTAGGATAGCTTGAGAGCGAGTTTTACCGATGCCGTAGATCGCTGTTAGAGCGATTACTGCATGTTTCTGATCAGGAATGTTAATGCCTGCTATACGGGCCATTATTCACTCCTAAGTGTTTCTATAAAAGAATTAGCCGCAGCAAAGCCCGTTATGGATACGCTGCGGAATACTACTTCTTTTGCACGCAAAAGGTAGGCCGAGGAATATACTCGACCCAACCTTCATTTTCAAGTAAAAATTTCTGCTAATTAGCCTTGGCGCTGTTTGTGCTTTGGCTCACTGCAAATCACGCGAACGACACCGTTACGCTTGATCACTTTACAGTTACGGCAGATTTTTTTAACGGAAGCACGAACTTTCATTGCTAAACTCCGTAAATGAAACTGAGTCTACCGCCGGATTAACGGCCGTAGCCTTTCAGATTCGCTTTCTTCAACACAGAATCATACTGTTGAGACATCAGATGAGTCTGTACCTGTGCCATAAAGTCCATAATTACAACAACTACGATTAGTAGCGATGTACCGCCGAAGTAGAAACGTACGTTCCACGCGACCATCATGAACTCGGGAATCAGACAGATAAAGGTAATGTACAGTGCACCAGCAAGGGTTAAACGTGTCATTACTTTATCAATGTATTTCGCTGTCTGCTCACCTGGGCGGATACCGGGTACGAATGCACCAGACTTCTTCAAGTTATCTGCTGTTTCACGCGGGTTGAAAACCAACGCCGTGTAGAAGAAACAGAAGAAGATAATTGCTGCTGCATAAAGCATTACATACAACGGTTGACCAGGGCTAAGAGCCAAAGACACGTCAGTTAACCAACCGAACGCGCTGCTCTCACCGTTTTGACCAAACCACTGAGCCAATGTTCCTGGGAACAAGATAATACTTGATGCAAAAATCGCTGGAATTACACCTGCCATGTTAATTTTAAGAGGCAAGTGCGAGCTTTGCGCAGCAAACACTTTACGACCCTGTTGACGTTTCGCATAGTTAACGACGATTCGGCGTTGACCACGTTCCATGAAAACAACGAAGTAAATTACTGCAAAAGCTAATACCGCGATTAGCAACAGAAGAAGTACATGCAATTCACCTTGACGCGCTTGCTCGATTGTTTGACCGATTGCAGAAGGCAATCCAGCAACAATACCTGCAAAAATCAGTATCGAAATACCGTTACCAATTCCGCGCTCTGTAATTTGTTCACCTAACCACATCAAGAACATGGTACCGGTTACTAAACTTACGGTAGCAATTAGCGTAAACATGGTTTGGTTGATAACAACCAGATTGTCGACCATGTTTGGTAGGCCAGTTGCAATACCTATAGCTTGGAAGGTTGCAAGTACAAGCGTGCCGTAGCGTGTGTATTGGCTTATCTTACGACGGCCTGCTTCACCCTCTTTTTTGAGTTCAGCTAACGCTGGATGAACTACAGTTAGCAATTGGACAACAATAGATGCCGAAATATACGGCATGATGCCCAATGCTAATATAGATGCACGCTCAAGAGCACCACCGGAGAACATGTTAAACATTTCAACGATGGTACCTTTTTGCTGTTCGAACAAATCGGCAAGTACAGCAGCGTCAATACCAGGAATCGGCACAAAAGAGCCGGCTCGGAATACTAAAAGTGCACCAATTACGAATAACAAGCGCGACTTTAGTTCACTTAAGCCGCTCTGAGCACTACGAAAATCTTGTCCTGGTTTCTTAGCCATCTGTACCTCGTTCCTCGAGATTATTCCTCGATTTTACCGCCTGCAGCTTCGATTGCAGCTTTAGCGCCTTTAGTCACACGTAGACCTTTAACAGTCACTGCTTTGTTGATTTCACCAGAAAGAACAACTTTTACAAATTCGATGTTCTTAGTGATGATGTTAGCAGCTTTAAGACTGTTTAGATCAACTACGTCACCAGAAACTTTCGCTAGCTCAGCTAGACGAACTTCAGCAGACACTAGGCTCTTACGAGAAGTGAAACCGAATTTTGGTAGACGTTGTTTCAGAGGCATCTGACCGCCTTCGAAACCTGGACGAACACTGCCGCCAGAACGTGATTTTTGACCTTTGTGACCACGGCCACCAGTTTTACCTAGGCCTGAACCGATACCACGACCTACTCGCTTCGCAGAAGTTTTCGCGCCAGCAGCCGGTGCTAGAGTATTCAAACGCATTCTGATTACTCCTCAACTTTAACCATGTAGTAAACCTTGTTGATCATACCGCGAATACACGGAGTATCTTCAAGTTCTACTGTGTGGTTGATTTTACGAAGACCTAGACCGCGCAAAGTAGCTTTGTGCTTTGGCAGACGACCAATTGAGCTTTTAGTTTGAGTTACTTTAATAGTTGCCATGGTGTTCTTACTCCGAAATAGATTCAACAGTTAGACCACGTTTAGCAGCAACCATTTCTGGTGACTTCATGCTACCTAGTGCATCGATCGTTGCACGAACGATGTTGATAGGGTTCGTAGAACCGTACGCTTTAGATAGTACGTTGTGTACACCAGCAACTTCTAGTACTGCACGCATCGCACCACCTGCGATAACACCAGTACCTTCTGCAGCAGGCTGCATGTAAACTTTAGAGCCCGAATGGCGACCTTTCACTGGGTGGTGAAGAGTGCCTTCGTTTAAAGCGATCGTAGTCATGTTACGACGCGCTTTTTCCATTGCTTTTTGAATCGCTGCAGGTACTTCACGAGCTTTGCCGTAACCGAAACCTACACGACCGTTACCGTCACCAACTACTGTTAGTGCAGTGAAGCTCATGATTCGACCACCTTTAACCGTTTTAGAAACACGGTTAACTGCGATTAGCTTTTCTTGCAAATCATTCGCTTGAACTTGTTGTTCTTTAGCCATCTTCCAACCCTACCTTAGAATTTCAGACCAGCTTCGCGAGCAGATTCTGCTAGCGCCGCTACTCGACCGTGGTATTGGAAACCAGAACGATCAAATGCAACTGCAGTTACGCCCTTCTCTAGAGCGCGCTCAGCAATAGCTTTACCCACTGCTTTAGCTGCATCAACGTTACCAGTGTATTTCACTTGCTCACGGATCGCTTTTTCTACAGTAGAAGCTGCTGCGATAACCTCAGAGCCGTTAGCCGCGATAACCTGTGCGTACACGTGACGAGGAGTACGGTGTACAACTAGGCGAGTCGCACCCAGTTCTGCAATCTTACGACGTGCACGTGTAGCACGACGGATGCGAGATGCTTTCTTATCCATAGTGTTACCTTACTTCTTCTTAGCTTCTTTAGTACGCACATTTTCATCTGCGTAACGAACACCTTTGCCTTTGTATGGCTCAGGCTCACGGTAAGAACGAATGTCAGCCGCAACTTGACCAACTAGTTGCTTGTCAGCACCAGTGATCACGATTTCAGTTTGGCTTGGACATTCAGCTTTAATACCCGCTGGCAACTCGTGCTCAACTGGGTGTGAGAAGCCTAGTGTTAGACCTACAGCGTTGCCTTTGATAGCAGCACGGTAACCTACACCTTTAAGAGTTAGCTTCTTAGTAAAGCCTTCAGTAACACCAACAACCATGTTGTTAACTAGAGCGCGAGCAGTACCTGCTTGAGCCCATGCGTTAGCAACACCTTCTTTAGGACCGAAAGTCAGGTTATTTTCTTCCTGAGCGATTACAACTGCGTTGTTAAGAACGCGAGTTAGTTCGCCTTTCGCACCTTTTACAGTGATTTCTTGGCCGTTTAGTTTCACCTCTACGCCAGCTGGAATAGCGACAGGTGCTTTTGCAACACGAGACATAGTCTACTCCTTATTAAGCTACGTAAGCGATGATTTCACCACCAAGACCTGCTTTACGTGCAGCGCGGTCTGACATAAGACCCTTGGAAGTAGAAACGATAGCAATACCAAGACCACCCATTACTGAAGGAAGTTCATCTTTCTTCTTGTAAACACGTAGACCTGGACGAGAAACACGTTTAAGTTGCTCGATTACTGGTTTAGCTTGGAAGTACTTAAGTGTAACTTCTAGCTCAGGTTTTGCTTCGCCTTCAACAGCGAAGTCAACGATGTAACCTTCAGCTTTTAGTAGTGCAGCAATTGCAACTTTAAGCTTTGAAGAAGGCATTTTTACAGCAACTTTGTTTGCTGCCTGACCGTTACGAACGCGGGTCAGCATATCCGAAATCGGATCTTGCATGCTCATATGATTTACTCCAAATGATTAAGTGGCAATTACCAGCTAGCCTTACGAAGACCCGGAATCTCGCCTTTCATGCAAGCTTCACGAACCTTAATACGGCTTAGACCGAACTTACGTAGGTAACCGTGTGGACGACCAGTTTGGTTGCAACGGTTGCGCTGACGTGATGCACTTGAATCACGTGGAAGAGATTGCAGTGTAAGAACCGCGTTCCAACGATCTTCTTCAGATGCGTTTACATCGCTGATGATAGCTTTTAGCGCTGCACGCTTTTCAGCGAACTTAGCTACTAGCTTCGCACGTTTTGCTTCACGTGCTTTCATTGAATTTTTAGCCATAACAGTAACCCTTCACCTTACTTACGGAATGGGAAGTTAAAGGCAGCCAGCAGAGCACGGCCTTCCTCATCAGTACCAGCAGACGTCGTAATAGTGATGTCTAGACCGCGTACTCGATCAACTTTATCAAAGTCGATTTCCGGGAAGATGATTTGCTCGCGAACGCCCATGCTGTAGTTACCGCGACCGTCAAAAGACTTAGCGCTAACACCACGGAAGTCACGTACACGTGGAAGAGCGATGTTAATTAAACGCTCAAGAAAATCCCACATACGTTCGCCACGCAAGGTTACTTTACAACCGATAGGGTAGCCTTCACGGATTTTGAAACCTGCAACAGATTTGCGCGCTTTTGTGATAAGTGGCTTTTGACCAGAGATCGTTGCCATATCAGACGCTGCATTTTCTAGCAGTTTCTTATCGTTGATTGCTTCACCAACACCCATGTTTAGGGTGATTTTCTCGATTCTAGGGACTTGCATGACGCTTGTGTAACCGAACTGTTTGGTCAGTTCAGCGACTACAGACGACTTGTAGTAATCATGCAGTTTCGCCATAGTAGAACTCCAAATTACTTCTATTAGTTAGAAACGGTTTCGCCGTTAGACTTGAAGAAACGAACTTTTTTGCCGTCTTCAAAACGGAAACCGATACGGTCAGCTTTACCAGTAGCTGCGTTAAAGATAGCCACGTTAGAAACGTCGATAGCTGCTTCTTGCTCTACGATACCGCCTTGGATACCCATAGCTGGAACAGGTTTCTGATGTTTCTTAACTAGGTTGATACCTTCAACGATAACTTTACCAGTTGCTAGAACCTTAGTTACTTTACCTTTCTTGCCTTTGTCTTTACCAGCAAGAACGATTACTTCGTCATTACGACGGATTTTAGCTGCCATTTCTACGTGCTCCTTACAGAACTTCTGGAGCCAGTGAAACGATCTTCATGAACTTATCGCCACGAAGTTCGCGTGTCACAGGACCAAAGATACGTGTACCGATTGGTTGCTCAGTATTGTCGTTTAGCAATACGCAAGCATTTCGGTCGAAGCGAATGACAGAACCGTCAGGACGACGTACGCCTTTACGGGTGCGCACTACCACCGCCTTCAGAACATCACCTTTTTTAACTTTACCGCGAGGGATTGCTTCCTTCACAGTAACTTTGATGACGTCACCGATATGTGCATAACGGCGGTGAGAGCCACCCAGAACCTTAATACACATTACGCTGCGTGCGCCTGAGTTATCAGCTGCGTCCAGCATACTTTGCATTTGGATCATGTTAGTGCTCCGCTAAATATTAATAACTAGACCCATCACGGGTCGGGCTGCCTCTTTAAAAGGGACGCGAATTGTACCACCCTTTTTTGTGATTGGGTAGTCAAAAAATAAACGGCTCCAAAAATATTTTGGAGCCGCTTTAGTTTCATAGAATTAACGAAATTAAATCTTCGCCTTTTCTAGAACTTTTACCAAAGTCCAAGACTTAGTCTTAGACAGTGGACGACACTCTGCGATTTCAACTGTGTCGCCTAGGCCACACTCGTTGTTCTCGTCATGTGCGTGTACTTTAGTCGTACGTTTTACGTATTTACCATAGATTGGGTGTTTTACGAAACGTTCGATAGCAACAGTGATAGACTTGTCCATCTTGTCGCTAACAACACGACCTTGTTGAGTACGTTTTACTTCGCTCATTATGCGCCTGCCTTCTCAGTCAAAACAGTTTTCACACGTGCGATATCACGGCGTACAGCTTTCAGAGTATGAGTTTGCTGTAGTTGACCAGTCGCAGCTTGCATGCGCAAGTTGAACTGTTCGCGTAGCAAATTCATTAGCTCAGCGTTAAGCTCTTCAACGCTTTTCTCGCGTAGATCTTGTGCTTTCATCACATCACCTGCTTAGTTACAAATGTAGTTTTGAAAGGCAGTTTACGTGCCGCAAGACGGAACGCTTCACGTGCCAATTCTTCAGGTACACCACCCATTTCGTACATAACCTTACCAGGTTGGATTTGGGCTACCCAGTACTCAACGTTACCTTTACCCTTACCTTGACGAACTTCAAGTGGTTTTTCTGTGATTGGTTTGTCTGGGAACACACGGATCCAGATTTTACCTTGACGCTTAACGTGACGTGTCATTGCACGACGTGCCGCTTCGATTTGACGAGCAGTTAGACGACCACGGCCAACAGCTTTAAGACCGAATTCGCCGAAGCTTACATCAGTACCTTTAGCTAGACCACGGTTACGACCAGTCTGAACCTTACGGAACTTAGTACGTTTAGGTTGTAGCATCTGTCGACTCCTTACTTACGGCCTTTACGCTGCTTCTTAGGCTTGTCGCCTTTAGGCTCTACAGCGTTAGCTGCTGGCATACCACCTAGGATTTCACCTTTGAAGATCCAAGTTTTAATGCCGATCACACCGTATTGAGTGTGAGCCGAAGAAGTTGCGTAATCAATGTCAGCACGTAGAGTGTGTAGAGGCACACGGCCTTCACGGTACCACTCTGAACGTGCGATTTCAGCGCCGCCTAGACGACCGCTTACTTCCACTTTGATACCTTTAGCGCCTAGGCGCATAGCGTTTTGTACTGCGCGCTTCATAGCACGACGGAACATAACACGACGCTCTAGCTGAGACGCGATGCTGTCACCAACAAGTTGCGCATCTAGTTCAGGCTTACGTACTTCAGCGATGTTAATTTGCGCTGGTACACCTGCAATTTTAGCTACAGCTGCGCGTAGCTTCTCAACGTCTTCACCTTTCTTACCGATAACAACGCCTGGACGAGCAGTGTGAATAGTCACACGGATGCTCTTAGCAGGACGCTCGATAACGATACGTGATAGAGACGCTTTTTTCAGTTCACTTGTAAGGAACTGACGTACCTTGAAGTCGCCGTCTAGGTTGTCAGCGAAATCTTTGGTGTTAGCAAACCATGTAGCATTCCAAGGCTTAACGATGCCTAGACGAATACCATTTGGATGTACTTTTTGACCCATTGCTTACTCTCCTAGTCTCTAGCGATCTGCTACAACAACAGTGATGTGGCTTGAACGCTTCAAGATACGATCCGCACGACCTTTAGCACGAGGCATAATACGCTTCATGGTTGGGCCTTCATCTACAAAGATTTTTGCGACATTCAGATCGTCAATATCTGCACCTTCGTTGTGCTCCGCGTTAGCGATAGCAGACTCTAGAACTTTCTTAACTAGTGCAGCAGCTTTTTTGTTGCTGAACGTTAGGATTTCTAGAGCTTGGTCAACAGATTTACCACGGATTAGATCCGCAACTAAGCGAGCTTTCTGAGGCGAAATGCGAGCAAAGTTATGTTTAGCAATTGCTTCCATTATCTACTCCTTAGCGCTTCTTAGCTTTCTTATCCGCAGCGTGACCGCGGTAAGTACGTGTTGGTGCGAATTCACCCAGTTTGTGACCGATCATTTCATCAGTTACAAATACTGGTACGTGCTGACGACCATTATGGACAGCGATGGTCAAACCGATCATCGTAGGGATGATCATTGAACGACGGGACCAAGTCTTAATAGGCTTTTTGTCTCCGCTTTCCACCGCTTTCTCTACCTTCTTCAGCAAGTGTAGGTCAATAAAAGGACCTTTCTTGAGAGAACGTGGCATGGCGATTCCTCTTTATATAGATTACTTGTTACGACGACGTACGATGTACTTGTCAGTGCGTTTGTTCTTACGAGTCTTGAAGCCTTTAGTAGGCATACCCCAAGGAGATACTGGGTGACGACCACCAGAAGTACGGCCTTCACCACCACCATGTGGGTGGTCAATCGGGTTCATTACAACACCACGAACCGTTGGACGGATACCGCGATGACGTGATGCACCTGCTTTACCAAGTTCACGTAGCATGTGCTCAGAGTTACCAACTTCACCGATTGTTGCACGGCCTTCAGAAAGAACTTTGCGCATCTCGCCAGAACGTAGACGGATAGTTACGTACGCACCGTCGCGAGCAACGATTTGAGCGTAAGCACCAGCCGAACGAGCTAGCTGACCACCTTTACCAGGCTTAAGTTCAACGTTATGTACTGTTGAACCTACTGGGATATTACGCATTGGTAGAGTGTTACCAGCTTTGATTGGTGCATCAACACCAGACTGAATAACATCACCAGCTACAACACCTTTAGGTGCTAGGATGTAGCGACGCTCGCCGTCTTTGTAAAGAACTAGAGCAATGTTTGCGCTACGGTTTGGATCGTATTCAAGACGCTCAACTGTCGCTGGAATACCATCTTTAGTACGTTTGAAGTCAACTACACGGTAGTGGTGCTTGTGACCACCGCCGATGTGACGTACTGTGATACGACCCTTGTTGTTACGACCACCGTTCTTAGAGTTTTTCTCTAGAAGAGGTGCGTATGGCTTGCCCTTGTGTAGGTCAGCGTTAACAACTTTAACAACGTGACGACGACCAGGGGAAGTCGGCTTACATTTAACAATAGCCATTTTTAACTACTCCTGTTATTCCGCGCCGCCAACGAAGTCAAGATCTTGACCTTCTTTCAAAGTAACGTACGCTTTCTTAACGTCGCTGCGGCGACCTTGGCGTAGACCTTGACGTTTGGTCTTACCCTTAGTGATAAGAGTATTTACAGACTTAACTTCAACTTCAAATAGCTTTTCTACAGCTGCTTTGATCTCTTTTTTAGTCGCATCTTTAGCTACTTTGAAAACGATAGTGTTCGCTTTCTCAGCTGCCATAGTTGCTTTTTCAGAGATGTGCGGTGCACGTAGAACTTTTAGGATACGCTCTTCAGTGATCATGCTAGCATTTCCTCTACTTGCTTAACTGCTTCTGCAGTCATTACAACTTTGTCAAACGCGATTAGAGATACTGGATCGATACCAGCAACATCACGTGCGTCAACTTTGTATAGGTTACGAGCAGCTAGGAATAGATTCTCATCTACTTCGCTAGTCACGATTAGAGCGTCAGTTAGCTCAAGCTCTTTAAGCTTAGCAACTAGCTCTTTAGTCTTTGGTGCTTCAACTGAGAAGTTATCAACAACGATTAGACGCTCTTGACGAACAAGCTCAGAAAGAATGCTCTTCATAGCACCACGGTACATTTTTTTGTTTACTTTTTGGCTGTGATCTTGTGGTTTCGCAGCAAAAGTAACACCACCTGTACGCCAGATTGGGCTACGGATTGTACCAGCACGCGCACGGCCAGTACCTTTTTGACGCCATGGCTTAGCGCCACCGCCAGAAACTTCTGAACGTGTTTTTTGAGCACGAGTACCTTGACGAGCACCTGCTGCGTACGCAACAACTACTTGGTGTACAAGAGCTTCGTTAAACTCACGTCCGAAAGTAGTTTCGGAAACAGTTAGTGCATCGGCACCTTTAACCATTAGTTCCATTACTTACTCCTGAGACGTTATGCTTTAACAGCTGGTTTAACGATCACGTTGCCGCCAGTTGCGCCTGGGACTGCACCTTTAATAAGAAGCAGGTTGCGCTCAGCGTCAACACGTACGATCTCTAGGTTTTGAGTCGTTACACGCTCAGCACCCATGTGACCTGCCATTTTCTTGCCTTTAAATACGCGACCTGGAGTCTGACATTGACCGATAGAACCAGGAGCACGGTGAGACAATGAGTTACCGTGAGTCATATCTTGAGTACGGAAGTTCCAACGCTTAACAGCGCCTTGGAAACCTTTACCCTTAGATGTACCAGTAACGTCTACTTTCTTAGTTTCGTTGAATAGTTCAACAGTTAGTTCTGAACCAACTTCGAACTCTTCGCCGTTTTCTAAACGGAATTCCCAAAGACCGCGACCAGCTTCAACGCCAGCTTTAGCAAAGTGACCTGCTTCAGCTTTGTTTACACGGTTAGCTTTCTTAGAACCAGCTGTAACCTGGATTGCTGCGTAGCCGTCAGTTTCAAGAGTTTTCACTTGAGAAACACGGTTAGCTTCAACCTCAACAACTGTTACTGGGATAGAAACGCCTTCTTCAGTAAATACGCGGGTCATGCCCACTTTACGACCGATTAGACCAATCATACTTCTAATCTCCCTTAACCTAGGCTAATTTGAACGTCAACGCCCGCAGCAAGGTCTAGACGCATTAGAGCATCAACAGTCTTGTCTGTTGGCTCAACGATGTCGATTAGACGCTTGTGAGTACGGATTTCGTACTGGTCACGTGCTTTCTTGTTAACGTGTGGAGAGATAAGAACTGTGAAACGCTCTTTACGAGTTGGCAGTGGGATTGGACCACGAACCTGTGCGCCAGTGCGCTTAGCTGTTTCAACGATTTCCGCTGTAGAAGCATCGATTAGTTTGTAATCGAAAGCTTTTAGGCGGATACGGATACGTTGGTTCTGCATGAGACAGAGCTCCAAATTTAATAAATTACACAAACAATATCGCCACTCAAACTCGTCGAGACGAGAGAATGCCGATTGATTTATGTGAAACCGTAGCATCCAAGATTAGGACGCATTGTCAGTTAATTTTCGATTAACTATCCCTATATGCCAAAGTCACCTTTGAGGATAGTTTTTCCGAAGAAAAGATAGCTAATTGTATTAACCGCGAACATAAGCTGAGTATACATTACCTCACAAATCCTTAGATTTGCTCGCTCCTCACTGCTCATTGGTTCACAACTGGCTTAACCAGTGCGCTGCATTATACAGATCACACTTTAGGTTGCAAGCGCTGAGTGAAAAATAATCGGGAATATTCCAAACCCCATACATTCCTCTTCGCTTGGTAGCCATTAAAACAAAAAGGACGCCGAAGCGTCCTTTTCTAAACTGTAATCGTAATAGCGGCTGCTATTATTTCTTACCGCTTGATAGTGCACCGAAACGCTTGTTGAAGCGATCAACACGGCCGCCTGTATCAACGATACGTTGCTTACCAGTGTAGAATGGGTGACACTTGTCACATACGTCTAGGTGGATAGACTCTTTACCTAGAGTAGAGTTGAACTCAAAAGAGTTGCCGCAAGAACAAGTCGCTTTTACTGCTTTGTATTCTGGGTGGATACCAGCTTTCATGGGATAACCTCAATAGTAGGCCGTGTCGCTATACGAATCTAAGCCGCACACCACACGCAATTAATAATAAAATGGGATACCGCATCAACTAATTGCCGAAGCCATATCTCAAGGCGCGATATAGTAAAGAATCACATTGCTCGGATCAACACATTTGGCAACTTTTTCGCCACTTTTTTAGCCAGACTAATCATAGAGGCACGATTCACGCTGAATCGCATTGCTTTACTCGAATTTCCATACCGATTTTAATAGACTCTCATTTCCTTTCCCTCTTTTTTAATAGCTAAGAATTTATGCGTCCAACCATTGCTAGAGTGGCATTACCCGTTCCGCTCGACAAACAATTTGATTACGCCATTCCGGGGCACCTGTTTCCGATCATTGGTGGACGCGTTTCCGTACCTTTTGGACGCCAAACGTTAGTTGGCATCGTCACCGCGGTGGTTAACCATTCGGACTTCCCCAAAGATCAACTCAAGCCAATCAAAGCGGTTCTTGACTCTCAGCCCGTGTGGTCAGAAAAACTCTATTCATTGCTGACTTGGTGCAGCCAATTCTACCAATACCCACTTGGAGACACGCTTCACAATGCGATGCCGTCAGCCCTACGTAAAGGAAAGCCTGCCGATTTCGCCACGCTACAGGAGTGGCAAGTTACCGAGCCCGGTAAAGACAAGCTGATGCAAGGACTCGATCGTCGAGCAGTAAAGCAACAGAAAGTTTTGCAAATGCTTATAAACGGCCCTTTACCCCATCAAAAATTTGTCGACCAAGAAATCGCCTCAACGGTACTAAAATCCCTAGAAGAGAAAGGCTGGATTGAACGTATCGAGAAGAAACCGACAATTACCCAGTGGGGGCAGCACGTTGAGTGTGACGTTGAAAAGCCAAAGCTCAACCATGAACAGGCACTCGCCATCGCGAGTGTAAATAGCCAAACAGGTTTTGCCTGCTATTTATTAGAAGGCGTCACGGGCTCAGGTAAAACGGAAGTGTACCTCAACCTGATTAAACCAGTCCTCGAAAAAGGTAAACAAGCCTTGGTTTTAGTACCAGAGATAGGCTTAACCCCACAAACCATCAACCGCTTTAAACGCCGTTTTAATGTGCCGGTTGACGTTGTTCACTCGGGATTAAACGAGACAGAACGTTTAAATGCTTGGCTTTCTGCACGCGACAAAGCGGCTGGAATCATTATCGGCACGCGCTCTGCCCTGCTTACGCCTTTTGCTGATCTCGGGATTATCATTGTCGATGAGGAACATGACTCATCGTACAAACAACAAGATAGCTTGCGTTACCATGCCCGCGATGTCGCAGTAATGCGCGCCCACAAAGAGCAAGTGCCGATTGTTTTGGGCTCAGCAACACCCGCACTGGAAACATTGCACAACGCCTTATCAGGCAAGTACCACCATTTAACCCTGACCCAACGCGCAGGTTCTGCGGTTCCAACCACCAATAAAGTGTTAGATGTAAAAGGTCAGTATTTAGAAAGTGGCTTATCCGCCCAATTGATTGCCGAAATGCGCAAACACTTAAAAATGGGCAATCAGGTTATGTTGTTTCTTAACCGCCGAGGTTTCTCGCCCGCTTTGATGTGCCATGAATGTGGTTGGATTGCAGAATGTAAACGCTGTGATGCGTACTATACGTTCCACCATTACAGCAACGAAATACGCTGCCATCACTGCGGCTCACAACAACCGGTGATTCATCAATGTCAGGGGTGTGGTTCAACCCAATTGGTTACCGTCGGCGTAGGAACGGAACAACTCGAACAACAATTGGCTCAGTTATTTCCAGAATACAACGCCATTCGCATCGACAGAGACAGCACACGTCGCAAAGGTAGTTTGGAAGACGCCCTTGAATCGATTCGTAAAGGTGAACATCAAATTCTGATTGGCACCCAAATGCTAGCTAAGGGGCACCATTTTCCAAATGTAACGCTCGTTGCTCTTTTGGATGTTGATGGCTCTCTCTATAGTAGTGACTTCCGCGCTTCCGAGCGACTAGCGCAGTTGTTTATTCAAGTCGCAGGTCGTGCCGGCCGCGCAAGTAAACCTGGCGAGGTTATCCTACAAACCCACCATCCTGAGCACAGCTTGCTGCAGGCCCTGCTTCAAAAAGACTATCGCCACTTTGCTATGACTGCTCTGGAAGAACGCAAATTGGCTCAGCTTCCGCCTTATAGTTTCTTGACTCTGTTTAAAGCAGAGGCGAACCAAAGTGAGGTAGTTGAAGACTTCCTGCGTCAGGTTCGCTTTACGTTAGAGTCACACCCTCTGTTCGATGATTCCTGCATGGTGTTAGGCCCTACTCCTTCACCTTTGGCCAAGCGGGCTGGTAAATACCGTTGGCAACTATTACTGCAAACTCAGCATCGTTCATTGATGCAAAAGTTATTAACCAGTGCCAAACCTGCTATTGAGTTGTTGCCAAATGCTAAGAAAGTACGCTGGAATTTAGACATAGAACCACAAGATCTCAGCTAGCAAACGTTTAACTATGTAATGAATTACCATTTAATGTGACTAGAATCACACCAAGATTACAATTTTTGTTAAACAGACCGTAACTTTCACTTTAGAAATGAATAGACTATCCAAATTAGAAAAGTCTAAAGTGACTTGTTTGCACAGGCTTAGATTAAACAATGACTATTCCCACAAATTGATATCGCGGTGAAGAATCCATTTTCCCACTCGTTAACACGAACTGAGCGAAGAGCAAATACAGCTCTAACTCGGTTTGATTACTCTGATTTCAAACCGGAATAACGTCATCTTGGCAAAAAATAAATGAGAGGTTAAAAACTATGGCGACAATGAAGGATGTTGCCCAGCTTGCGGGAGTGTCTACGGCTACGGTATCTCGAGCCTTAATGAATCCAGAGAAGGTCTCTTCTTCTACAAGAAAGAGAGTAGAAGATGCCGTACTTGAAGCGGGTTATTCTCCAAACTCATTAGCGCGTAACTTACGTAGAAACGAATCAAAAACCATTGTTACTATCGTTCCCGACATCTGTGATCCTTATTTTTCTGAAATTATTCGCGGTATTGAAGATGCAGCCATGGAACATGGCTATCTAGTCCTGCTGGGCGATAGCGGACAACAGAAGAAACGCGAAAGCTCTTTCGTTAACCTCGTATTTACTAAGCAGGCAGATGGAATGCTACTGCTTGGTACAGATCTACCATTCGATGTCAGTAAGCCAGAGCAAAAGAACTTACCTCCGATGGTAATGGCGTGTGAATTTGCGCCAGAGCTCGAGCTTCCGACAGTACATATTGATAACCTGACCTCAGCATTTGAAGCGGTGAATTACCTGACTCAATTAGGTCATAAACGCATTGCTCAAATCTCTGGACCAGATACAGCAATATTGTGTCAGTTCCGCCAGCAAGGCTACCAACAAGCCCTGCGCCGTGCCGGCATCAATAAAGATCCACAATATAGTGTCATTACTGAGTTCTCTTTTGATGGCGGAGCAAAAGCCGTTCGTAAACTGCTCGAATTGCCAGAACCACCAACGGCTATTTTCTGTCACTGTGACACAATGGCCATCGGCGCAATTCAAGAAGCGAAAAAGCTTGGCTTACGAGTACCGCAAGATCTCTCTGTTGTGGGCTTTGATGACATTAACTTCGCTCAGTACTGCGATCCACCGTTGACCACCATCTCTCAACCTCGCTATGAGATTGGTCGACAAGCGATGCTAATGATGCTCGAGATGTTAAAAGGCCACGACGTGCATTCAGGCTCGCGTCTGCTTGAAACTAATCTCGTCATTCGTGGAAGTGCAGCGCCACCACAGCGTCCTTAACCTAAAGATTAGGTATTCATCCCCAAAGCGGTGCTGAGGCGCCGCTTTTTTATTTACCCCTCCTGCTTTTTGTGTATCCCTGAATAAATGTAAGTGAGAACGGAAACACACTCCTACACTCGGGCGTTGTCGCGCTTTAACTATCAAGATTCTATCAATAGGGTGTTTTCTCAACTCGTTCTGGATTAACATATTTGCAAGAATCCTTGATGACCAGAAATAACCGTGGCAAATAGAGATTATGTAAGACGGGGGCGAGGCGCCCCAAAAAAGTCGACAAAAAAACAGCCGCCGAGAAGAAAAAAACCTTGGCGCAGTGGCCTGCTCGCTATCTTGCTCGTGGGCGGTTTTGGCTATGGTCTTTACCTTTTGAGTAGCGACCCAGAACCTAAACAACCAGTCGTGAAGCAGCCAACAACCACTGTCAGCAAACCAAAGCCGAAAAAAGACTTGCCGCCACCACCAGAAGAAAAATGGGAATATGTTGAGTCACTACCGAAACGTGAAGTTGAAGTTGTGGCTAAAGAAATTGAAGTTTCTAAAATTCCTTACATCATGCAGTGTGGCGCGTACAAAACTCAGGCACAAGCGGAAGAGCGCAAGCTTGCAATCGCGTTCCAAGGGATGTCGAGCAAGATTCGTAAGAAAGAAGGCAGTTCATGGTATCGTGTGGTGCTAGGTCCGTATAAGTTCAAACGTGATGCAGAACGTGACCGTCATAAACTGCAACGCGCGAAAATCGAGCCGTGCGCGATTTGGAAAGAAAATCTTTAAACTCAGGCCCTAGGAGCTAAGATCCTAGGGCCTTTCTTTTTGCCCCCTTGAATCCCCATTTCTCCTCCCCCATATACTGAATTAAATCCAAAGAGAAATAATCAAGAGGTCGACTGTGACTACCATTGTATCTGTACGTCGAAATAATAAAGTCGTCATCGCGGGTGATGGCCAAGTATCTCTAGGCAATACCGTAATGAAAGGTAATGCGCGCAAAGTTCGCCGCCTATACAACAACCAAGTACTAGCGGGCTTTGCCGGCGGTACTGCGGATGCCTTCACCCTTTTTGAGCGCTTCGAAAGCAAACTGCAAATGCACCAAGGTCACCTAACCAAAGCGGCAGTTGAGCTAGCCAAAGACTGGCGTAGCGATCGTGCTCTGCGCAAGCTCGAAGCCTTACTTGCCGTTGCCGACGAAACCGCATCGTTAATCATTACCGGTAATGGTGATGTCGTACAGCCAGAACACGACCTGATTGCGATTGGCTCTGGTGGTGCTTACGCACAAGCTGCCGCAACCGCCCTACTAGAAAACACAGATCTAGATGCTCGTGAGATCGCGGAAAAAGCTCTCAATATCGCGGGTGATATTTGTGTCTTCACTAACCATCACCACACGGTAGAAGAGCTAGACTCAACAGTAGAGCCTGAAAAGACAACCGCGTAATCGTAACGAAGTAAGGAAAGAATATGTCTGAAATGACGCCTCGCGAAATCGTTCATGAATTGAACCGCCACATTATCGGTCAAGAAAAAGCCAAGCGTTCGGTTGCGATTGCACTTCGTAACCGCTGGCGCCGCATGCAGCTTGAAGAAAGCTTGCGTGCCGAAGTGACGCCAAAAAACATCTTGATGATTGGCCCTACTGGTGTTGGTAAGACTGAAATCGCACGACGCCTCGCAAAACTGGCAAATGCCCCTTTCATCAAAGTTGAAGCGACAAAATTCACCGAAGTGGGTTACGTTGGTAAAGAAGTTGAAACCATCATCCGTGACCTAACAGATGTCGCTGTGAAAATGACGCATCAACAAGCGATGGAGAAAGTGAAATTCCGCGCAGAAGAGCAAGCAGAAGAACGCATTCTTGATGCGCTACTGCCACCAGCACGTGATAGCTGGGGTCAAGCAGAGCAAACGGAAGAGTCTTCTCACACTCGCCAGATCTTCCGTAAGAAACTGCGTGAAGGCCAACTAGACGATAAAGAAATTGAAATCGACGTAGCCGCACCACAAATGGGCGTAGAGATCATGGCGCCTCCTGGTATGGAAGAGATGACTAACCAGCTGCAAGGCATGTTCCAAAACCTCGCTGGCGACACCAAGAAAAAACGTAAGCTGAAAATCAAAGACGCAATGAAAGCGTTAGCGGAAGAAGAAGCGGCGAAACTGGTTAACCAAGAAGAGCTAAAAGAAGCGGCGATTTTCAACGTTGAAAACAACGGCATCGTATTTATCGATGAGATCGACAAGATCTGTAAACGCGGCGAGAGCTCAGGCCCAGACGTTTCACGCGAAGGTGTTCAGCGCGACCTACTTCCATTAATTGAAGGCAGCACGGTATCAACCAAGCACGGCATGGTAAAAACAGACCACATTCTGTTTGTTGCATCTGGTGCATTCCAAGTGGCAAAACCATCTGACTTGATCCCAGAATTGCAAGGTCGTCTACCAATTCGTGTTGAGCTAGAAGCACTAAGCAGCAACGACTTCAAACGCATTCTGACAGAACCAAAAGCCTCTCTAACAGAGCAGTACGTTGCGTTGATGAAAACGGAAGATGTGGACATCGAATTCACAGAAGACGGTATCACGCAAATCGCGGAAGCTGCATGGACGGTCAACGAAAGCACAGAAAACATCGGTGCTCGTCGCTTACACACCGTTATGGAACGCTTAATGGATGAAATCTCTTACGACGCAGCGGAGCAATCTGGCGCTAAATTCGTTATTGATTCCGCTTATGTGAAAGCACGCTTAGGCGACACGATTGAAGATGAAGATCTAAGCCGCTTTATTCTTTAATCGCAATCTATTTTACCAAAGCCCAGAATCTTGTTTCTGGGCTTTTTGTATAGAATAACGGCCACTGTGACAACACCTAAATCAAAAAGATCTCGTCATTCTAGCGAGCTCAAGCGAGACTAAGAATCTAGTAACAGCAGACGCCTATTCTTTCTCTCTCACCGTAACACTTCACAATCGGATGATAGATTCTGAATCACACTCGTTCCTCGCTGTTCAGAATGACGGTCACTTAGACGACATCTAAATCAAAAGGTCTGGTCATTCTAGCGAGATCTAGCGAGACTAAGAACCTGGTAACAACAGACGCCTATTTTTCCTCTCTCACCTTAATCACCGCACAATCGGACGATAGATTCTGAATCACACTCGTTCCTCGCTGTTCAGAATGACGGTTACTGTGACAACACCTAAATCAAAAAGATCTCGTCATTCTAGCGAGCTTAAGCGAGACTAAGAATCTGCTAACAGCAAACGCCTATTCTTTCTCTCTCACCACAACACTTCACAATCGGATGATAGATTCTGAATCACACTCGTTCCTCGCTGTTCAGAATGACGGTGACTTAGACAACATCTAGATCAAAAGCTCTCGTCATTCTAGCGAGCTTAAGCGAGACTAAGAATCTGCTAACAGCAGACGCCTTTCTTTCCCACTCACCTTCACCACTGCACAACCGGATGATAGATTCTGAATCACCCTTTGACTTCTAGTTGAGTTGTTTTAGGTCAATAGCGTATCTGCCTCTTTGTGCTTATACTGGGCACATTGGTTACTAGCACGAAATTTCCATGAAACAATCTCTACAGATCTGGCTTGAAGCCGCTCGTCCAAAAACATTACCTCTGGCATTAGTCTCTATCTTAACAGGTAGCGTACTCGCCTACTCGGCGGGTCATTTCTCACTGACGATTGCCATCATGGCTTTCGTAACCGCGACATTGCTGCAAATTCTGTCCAACCTGGCAAACGACTATGGCGATGCCGTTCAAGGTACAGATAACAACAAACGCCTCGGCCCATTACGAGCGATGCAGTCTGGCGCGGTAAGTGCGAAACAGATGAAACAGGCGATTATCTTTAACATCGCTCTGACCGCCATTTCAGGCTTGGTGTTGGTTTTCTATTCACTAAGTTCACTGGAAAGCATTGTCACTTTTATCGGGCTGGGAATTCTGGCCATTCTCGCAGCCATTGCTTATACCATGGGTAGCAAACCATACGGTTACGTGGGGCTTGGCGATATATCAGTGTTCTTGTTTTTTGGTCTACTCGGCGTATCCGGTACCTACTTCTTGCATACCGGTCACGTAGACACCACGCTATTCTTACCTGCTTTAGGCTGCGGTTTACTCGCCGTTGCAGTACTCAATATCAACAATATGCGTGATATAGAGAACGACCGAGAGTGTGGTAAACGCACGGTGGCGGTACGCTTAGGTCAACGTAAAGCCAAACAGTACCACTTTATTTTACTTGGCGGAGCTATCCTTGCCTTTGCAGCTTACTTGTTAATTCAAGACAAACCCGTTTGGATTAGCTTGCCATTTTTACTTAGTATTTATTTCGTGGCCGATCATGGTAAAGCAGTTTGGCATACACAAAAGCCCGCTCAAATAGCACCAATGATGCCAGTCATCGTGAAATGCTCTCTAGTCACCAACGTTTTGTTTGCAACAATTGTGGTAGCTCAAACTCTAGTAAGTTAAAAAAGGATTGTCATTGCATTGACTTAATGCCTAGATATACTCAAAGACAACCAATTTCTGTTTAGAAAGGTACGCTATGGAATACAATACCTCAGCACTCTGTGATATCTACCTCGATCAGGTAGATGTGGTTGAACCAATGTTCAGTAACTTTGGCGGTCGCGCTTCATTTGCCGGGCAAATCACCACCATCAAGTGTTTTGAAGATAATTCGTTGATCCGCGAGACATTAGAGCAAGATGGACTTGGTCGCGTTTTGTTAATTGACGGTGGCGGTTCCCTACGTAAAGCCCTTATCGACGCAGAAATCGCAACCATTGCGGAAGAAAACGAGTGGGAAGGCATTGTCGTTTACGGCTGTGTTCGTGAAGTAGATGAACTTGAAGATATGAACTTAGGCATTCAAGCCCTCGCTTCTATTCCTGTTGGAGCGACCAGTCAGGGTATTGGCGAATTGGATGTACCAGTCAACTTTGGCGGCGTCAGCTTCTTACCTGAAGATTATATTTATGCCGATAGCACCGGAATTATCCTGTCGCCTGAACCATTGAATATTGATTTAGAGTTGGATGAAGAAGCATAGCGAGTCTTAGACGCCTAAGTTATAGGGCCTTCTCCTAGCTCTTAGCGCCTAGCCTTGTCTCAACATTATCTACTTCCCTAAAACACAAACACCCGCTTAACGCGGGTGTTTTTAATTTGGAATGAAGAAGCCGAATTATTCCACTTCGTCCATTTTGCCAAGTAGTGCACGAATGCGCTCTTGCCATTGTGCGTGCTCTTGCTGTGCTTGTTGTGCTTTTTGCTCTAGCTCTTCACGTTGAGAGCGAAGCTCGTTAGCTTCTTCCGCAAGTTTAGCTTTATCTTCTTTCAGCTCTTCGACTTCCATCTGAAGAAGAGTGATTGTGTCAACTGCAGTTTGAATTTTAGATTCTAGTTGTTCTAGTACTTCAAAAGACATCTTGGCCTACCTATGTTATTCCGTTGGGACGATGTGCGAGATTGATGCACACCTAACCTATATAAGGTTCATTCTACTCAGCGTCGCGATGAGAAACACTCACTATATTCGATATTTTGCATCATTCGGTCAAAAAATCAGCGCAATCTCACTAAACGCTGACTTTTCTTGTCGCCGAAGCATTTTTGAGCAAGGATTTTGCGTCTCGCTACTCTGAAAATCGCCCTAAGTATTGATCAAATTCAAGTTAGATAAAGTAAAAGCCTCGCAAAAAGGCAAACGTTTACTCGACCTTGTGATAGAATCGCCGCGCAAATTCTTCTTCCCTCTTGCTTACTTGGAGACATCATGAAACGCGATTTAGCAATGGCATTTTCCCGTGTGACTGAAGGTGCAGCTCTGGCTGGTTACAAATGGCTTGGCCGTGGCGATAAAAACGCAGCCGATGGCGCAGCTGTTGAAGTTATGCGCACGCTACTGAACAAAACAGATATCAGTGGTGAAATTGTCATTGGTGAAGGTGAAATCGATGATGCGCCAATGCTGTACATTGGTGAGCAAGTGGGTATTGGTGGTGATGAAGTAGATATTGCAGTCGACCCGATTGAAGGAACGCGTATGACGGCAATGGGACAATCGAACGCACTAGCCGTACTTGCCGCAGGTGAGAAAGGCAGCTTTCTTAAAGCGCCAGATATGTACATGGAAAAACTGGTTGTTGGCCCTGGTGCAAAAGGCGTAATTGACTTAGAAAAGCCGTTAAAAGAAAACCTAGAGAACGTAGCAAAAGCCCTGAACAAGCCACTTGATACCCTAGTCGTTATTACCCTTGCGAAACCTCGCCACGATAACGTTATTGCAGAAATGCAAGCAATGGGCGTACGTGTCTTTGCGGTGCCTGATGGTGACGTGGCTGCCTCTATTCTGACTTGTATGCCAGACAGTGAAGTGGACATGATGTACTGTATTGGTGGCGCGCCAGAAGGGGTAGTATCAGCAGCGGTAATTCGAGCGCTAGACGGTGATATGCACGGTCGCCTGCTTCCTCGTCACGAAGTAAAAGGCGATACTGAAGAAAACCGCATTTACGGTGCAGATGAACTAAAACGCTGCGATGAAATGGGCGTAAAAGCGAATGTTGTCCTCAAAATGGAAGACATGGCTCGTAGCGACAATGTGGTATTTTCAGCTACAGGCATCACTAAAGGTGACTTGCTGGAAGGTATCTCTCGTCAAGGCAATATTGCAACCACAGAAACGCTGCTCGTGCGCGGTCGATGCCGAACTATTCGCCGCATTAAGTCGACTCACTACCTAGATCGTAAAGATCTAGAAGTACGCGATATTATTCTTTAAGCATTTCTCGAGGCTCTCGCTCAGTCTGAGCTTGAGCCTTTCTTTCCGCACAACGGGCAATAGATTCTGAATCACACTCGTTCCTCGTTGTTCAGAATGACGGTGACTTTAATAAGCTCTAAATCGAAAGAACTCGTCATTCTAGCGAGTTCCAGCGAGACTAAGAATCTAGTTGTAACAAGCTCCTATTCTTTCCTGAACACCTCAACCACTACTCAACCGGACGATAGATTCTGAATCACCTCGTTCCTCGCTGTTCAGAATGACGGCTACCATAGCAAGCTCTAAATCGAAAAAACTCGTCATTCTAGCCAGTTCCAGCGAGACTAAGAATCTAGTGGTAACAAGCTCCTATTCTTCCTGCTCGCCTTAACCGCTGCACAATCGGACGATAGATTCTGAATCACCTCGTTCCTCGCTGTTCAGAATGACGACATATATTGGCTCATATGAACATCGCCCCTACAAATCCACACTCAAATTAAGTCAACACTTTTCTTTACTAACCCTATCGCGCATAATATGTACTGACGTATAAATGGTGGGTATATGAAGACCGTAGATAGGATATTGCAAATCGTTAAGCGTGATGGCTCCGTCACTGCAAAACAACTCTCTTCTGAGCTAGGTATGACAACCATGGGGGCTCGTCAGCACCTGCAAAGTTTAGAAGATGATGGCATTCTTTCTATCCATGACGTAAAAGTAAAAGTTGGTCGCCCTGCTCGTCATTGGTCTCTCACTCAAAAAGGTCATGAGCAATTTGCTGACCGTCACGGTGAGTTGACCATTCAGTTTATAGAAGCTGTCGAACATATCTTTGGCAAAGATGGACTGGAAAAAGTCACATCAGAGAGGGAAAAACTCACGTTACAAAGTTATCGTCAGCACCTTGAGCAATGCGACTCTCTGCAAAGCAAACTAGAAACACTCGTCACATTAAGAGAGCAAGAAGGCTATATGGCTGAACTCGAGAAAGATGAGAACGGATTTATTTTAATCGAAAATCACTGTCCGATTTGTAAAGCCGCAACTCGCTGCCCAAGCTTGTGCCAATCAGAATTGAGTGTCTTTCAGTCTTTACTTGGACGTGACACCAAAGTAGAGCGTACCGAACACATCATTAGCGGCCAAAGACGCTGCGTTTACCGCATCCAACAACTGCAGTAACCACCACAACCAAACATCGACATGCCGCACTTATTCAATCTAAAGCTTGAAAGCTTCTCTTATAAGTGAGACGGCTAAAGAATTCATCCTCTCTCCTCTTTCTAGTGGTATAGGCTTTTAGTAACTAAAGGCAATTTCCATAAGGATTTGGAGAGCATCGATGTCTACTCTACGTCATATCCCACCCCAAACGCTTCCTCCATTCGATGAAATGGTTCGAATGGCAGAGCGAGACCCAGAAGCTTTTGAGCAATTTCGTCATGAGATGGCGAAAGAGATGATCGAAAGCGCATCAGAAGATATGAAAGAAAGATTGTGGGCTCAACAAAGCCACATTGATAGAGTCATCAGCACGTGTAAAAACCCTCATCACACCAATGTGGTATTGATGAACGAGTTGCGAAAACAGGTCGTAAAGTTCAAAGCAGCGCTAGAAGGGGAAGCGGCACCGACACAAAAAGCGGATGTGGTTAGCTTAAATGCGTTTAAAGATAGGGATGATTTTTACTGATACTCAGTAGATAGATCGAGAAAGTTAGGGTTCGTTTCTCTTACCAAGGCTAACTTCCACTCACGCTTCCACTGCTTGAGCTGCTTTTCTCGGTTTATAGCATTAGCCATATCGTCGAATAACTCAAAGTAAACGAGCTTATGAACGTTGTATTTCTTAGTAAATCCTTCCACTACTCCATTTTTATGTTGCCATATTCTTTGGGGCAGCTGACTGGTAACACCTATGTAGAGACCGGCGTTGTTATTTGACGTTAGGATATAAACGCAAGGTGTCTTATCGATGATTCATTCTCCTTCATTATTCGCTGTTACTTTTCCATTGTAATTCGCAAGCTCAGTCAGTTTATTTCGAACTCGGAGCGCTCTATGCGTAGATTCTGAATCACACTCGTTCCTCGTTGTTCAGAATGACGGTGACTTTAATAAGCTCTATGTCAAAAGCGTTCGTCATGCTAGCGAGCCTTAGCGAGACTAAGAATCGCGTAACAACAAGGCTCCTATTCTTTTGCTCTCACCTTAGCCACTGCTCAACCGGATGATAGATTCTGAACCACACTCGCACCTCTCTGTTCAGAATGACGATGGCTTTCACAACCTCTAAATCAAAAGAATTCGTCATTCTAACGAGTCTCGGCAAGGCTAAGAACCTGCCAACAGTAAACTCCTATTCTTTCCCGCTCAGCTTAACCACTGCTCAACCGGACGATAGATTCTGAATCACGCTCGTCCCTCGCAGTTCAGAATGACGATGGCTTTAACAGTTTCTAAATCAAAGAGTTCGTCATTCTAGCGAGCCTTAGCGAAACTAAGAATCTGGTAACAGCAAGCTCCTATTCTTTCCCGCTCAGCTTAACCACTGCTCAACCGGACGATAGATTCTGAATCACGCTCGTCCCTCGTAGTTCAGAATGACGGTGAGTTTGACAGCCTCTAAATCAAAAGAGTTCGTCATTCTAGCGAGCCTTAGCGAGACTAAGGATCTGGTAACAGCAAACTCCTACTCTTTCACACTCAGCTTAGCCACTGCTCAACCGGATGATAGATTCTGAATCACCTCGTTCCTCGCTGTTCAGAATGACGGTGGCTTTAACAGCCTCTACATCAAAAGAGTTCGTCATGCTAGCGAGCCTCAGCGAAACTAAGAATCTGGTATCAGCAAGCTCCTACTCTTTCACACTCAGCTTAACCACTGCTCAACCGGACGATAGATTCTGGATCACGCTCATTCCTCGCTGCTCAGAATGATGATGGCTTTAACAGTCTCTATATCAAAAGAGTTTGTCATTCTAGCTAGCCTTAACGAGACTAAGAATCTAGTAACAGCAAGCTCCTATTCTTTCCCGCTCACCTAAACCACCGTACAATCGGATGATAGATTCTGAATCACACTCGTTCCTCGCTGTTCAGAATGACAGTGGCTTTAACAGTCTCTAAATCAAAAGAGTTTGTCATTCTAGCGAGCCTTAGCGCGACTAAGAATCTACTTTCAGCACGCACGATACTTGAAGCAATTACTCCGGCTCAGGGCCATATTGGTTTGGTCCTGATGTTCCCTTTAAGAAACCACATTCAATTAGAATCCATAAACCACAAATCAGAGAAATGGAAGCAACGAACATCTGTGGGGTCGACGGCTCTTGCGCGGCAGGGCTGGTCATTGGCGTGGCAATTCGTCCGATAATCAGCGGAATATTCAGTGCTAGCCAATAGATCGATTTGTTGCGGTCGTGCCAACGCTTGGTGGTGATCGCCAAATCAGGGATCAACAGAACCACCAAGAAAATAGGAAGAAGCACATAGGAGAGAGTAGGAAGCAGTTGGCTGATACCGGCACCAAAGCCTAGAATGGACACATAGTAAATAACGTTCCAAATCCAGTAGGTTTTACGGTTTATACGTCCTTGAAAAGAAAACAGTAACTCTTTAGTCGACATCAAATTTTACCCCAAAGTAGAAAGGTTATAGATTAGCCGAGTCGATATAGTTTGGAAAGGACACCGATAGCTTGGGTGCCCACAACGACCTTACAACAAGCAGAGCCGGGCTGAGAATTCGTAACAATAACCCCTCGCTATTCTCGGGCAATTCAGCGCAACCTAGTTCACTACCTTTTGGAAGCTATCTATATCCATATCTCGGATATTGACCGTTAAACTGTGCACGTGACTAGCTTGCTCTTGAAGTGTCGCCATCAAGGCTCGTGACAGTTCTCGCTTTTGTTCTTGGGAGCGACCAGATAACAAATCAAAGTTGATATGGATAAAGTCGAGGCTATCACCCTCCTCTCCTATTAACCAATTGTGGCACCGGAGCGTTCTAGATTTCACTGACGCGAGTTCAAAAAGGCCACTTTCTAACGCCGTTTTATGTAAATCCTCCAGTAACCCCTGAACATTGACGCGTTCTTCCACCGAGTTTGAATACTCTAAAACGAGATTTGGCATTTTGATTCCTTTCTACAACAATTAATTCCAGCGCGTAGTAATACCAATCTCAGCAGCAATTTCCGAGGAATGAACTATCATTCTGTCTACGCGATCACCAATCGGTTGCTTTTGACAAAAATAACAGGATCGATGCTTGGTCGAATCAACAAAGAAAGCCGGACAAGACATGACGCCAATCATGATCTGTTCACATTATTCTGTTATATTCCTACGTAGATTTTTTACATTAATTGACTATTTACATTAAAGATAAGGGAGATATTCCTATGCGTCGTCCTGTAGTGATGGGTAACTGGAAACTAAACGGCAGCAAAGCAATGGTAACTGAGCTGCTAACTGGTCTTAACGCTGAACTTGAAGGCGTTGAAGGTGTTGACGTAGCAGTCGCTCCACCAGCACTTTACATCGACCTAGCAGAGCGCGTAATCGCTGAAGGCGGTAACAAGATCATCCTAGGTGCTCAAAACACTGACCTAAACAACAGCGGTGCGTTCACTGGCGATATGTCTCCAGAAATGCTGAAAGATTTCGGTGCTACTCACATCATCATCGGTCACTCAGAGCGTCGTGAATACCACAACGAATCTGACGAGTTCATCGCTAAGAAATTCAACTTCCTAAAAGAAAACGGTCTAACACCTGTTTTCTGTATCGGTGAATCTGAAGCGCAAAACGAAGCTGGCGAAACTGAAGCAGTATGTGCACGTCAGATCAACGCAGTTATCGACACTTACGGTGTTGAAGCTCTAAACGGCGCAATCATCGCTTACGAACCAATCTGGGCTATCGGTACTGGTAAAGCAGCAACCGCTGAAGATGCACAACGCATCCACGCTTCTATCCGCGCACTTATCGCTGCGAAAGACGAAGCAGTTGCAGCACAAGTAATCATCCAATACGGTGGCTCTGTTAAACCAGAAAACGCTGAAGCTTACTTCTCACAACCAGACATCGACGGCGCTCTCGTTGGCGGTGCTTCTCTAGACGCGAAAAGCTTCGCAGCAATCGCTAAAGCAGCGGCTAAAGCAAAAGCTTAATCTCGTTTTTACTGAGAGTAAAAATAACAAAGGGATGCATCATGCATCCCTTTTTGTTTGTGTATTAGATTACACACGATCATCGTAACTAAAGTCTAATCACTACCAAATAGGTCTCGCGTGTACACCTTATCAGCCACATCAGTAAGTTCTTCAACCATACGGTTAGAGACAATCACATCGGCGCTTTGTTTAAACTCATTCAGGTCGTTGATTACACGTGAGTTAAAGAACTCGTCTTCCTGAAGTACTGGTTCATACACCACCACTTCAATACCCTTTGCCTTGATACGCTTCATAATACCTTGAATAGACGAAGCGCGGAAATTATCTGAGCCAGCTTTCATTATCAAACGGTATATCCCAACCACTTTAGGTTCTCGTTTGAGAATAGACTCAGCAATAAAGTCTTTACGAGTTCGATTGGCTTCCACTATGGCCCCAATAATACTGTTTGGGACATCTTGATAGTTTGCACGAAGTTGCTTGGTATCTTTTGGTAAACAATAACCACCATATCCAAATGAAGGATTGTTGTAGTGGTTACCAATACGGGGGTCCAAACCAACACCTTCGATAATTTGGCGAGAATCAAGATTATGCGCCTCAGCGTAAGAATCTAACTCATTGAAATAAGCTACGCGCATTGCAAGGTAAGTATTTGAGAACAACTTAACCGCTTCAGCTTCTGTAGAATCAGTAAACAAAACTGGGATGTCTTCTTTTACCGCCCCTTCAACTAGAAGATTGGCGAATGTCTCAGCACGTGCACTGCGCTCACCAACAATGATGCGAGATGGGTGAAGGTTATCGTAAAGTGCTTTGCCTTCGCGAAGAAACTCTGGCGAGAAAATAATATTTTCACAACCTAACTCTTGCTTAATGCGTGCAGTATAACCCACAGGCACTGTAGACTTAATTACCATTACAGCATTTGGATTAATCGCCATTACATCTTTTATCACCGCTTCGACGGAAGCCGTATTAAAGTAATTGGTTTGTGGGTCATAATCCGTTGGCGTTGCTATAACAACAAAATCAGCACCTTTGTAGGCGAGCTCTTTGTCCGTGGTAGCAGTAAAGTCTAGTTCTCGATTAGACAGAAAATCTTCAATTTCTTTATCTACAATGGGTGAACACTTGTTGTTAAGCAACTCAACTTTTTTTTCTACAATATCAAGTGCAACAACTTGGTGGTTTTGGGCTAACAACATCGCATTAGAGAGCCCGACATACCCCGTACCGGCAACCGCTATTTTCATTCCAATACCCTAATCTTTAGTTCTTATATCAGAATATCAATAGTTTTAATTTTTGGATAGTGAAACAATATTGTGCAACCTAAGCTTCATACATTAGAAAATAAAAAAGCGGCACATTGGCCGCTTTTATACATCGTACTGTTCTATGGGTTTAGTCTAACTGAGTTGATAAGTAACGCAGGTAGGCGTTACGTAAGCGAATCTTATTCTCTTCAAAGTAATCGCTACCATAACGACCACGGTTGAAGTAACGACGTAGCATGCTGTTGTCCATGATAAGCTCATCACCTTGTCCATCACTTAAGAAATTGACGTCATTGCCTACTCGCGTCATCACATTAAAGTCATAAGCTTCGTTACCTCGAACCTGCAATAAGCCGGGAGACATATCACGCCAAGGTGTTAGTGGTAACTTGACTGACACAGCGACAAACTGCTCTTCATCAATATCTTTGTACTTAGTAACCTGATAAGTAGCAGAAACCTCAATATCCTCAAACCAATGCGATGTTGTTAGCTTAGCACCAACATCGCCCCGCCAAAACTCACCCGCTGTCGCGTTAAACTGCCAATCCCATTCAGGCATTGAAAAAGTATAGCGAGCTAGCGAAGTTTGACGATCGAGAGTTTCATAGCCATTTTCATCTTTCTCATCGACATGCTGGAAGTAGCTCATTTCCAAACTCAAAGCGTGCGCACCAGACTGAGAAAACCATGTAGACTCACTTCTCGCGCCAATATAATCTGTTTTCACCAAACCGACGGATACTTGGTTCGCAATATCGACATAAGGTAAACGGAAGAATTGGTGCAGCATTGCGCGTTCGATATCATTTTCGTAAGCACTATCTTCAAAGTATCCCCATTTTTCATAATCGTCAGTTTCCGCTAACGGCAAAATATGGCGAACATCGACAGCCGCTCCAGACCAAAGGTAGGTATATAAGTTGCTCGACATCGCAAAAGAGTAGTCATAAACACCAAACTCGGTCGCAACGGCATGGCGAACCATTGGTGAAAAGACAAGTTGAGAGTCTAGTGCGCCGCTATTTACGCGCTCTGTTTTCCAGTTAACCAACTCAAGTTTTTCGGCTAAATCTCGTGTCGTGAACTTAATATCCTCGCACGCAGCAGAACCATTGATAAAACTCTGATAGCACGTTGAATTCGCTTGCACGCTCACAACGGGCTTTTGGTTTGCGAGCATAAATAGCTCAATACGCTCTGAATCACCACCCACTTCTGATACCGCGTTTTGACCTAGGTGGCTAGAGATGATCCCCATAGCAACACCTAAACCATCTACTTGGTTATGGTTATAACGACGGTTTTCTAGCGCCACTACTGTTGTTTGATTCAGCAAACCGATTTGAATATTCACAAAGCCTTCATTACGAAGCGCGCTCACTAAAGCAGAGATAGAAGCCTCTTTAGCTTTATTCTGCTCCAAAGACAGCTTTTCCATTAACGTGAGATTATTGCGCGAGTAATCGCGAGAACGTGTATACCCAGTAACTAGAGGTACTGAAAGTGCCGCGTTCCAAATATTTTGTTCATCAGTATTGTGGCCAGAGTAAAGCTGATAACTGAGCGAGGCTGTCACATCATAAGGCAATGTGCCTTGTGGGGTAAAAAGCTTGACCGAGGAGTTAAACTCCACAGCATCGTATTCTCCGCTAACCTGCAAAAAGCTCAATGGTTGATATTCAATACCACCGAATGGGCCATCCATCACACCTAATTTGATATCAGAAAGCCCATAACCAGCAGAAACGCGAACCGGAGCAAAGTCGAACGAGTAATCTGCAACCGCATATTTCGTACTGAACTGATTGGCTGAGCCACCTAAGTCCTGAATACCTAGAGCAAAGTCGAGATTCTCCGATCCCCAAAAGTTAGGGACCTGGTATTTGAAAGACATCGATAGATCTCTTATACCACACCCACTTTTTACAAATGAGTTACAACTATAAGTTTTGGTAACAATCCTTCCATACGCCTCAAAACCATCAAATAGACCAAACGACAAATTAAGAGCATCTAACTCATCAATTTTGTGATTTAAAGGTAAACCTTGCGCATACGTAAAAGAAAAGTCACCGTAGTTCAAAGACTGCGCATTAGGAGTAAAAGTCAATCCGGTAAAGCTTTGGTTCGAAGGCAGCGTCGCCAACTCCTGAGCGGTAAGAGAAGTACTTACCAGTAGCGGAAGCGATAATGCTGCTATCCCTGTTTTTATCGTTTTCTGTGCCATCAGTTTTAGCCACTGTTAATGTATTGAATACAGAAAAAGGCACTCAGAAGTGCCTTTTTGAGATTACGACATGTTCACGTTACGCTCGTAGTAAACAAACCACCACTGCGAGTACGAAGACAACATATCTTATTAATTTTTCTATTATTTACCAATCAGACAAAAGCATCAAGTTTCACTTGCATTACTTTGCTTTGGTTCAAAAGTATATAACTCCGCAGTGCGAGTATTTTGCTTCCATACGAGATCTTCAATGCCGTCCACCGGATTAAAGCCTGTAGGAGCATCGAGTAACAAGCGACGAATCACTTCGTGTTGGAAGTTGTGACAGGCGACATCGAGCTTGTCGATTAAGATTTCATACTCTTTTAGTGGCAGGTAACTTTCTTGCGCGGTCATAATACGTGCGTGTGCCGTTTCGGAAACATTGTCATCTCCAATCAACAGCTCTTCATATAACTTCTCTCCCGGTCTCAAACCTGTGAAGAGAATCTCTATATCGCCATGAGGATTGTTTTCATCTTTAACTTCAAGTCCTGACAGGTAAACCAAGTTCTTCGCTAGATCGACAATCTTAACGGGCTCCCCCATATCGAGAACAAATACATCGCCACCTTTACCCATCGCCCCAGCTTGAATAACCAACTGGGCAGCCTCTGGAATTGTCATAAAGTATCGAGTAATGTCTTTGTGGGTGACCGTAATAGGTTCTCGCTTCTCAATCTGTTTTTTGAATACAGGAATTACCGAGCCAGACGAACCCAAAACATTACCAAAGCGCACCATACAGAAACGCGTACCCAGATTAGGGTTGCTCTCACGAATTCGGTTTTGTTGCTCCGCCAACGCCTGTAGGCCTAACTCAGCCATACGTTTAGTCGCACCCATCACGTTCGTTGGTCTAACAGCCTTATCAGTAGAAATAAGAACAAAATTCTTCACACCTGCATCAATCGCCGCTTGCGCTGTATAGTAAGTGCCAAACACATTGTTTCTTACACCTTCAACAACGTTGTACTCCACCAGCGGAACATGTTTGTACGCCGCAGCATGGTAAACCGTGTCCACTTCAAAGGCTTTCATGGTAGTTTCTAAGCGATTTTGTCTCTGCACAGAGCCAACCAGTGGAACGACGACAATGCTCAGATTGTTAGCTTTAATGATTTGACTCAATTCACTGTGCACCTGATACAACGCAAATTCAGACAGTTCAAATAAGATCAATGATTTTGGCGAGTAGTTTAAAATCTGACGACATAACTCAGAGCCAATTGAACCACCAGCTCCCGTCACCATCACTACTTGATTCTTGATGTTCGCTTCCATTAATACTTGTTGCGGCTGAACAGGGTCTCGACCTAACAAATCACCAATCGGAACCTCTTTCAGTTCATCAATTTTCGCCTTACCCGTAAGGATATCTTTCATATCTGGAACGGTTTGGATTTCAACAGGCAGTTTAGAAATTCTATCTAAGACTTCCTTACGGCGTTTGTTTGAAGCGCTAGGAATAGCAAGTAAGATTTTTTTTACTTCATACTTTCTAATCGCCTTCATCGCGTTATCCGCTGTATAGACTCGGTAACCCATTAGCATTGTGTTTTGAAGCGTTTTGTCTTCGTCGACAAAGCCAATAACTCGGTAGGTTTCTGATTGTCGCAGCGCAAACGCAAGCTCACGACCAGCACTACCAGCACCATAAATAAGAACTGGCGCTCCAGCTTTGTGTACCGATTGAGCAACCAAGCTCCTTACCAGCAGACGGCTAGTCCCTACTCCGATCGCAAGAAAAGCGGCATAAATAAAAGGAATCGAGCGTGGTAGTTGGGCATCAAATGCGAAAGCAAAACTGGCCACACAAAGCGCAGATAGAATCGTACCCAACCCGACGACTGCCAGAACATGAAAGCCTAAATAGCGTAGCACCGCTCGATAGAGGCCAAACAAGACAAAAACAGCAAGCGTACATACAATGGTTGCCAACAGTACGTAGCTACTGCTTGTATCTGGAAGTGGGCGGAATTCACCAATGCGAGACCAATAAGCAAACATAAAAGCAGCAGAGATAATAAAGAAATCCACTCCGATACTAATAAGGCGCTTTTGATATCTCGGTAAAGACCAAATGACGTTAAGTTTGGAATTATTTTCAATCATGACAGTATGTAAGCCTCATTACCCCAAGTTTATTTTTAGATTTTGGTGGTAATGCTAGTTAATATTATGAGATAGCCTGAGCAAAGATTATACAACCTGATGATTATGTATAGAACCATTAATTGTATATTCTCTCACTGCATCGCATCTTTTAAGCAATCTGCGTAGCAGACATTTTACATTTTCATCAAGTGGTGGGACGCTGTTACAGGAAAACATAAATAACGACATATTAAAGCACTATTATTTATACGTCCCACTTAGACTGAACTGGTTTACTTCTGCGCTTCTAACAAAACTTCACGGATCACACCGCACGTTTTAGCGACTTCTTCTGACGATAATGTTGGATGAACCAAAAACATTAAACTGGTTTCACCTAACTGCACTGCATTCGGCAAACGTTTTTCTGGTCGCCATGGCTTATTATCAAATGCTTTTTCTAAATACACCTCAGAGCAGCTACCTTGATAAACCGGAACACCACGTTCCACAATGGTTTCCACAATGCGATCTCTCGTCCAGCCCTCTGCCAAATGTTTAGGCTCAACAAAAAGGTAATGTTTGTATTCAGCGTGCTGCGAATGCTCAGGCACGTGAACGCGTCGAACGATATTGAGATCTGCAACAGCCTCATCGATTTGTGCCGCATTGGCTTGGCGTTTTGCCGTCCACTCTGACATGCGAGTCAATTGAATACGACCAACCACAGCTTGTAGCTCAGTCATACGCCAGTTGGTTCCAAAGCTGTCGTGCAACCAGCGAAAGCCTGGTGGATGCTGACGGTTATAAATCGCGTCATAGTTTTTACCATGATCTTTGTAAGACCACATTTTTGACCACAAATCTTTATCATTCGTGGTCACCATGCCGCCTTCACCGCCTGTCGTCATGATCTTATCTTGACAGAATGACCAAGCACCAATGTGACCAATTGTGCCGACACTGCGCCCTTTGTATTTTGCGCCATGTGCCTGCGCACAATCTTCAATAACATAAAAACCATGTTTTTCTGAAAGTGTCATAATGGCATCCATTTCTGCCGGCATACCAGCCAAATGAACAACGATGACTGCTTTAGTCTGAGGGGTTAGGACCGCTTCAATCGACGCTGCCGTAATGGCTTGGCTATTGAGATCCACATCCGCAAACACAGGGTTGGCGCCAGCCGTAACAATAGAAGACGCAGAAGCAAGGAACGTTCTAGGCGTCGTAATAACCTCGTCCCCTTCACCAATCTCTAACGCTTTAAGCGCGACATCGAGTGCAAGGGTACCGTTGCTTAGTGCAACAGCATGATCACATCCAACCCAAGCTGCGAATTCTTTTTCGAACTCACGGCACTCACTACCCGTCCAGTAGTTTACTTTGTTTGACAGTAGTACACGACTAACTGCATCGGCTTCTTCTTGAGTAAAAGAAGGCCATGGAGAAAATGGAGTATTAAGCATTGTGATTTTTACCGATCATTGTTTGGCAGGTACTATCGTGTCGCACTTAGAAAACGTTAGTCCGCTATCGTAAGAAATATTGATTTCATCATTACGTCCCAATAGTGAAAGTAGCAAACATTTTACAAGGTTTGCCCCTGCCTCATGAGAGAATGGATATCCACCACCGAAGCGAGGATTAAGCTCTAACATAAGTAGTTCTCCTTCTTTTTCCATGAAATCACAATCTAGGTTTCCAATATGACCAAGCTTGCGTCCAATGGTACCGACTGACTTAGAAAATCTAACCGGATCCACGGTTGTAGCTTTATCAGTCTCCCCAGCTCTCATTGATAGTTTTTGTTTGGCGACAAAGCCATAATAAGTAGTATCTAAACCGTTAAAAATATCCACACCATACTCAATACCTTGAATAAATTCTTGTATAATGACATCTTCTGTAGATTGCTGGAACTTAGAAAGGTACGAATCAACTAAATTGGAATGGCATTGTTCAAATGATTCTTTAAGCTCAAGAATGGAGTTAACCACATATAAACCAAATGAAGCAGATCCCCACCTAGGCTTAACGATTAAAGGAAATTTCAGTATATCTTCATCAATATCTGAAAGGGCAGAGTCAAGGTTGATATACGTTTTAGGAACGGGTATGTTATGTTTCAGACCAAACTCATAAGTCTTATATTTATCAGAGCATATATCTATTACACTTTTATTTGAAATTATTAGCTTCACACCAATTTCTAAAAACTTATTTTCGTGCTCAATTAGAATAGGAAGCTCCATATCATTTAATGAAATCAAAGCATTAATATCTTCTATTTTGCATATGTCAATAAGTTTATCTATATAGCTTTCATCATAAACGTTAGGAACAATATACCACTTATCACATGAGTGTAATGCTGGTGCTGAGTAGGACATATCCGCACCGACAATATTATTTATCAACTCGGTTTCATTTTTAAAATAGTCGATCAGATATTTCCTTCGACCAACACATGTAAATAGTAAATTCATTATTATTGCTCCTTAACACTAGCCATATAAAAACAGTCTTTATACTCGCCCTTGTGGAAAAAATGTTTTTTAAGATAACCTTCTTCCTGGTAACCACATTTTATATATAGTGATCTAGCTTTTAAATTATGAGCCAAAGTAGTTAAAAATATACGATTTAAATCAAGATTATTAAAACCGAACTCAGTCAAAAATTTCACAATCTTATAACCATAACCACAACCTTGATAACTTGCCTCTCCGATTGTAATAAAAAGTTCTGCTCTCTTGTTAATCGTATCTATATTTACGAACCCACCAAAACCTATAGGTATATACTTGTCATTCTCTTTAACAAAAAAAAATAAGTTAACTTTTGTAGGATCAGATTTTATATTATCAAACCAACGTTCTGTTGATTCTAACGTTACTGGTGTTCTAAAAGTTAAGGTATCATTGATATCTGGGTTATTAATCCAAGAAACTCTCTTTGCCAAGTCTTCTCTTTTTAGATATCTGTAATATAACGTATCATCAATTTTAATCATCACTAACACCTTTAGATGCCTGCAGGTTTAACAAACCACCGGTGTGCCAAAAGAGAACTTTACTATTTTCTTCAATCTCTCTTTTATCTGCTTCAGAAATCATCCCTAGAAATGCTTTGCCTGTATAAACAGGGTCCAGAGGGATAGCGAAGCTTTTTATTGTATCTTTTATGAATTGAACTAAAGCGTTATTATAATTACTATATCCACCAAAACGATATCCATCTAACAATTCAATATCAGAGAAGTCACAAGGAATGAAATGCTTTTCACACAGAGGGTTATATATTTCATATATAGCCTTTGACCCTCTTTGAGTATCTCTAGCTACAGAGACACCTATAACTTTTGTATCCCAACCTCTGCGCTTTACCCCTGCAACAATCCCGGCTTGTGTAGCTCCCGTTCCACTAGCGAAGAATATATAGTCAGGCTCAAAATCAAGTTCGTCTATAGCATACATATATGCTTCCGCACCTTCTAAAGAATGAGCGCCTCCCGGGATCACCTCTACGCTTTTACCAAGAGACTGATAATAATCTCTTTGTTTATCGATCTCTTTTGATATTTCAGAAGGCTCAACGTAACTAACGTTAGCTTTTGCACTAGAAATTAAAAAATCATTTCCGTTATAGAAATCAGAACACGGCTTGTTTCCATGAAGAACTAGGTGACATTGTATACCTAATCTACTTGCCATTAGCGCACATACTCTTGCATGGTTAGACTCGGAACCACCATTAGTTATTATAACATCGGGCAGTACGTTCATGGAGTTTATAATACATGCATTTTTTCTAACTTTATTACCACCAAAGTATTCTGGAATAAGGTCATCTCTTTTGACATAAAAGTCTATTCCTTTAGAGTTTCTGAAAAGTTTATATGTTGGAGAAAATCTATTTACATTCATTTCTTTCTTCGCTTAATTTCCCAAACTTTGTAGAAGGCACAACAACAACATCATCCTTTTTAATAACCTTATAAAAAGTTTTAAGCAATATCTTAATATCAAGTAACAACGAAGGATTATTTACATATTGAATATCTATATTAAGCCTTTCATCCCATCCTAGGTTATTTCTCCCTGAAACTTGAGCTAACCCAGTCAATCCGGGGCGAACTTTATGCCGACGTTTTTCTTCATCAGTATAGTAGTCCAAATACTCTACTAATAGTGGTCTTGGCCCGACCAAACTCATATCTCCTTTTAATATATTCCAGAGACTTGGCAATTCATCAAGGCTAGATTTTCTAAGAAACGCACCAAACTGAGTAATTCTTTCTGAATCAGGTAAAAGATATCCATTTTCATCCCTACAATCAGTCATGGTCCTAAATTTATACATCCGAAATATTTTTTCATCTTTTCCTGGTCTTAGTTGCGAAAAAAACACTGGGCTGCCAAGCTTTATTTTAATCAAAAAATACAACAAACAAAAAACAGGTGATAATATAACCATTGCAACTAGTGAGGTTAACACATCAATAATTCTTTTCACCTTTTTCCCTCCACAACCCAATTATTCCACTTTTGAGCTAAGTCTTTACGATTAAAACTTTTATTTGCAAGATCAAATGCGTTTTTTCCCATATCATCTAATTCATTTCGGTGGTCTGCGGCATGAATTAATGCAGAACAAAAAGCTTGGGGATTATCAGGTTCAACTGAGTAACCACACTGATTTTCGACAATCATATCACTCAACCAACCTGGGTAATTATTTAACACAGGGATTCCTGAAGAAATATAATCAAAAAATTTATTAGGTGACGTTCCATAATAAAACTCTGGAATATTTGAGAGAATCTGTAATCCAATATCAGAAGACTTCATCAATGAGGCAATTTCCATTTTATTTACTGGGTCCAAGAATACGATATTGTCTAATGACTTTGATTGAGCATTTTTTATCAGTTGAGGCTTCATCTTCCCATCTCCAACAAGAACGATTGTTATATCCTCGCGACCTACTTTTTTTAATTCTTCTGCAACATCAATGATGGAATCCAAACCATTTGCTATACCGTGAGTTCCTGCGAACAAAGCAACTAGATTCCCTTCTGGTACTTTGAGCAAACGATCAAGACTGTTAGATTGAGAAAATAGTTCGAGATCACACCCATTTGGAATAAGCTCAATCTTATCGCGACTGACACCTCTTCTTTCAATTCCTTCAACAATCCCAGGAGACAACCCGATACAACGATGCGCAGAACGATACGAACACCACTCTAGCATTGACATCAAACCTAGAACCAATGGATTTCGAATTACACCCATAGCTTTAGGTAACTCAGGCCATAAGTCTCTAACTTCAAAAACAAATGTTTTTTTCCGCAACCACCTAGCAAATATTCCAGGAATACCCGCTGTTAACGGAGTTGTTGTAGCAAATACAATATCGTAGTCATGCTTAAGTGCGACTCCAACACTTCGAAGAGCAAACTTTAAGAATGTAAAGCTTCTTTTTAGAAAACCATCAGAATTAGAGTAAGACAAATCAAACTCTATGATATCGATACCATCTACATTACCTTGTCTACGCCCTTTCACAAACTCTGACGTTAGACCTGTAATTCCCCCATTGCGACTCCCACAAACTAGAGTCACCTGATGTCCATTACGAATTAAGCCTTGAGCCATTTCATATGAACGAATACTACCCCTTCCTCTTGGTGTGGAAAAGTGCTGATGGAAATAAAGAACCCTCATTGTAATAACCTTTTAAAAACATGCATTAAATAACCTGAAGAGAGTAAGAATAAAACAACCCCCTGGGTAATAAAAATAAAGAAAAACGAGAAACCAAAGAAAACAAAAACTAATGTTAATAAAGCCAAGATAAAAAGATTAAACAATTGAAAATAGTAAAAATTATAAGAGTTGTATTCGTCAAACTTTTCTAAACTAAAGACAACAACCCTAAGGATTGAAGAGAAAGAAAACCCTGACGCCATGACCAGTGCACTTTGATATAAACTTATATCTTTAATATCTATAGGCAATAAAAATTCAAAATTATAGATAGAGAAAAACCATTTTGTTATTTCAAGGAAAAAGTAAGAAGAAAAAAATAAAAACAAAAGAAAAAGTGAATACTTCTTTAAAATAAATATATACTCAATTTTATTTCTCCTTTCACTCATCAAATGACTATAATTTTTATTTATCCACACCATTAGTAATTGCCAATAAATTTCACTAATTGTTAAAGCTATGGCTATTTCGTCATTACTACCAATAAGGAAATAAGATATTATTATCGACACTCTTAAGTTTGAAATAACCAATATATTAGATAAGACTTTCCCAGCCCATTCTTTAAATGAATTTATTGAGAAGTAATATTTTTTTATAAATTGTATAGATGGAATCTTTACGCTAGAGTAAATAATGCTAAATATTGGTACTTGAGAAAAAATCATACTAAAACCAAACATCATTAATAACTCACTATGATTGCTAACATCAAACATCAGGCATAAGACTGTAAACAATATAAAAGGCATATTAGCTAAATAGCAATGAAGCAATGGAGATCCAAGCCTAATAATGCCACCTAATGTAACGTTAGCAGCCAAACTCGATGAAAGAAAAGGAATTAATATTAATACTTCTCTAGAGACGAAGTAAATAAACACTAAAAATAAAGAAGAAGTCATTAGAAAAAAATAACAACCTAAAAATAGCCCTTTATTATTTTCGTTTATTTTAGAAGGGATGTATTCTTCGTTTGCAAAACTAATCAATCGACTTATCACTAGAGAAACACTAACGCTAAAATAGTACTCACCATACTGACCTTCAGATAACGAAGGTACTACAAAACCCAAAAAAATCAGTTTAGATAAAATAGCAGAGCCTTTAAAAAAATAATATTTATGCATTATATATTAAAATTCCGCCTACATATAATTGTTACAGCTGGTATGAATAGCATGAAGTAAATATACGTCAAATCTCCACTAAACTGTAATGCTAGTGAAAAATATATCATTACAATTTTTGCAATCGCATGTGAGTAATAATAAACGACTAAAAGATACAAAACCAAAGTGAATCCAAAAATCACACCAATTTCGCTAAAAACTTCAAGTGTCACATTATGAGGGTAAATAAAACTTGTAGCATTGAAGTATTGCCAATTTCCTAAACCAACACCAAACAAGTAATTATCGTTTATGATTCTTAACGTATCAATATACAAATCCACTCTTGAACCTACGGAGCCATAGTTAGCGTCTGAATTTGAAGAGTAGTCTAAAACCAAGAGCAATCTCTCTATTTGTTGAAGTTCTGAAAAATATATAAGGCTTAAAAAAGAAAAGACCAAAAACAAAACATTTATACTTCTGAGGTTAAAGCCTCTAGAAAGAAACAAATATAATAGAGTTACAAGTAAAGCCAATATCGGCCCTTTAGATAAAGTCCAAAAAACAGAAACAACACAAATAAAAAATACAATTAAATATTTACGCTTATTCTCTTCAAGAAAAATATAAAGGCTAAACAGCGAAACTATAGAGCTTATCCAACCAAAAACAATAGGTCCATTTATAAAGTACCTAACATTTCGATTCCAAAAGCCTAAATTAAACTTATATATTAAAGTTAAAATCAAAACAAATAAATAGGCTAAAATAAAACACTTAATTACTTCCATTAGAGAATATTTGTTAGCAAGAGATGAAATAATAACTGTTATGACTAATGGAAAAAATACTGCTCCGTCAAGCTTTTCCAATGTATACTCAACATTCTGACTAAAAAAAGATGAAATTGTGAATATAAAAAATATCGGAAAATATAACAAAAATGCTTCATAAAAAACACGCCCAGTTAATATATTTGCATAATAAATAAAAATCAGCAAAGCAAATATTACAACTGTGTTTAATATTCCCACCCCACCAGAAGCTATGGGTAATACCTTACCCATAGCAATCAATGCATATAATACTAAGGAGGAAGGAAAAACTAAGAATAAATAGTTAACTTTAGCTTTTACTTGCATAGTCCCTTCGTATCTATAATGAACTTTCCAGACATACTTATATTTTTAAACTCTTTATGATCAACCAATAAAACTTGAATATCCGCTTCTTTCGGTGCGACTTCAAAATCCATTAGTTCAACGTGTTTAAGCTTTTCTGGAACTGCATCAATGTTTGGTTCTACTGCAATAACACGACCAGCATGCATTTCAGCAATTTTTTGTGTAATTGCCATTGCAGGGCTTTCACGCAAATCATCAATATCAGGTTTAAAGGCCAAACCGTAGCAAGCAACTGTCACCTCGCGGGCTGTTTTGTCTGGGTTTGCTTGCAAAAACTCGGCAATTGCTAGTTTTACTTTATTAATAACCCAATCCGGCTTGCCGTCGTTCACTTTACGTGCTGTGTGGATAATTTGTGCTTCTTCTGGTGTTTTTGACACAATGAACCAAGGGTCAACCGCAATGCAGTGGCCACCTACACCAGGTCCTGGCTGAAGGATGTTTACGCGAGGGTGACGGTTCGCGAGTGCAATCAATTCCCATACATTGATGTCTAGCTTGTCGCAAATGATTGAAAGTTCGTTAGCAAAAGCGATTTGAACATCACGCGAGCTGTTTTCTGTCAGTTTTGCCATTTCCGCTGTGCGCGCATTTGTCACGACACAATCACCTTGCACAAAAGTACGGTACAACTCCACTGAGCGCTCAGAGCAGCGAGTAGACATACCACCAATAACGCGGTCATTTTCTACCAATTCACGAACAACGTGACCAGGCAATACACGCTCCGGACAGTGAGCGATATTAACATCCGCTTGTGCACCATGCGTTTGTGGGAAAGTCAGATCACCACGAGCTTCAGCTAGCCAAGCGGCCATTTGCTCTGTGGCACCCACTGGTGACGTAGATTCAAGAATAACGAGGTCACCTTTTTTAAGAACTGGTGCAATGGCTTTACTTGCCGCCTCAATGTAAGACAAATCAGGCGCTGGTACTTCACCTTCTTTACATGGCAAAAATGGCGTTGGAACCGCAATTAAGAATGCATCTGCCGGCTCTGGCGTTGTGGTTGCTTTCAAGTAACCTTCAGACACTGCTGCACTTACGATCATATCGAGATCCGGCTCAACAATATGGATTTTGCCTTGGTTGATGGTATCAACTGCGTGCTGGTTTACGTCAACACCTACTACTTTTTTCTTACGTGATGCAAACATCGCTGCGGTTGGCAATCCGATGTAACCTAAGCCAATAACTGAAATTGTTTCAAAAGACATGATTTTTCCTAACTAAATGATTATTTTGCTAATTCTTCTAAAATACGCTGACATGCTAGACCATCACCATAAGGGTTGTGTGCAAAGCTCATCGCTTGGTAAGCCTCTTTGTCATTAAGTAGCACATCTAAACCAGTGACAATCTTATCTACATCTGTACCCACTAGCTTTACTGTGCCCGCGGCAACGGCTTCTGGTCTTTCTGTTGTGTCACGCATAACTAATACAGGTTTGCCTAGGGAAGGCGCTTCTTCTTGGATGCCGCCAGAGTCGGTAAGAATGATATGTGCTCGACTCATTAGGTAGATAAATGGCAGATATTGTTGAGGCTCGATAAGATGCACATTATTTACGTTTGACAGAATGCGATTTACTGGCTCTCTTACATTCGGGTTTAGATGTACTGGGTATAAGATTTGTGCTTCAGGGTGGTCTTGCGCAGTTTTAGCTAAAGCTTCACAAATGCGTTCAAAACCGCCACCAAAACTTTCGCGACGGTGACCAGTAACCAAAATCAGTTTTTTGTTTTCATCAAGCATTGGAAACTGGCTTGCCAATTGTTGGTTAAGCGCGCTGTCGTTATCAATTTTGTCTTTAACCATCAATAGAGCATCGATAACGGTATTACCTGTGATGCTGATATTGTCTGAATTGATGTTTTCTTGTAGCAGATTGTGTTGCGAGGTTTCTGTAGGAGCAAAGTGATAAGTAGTTAACGCACCAGTTAATTTTCGGTTTGCCTCTTCTGGCCATGGCGAGTAAATATTGCCAGTGCGCAGACCTGCCTCTACATGGCCCACAGCAATTTGCTCATAGTAAGCTGCAAGGCTTGCAGCAAAGGTAGTTGCAGTATCACCATGTACAAGCACTACATCTGGCTTAAACTCCTGAAGTACTGGTTTAAGTTCCAGTAAGATACGGGCCGTTACATCGTTCAGTGATTGACCAGCCTTCATCAGGTTAAGATCGTAATCAGGCTTAATTTCAAATAACTCTAAAACCTGATCCAGCATTTCTCGATGTTGAGCGGTAACGCAGCACTTAGCGTCAAATCGCTCATCATTTGCAAGCGCATGAACTAGAGGAGCCATTTTTATGGCTTCTGGACGTGTACCGAATACGGTGAGAATTTTCTTTTTAGACATTGTAAATAACCTAGGCCAAAGAATAGGACGTTGATGTGAATAATCGCGAGTGGTGGACACAACACTTCTTCTTACATTAAAAAGCAACAAAGCATTGTTTCCGGACAGCACAATAACCCCAGAGGAAAATACGCAAACGAACGCGCCATACCTTTGAGGAGCAGAAATCTAGGTAGACAATTTAGGCAAGTCAGTCATTCTCGCAAAGAAGAAGCTCTTGTGAAGACTGTGGTTGATAGGTATTGGTTGATAAACCTGATGCCTAGCCATTATCTTTTTAAAACAGTGTTCATTACTGTTTTGTCCTCCTCTGACGTAATAGGAGGTGCTTTAAGTGTTTGTTTGAAGTCTCTATTTTACTTATAGAGCCTTGCCAGAAATGTAACAGTGTGCTTAATTGTATTTATTGTCTGGCGACATTTTTATGTCACTCGGAGAACTTTTTTTGCTTTTTGGCACGCTACCGCCCTTAGGTCTGGCTCCTAAAGGCAATGCATTTGTTTTTTTATCATTTGTGCTCAAGGCAAAGGATTGTATAGCAAACAGGTTGCAACGAAAAGCACAACGCTGACAAAAAAATGGCTTTCTTATGACAACTGGCCAAAATGCAAACTGTCAGTTTGACAAGAAGATCGTAAATTCTGCCTACCTAAAACGCGTTTTATAATACGCATTTATTCATTTTTATTTATTACAAAATGCAAAAAGTTGACTATGTGGAATATGCATCACAATTTAGTGCAACTAAAAATACCATTTGACACTCTCCTAGCATTTTGACTCCTACTTTTGTGTTTATCTGGCTGGTTGCCTCTCCCTCTTCTTTCTTGAATTCATTACATTGATGCTCATGAAAAGGAGATCGTTATGAAAGTACTTCATCATGGTGGGAAGAATACGGTGACAGGCTCTTGTCACGAACTGCAACTCGAGCACGGGAGCATTTTGATCGACTGCGGGTTATTTCAGGGTAAGGATGCATTGGTAGGCCGTCATGACCGTTCGATGGCGATAGAATTTTCCTTAGCCAAGGTAAAAGCACTGGTGCTGACCCATGCTCATATTGACCACATAGGCCGATTACCGTGGTTACTCGCTGCGGGTTTTAAAGGTAAAATCTACTGCACACAAGCTACTGCTGAGTTGGTCCCTCTTATGCTAGAGGATGGATTAAAGCTACAACTGGGTTTAGGCAAGCATCAAAGACAGCACATCTTAAATCTAATTAAGCAGCGATTGGTGCCGTGCCAGTACAACACATGGCTTCCTCTTAAGGGGTTGGCTTATTTACGCTTTCAACCTGCGGGCCATATTTTAGGCTCTGCTTATTTGGAATTTAAACTCTCAAATAATGACGTAATTGTATTCTCTGGCGATCTCGGCCCAAGTGATACGCCTTTACTCCCTGATCCTAAGCCGCCAGAAAAAGCGGACTATTTGTTTATTGAATCGACCTATGGTGATAAGCATCATGAAAGTGTGAAAAGTAGAAGTGCTCGGCTGCTTTCTATTGTCGAACATGCACTGGAAGATGGTGGTGTGATTGTTATTCCTGCTTTTAGTGTAGGTAGAACACAAGAACTGTTATTCGATATTGAACAGCTTTTGTACCAGGAGTCTTTACATGGAGCCCTACCGATTATTCTTGATTCGCCTTTAGCACGGAAGGTGACAAAAACTTATCGGCGCTTTAAAAAGCTTTGGGGTAAAGAAGCGAAGCAGCGTTTGGAGCAGCAACGTCACCCTTTAGCGTTTGAACAATGTATTACGATTGAGACTCATGCTGAACATATGAGATTGGTGAATCGTCTGGCGAGCACGTCTGAACCAGCTATTGTGGTTGCGGCTTCTGGGATGTGCGAAGGTGGTCGAGTGGTAAATTATCTTAATGCGTTGTTACCCGATAGCCGTAATGATGTGCTGTTTGCTGGTTATCAAGCTGAGGGAACGCTAGGGAGAGAAATTCAAGAAGGGGCGAGTGAAGTTGATATCGAAGGAAAGAAAATTAAAGTGAAAGCTCAAATACATACGATGTCTGGCTATTCTGCTCATGCAGATCAATCTGATCTAATTCGATTTGTAGAAGGAATTAATCCGCCGCCAAAAGAAGTGCATTTGATTCATGGTGAAAGAATGGCAAAAGCGGAGCTGTATCAACATTTTGCCAGGAAAAAAACGAACATTGTGCTTTAATTTACTGATAAGTAAATCAGGAGAAATAGTGTAAAAGTAACGTTTTGCTACCATTTCGTTGCTTATTTTCTCCTTGAGATAGTTACCTTGTCGGTTAAAATAGCCGTCGAATAATTACAATGGCAGTTGGCACTATTATGTTTCTGGAACTTCTATTTATCTTCTTTTCTTCGTTTGCCACTTTGTTTCTCATGCGTAAGGTTGCTAAGTCGGTTGGCTTAGTTGATAAACCAAACGAAAGGAAGTTACATGAAGGTGCTGTTCCACTTATCGGTGGGATCTCTATCTGCATTGTTCTTATCCAGTTTCTCACCTTTAAACCACAAGTTATCGAATACAGTTGGCTGTATGTATGTTCTATCGCACTCTTAACGCTTATCGGAGCCATCGACGATAAGGTCGACTTGAGTTTCAAGATACGCATGGGGGTTCAGGCTGGCTTGTCTTTAGTGATGATTCATATTGCCGGTATTGAACTGCACAGTTTAGGAAACATGTTCGGTTTTGGTGAAATCAACTTAGGTTGGACTGGCATTGTGATTACAGTGTTAGCGGTGATAGGTGCAATCAATGCTTTTAATATGGTAGACGGCATTGATGGTCTTCTGGGTGGGCTTTCTATTGTAACCTTTGGCGCTCTTGCCTATTTATTGAGGGTAGACGCCCAACACGGCTTAGCTTACCTCTGTGTGGTAATTATTGTTGCCATGCTGCCGTATATTTTCATGAACTTGGGTATTTTAGGGCGCGCTCGAAAAGTATTTATGGGTGACGCAGGCAGCATGATGATTGGCTTTACAGTTATTTGGCTGTTGCTCGGTGTCAGCCAAGCAGAAAGCAAACCTTTGATGCGTCCAGTAACAGCATTGTGGTTAATTGCGGTTCCGTTGATGGACATGGCGGCCATCATGATTCGCCGCGTTCGCCGCGGGGATTCGCCATTCAAACCTGACAGAGAACACTTGCATCATATTTTCCAACGTATGGGTTTAAGCCCTAAGCAAACCCTAGTAGCAATCTGCGGTATCGCGACTCTTTATGCTGCTTTTGGTATTTACGGTGAGCTGGCGGGTATTTCTGAACCAGTGATGTTCTATACCTTCATTGCTTGTTTTATTGTGTATTCAATTTTACTTGCTTATGTGTGGCGAATTACGAGTTACTTTCGTAGTAAGTTAAATAGTAACGAAGCGACAGCAACCGAGCTTTGATACAAAAAGGGCTCTCAGGCCCCTTTTCAAACTCGACCTACAGTTTGTTTGCTAAAGCTAAGTAAACATATTTTGTAAGCTTTATTTGTCTAAATATTCTTGATGGCTCAGAGAGTAGTCGATATAGCCATTCTAAGTTCAGACGACACCAAAAATCAGGCGCTCTCTTAACCTCACCGACAAAAACATTATAAGTTCCGCCAACCCCCATCATAAAGCAAGTTAAACCACTATCTTTTGCTTTCTTCATAAATAGCTCCTGCTTTGGAGAACCAAGAGCCACAGAAAGGATTTTAGCTCCAGAGCGCCGAATCTCATTAATAAGTAACTCTTCATCAGAGAAGTAACCATCCTGAGACCCAACTACGTTAACACCTTGCTGCTTGAGCTTATCCACAGTTCTGAGCAACACTCTTTCTTTGGCTCCTAAAATAAAAACTGGGGTATCGTCTTTAGCCGCTGCAATCATAAGCTGCTCCCAAAGCTCACAGCCGGGGATTCTACTAATCTTTTGGCTAAGTTTCTTAGATGCGACCCAAGCCGCCCCCATTCCATCTAAGTAACGAAAATTTGCAACTTCAATGGCACTTTTTGTTTCTGAACTTGTTCTAGACGCGAGAATTTTTTCAGGGTTGATTGCAACTGCGATTGTTGCGTTATCAAGGTTATGGTTCATGATAGTGCTCACAGCAGATTCCATTTTATCGAAGCAATGAACCTCAAAATTATCAATATTAGTCTTAAGCACTGTATTCGACATTCTTTAAAAACCTCTTTGTAACTGGCTCGGGAGAATATTTACTAAGTACATATTCGTCTCCTTTTATATCTCTCATTTCTGCTGCTACTTTTATGGCACAAGCCAAAGAGACTGGGTCATCATTGTCAATCAAAACTCCCATGCCTTCAGGCACTACGTCTGGTATCGCTTGGAAATTGAGAGCTACAACGGGAATATTAGCTGATAAAGCTTCCAGATAAACCATACCAAAGGAGTCGAATCGAGAGGGTAGGCAAAACAGTTCAGTTTTGGAAAACAATTCAAGCTTGGCTTCATAATCAACCCAACCAAGAAAGTGGACGCGATCTTGCAGACCAAAGTTGTTTACTTGCTGTCTGAGTTCATTCTCTAAAGGGCCGGTGCCTCCAATATGTAAATGGTAGTGAGGAGGTAAATGCTGGAAAGCTGAAATTGTCTCTCTTAAACCTTTATCTTCTACGAGTCTCGCCATGCTAAGGACATCAATTGTTGGTTTTTCGGGAAAGAACTTCTTTATCTGAGGGGACGCCTGATTCCTCTTTATGAACTGCAATATTTGTTGATCAATTGGATTTGGCGAAACTACTACTTTGTGAGTAAAACCTTTAGATGAAAATTGACTCTTCCACCATTTAGTTAGCACAACAAAGTTATCTGCAATTGAATATAAAAACGACAAATAACACCTACCAACAACATTATTAAGGTAAGAGTGTGTTTTTCTAGAGTGAAAGTGAATAACTATTTTAGCACCTTGGGTTTTACACAATAATATAAGTAAAGTTTTCCTTAACATTGAAAACCATGGACCACAATGAAACCAACAAACATCTCCTTTCTTTACGCTAAGAGCAGATTTACAGGAAGAAATTAAATCTCTAATTTTATTTCCTTCAGAATGTGTCGTTGTCAATTCAAACTCTATATTGTTCGCACGTAGACTTTCTACATAACCGACTAGCGCTGTGCTAATACCACCTTTACCATTTTTTAATTCCGTACTAAAAATATGAATCATGTTCTCCCTCATCAATAATTAAACGGGAACACCGCTAGGTAAAAGATACATCAAAAAAATCGCAACCAGATTAATACCAAGCATACCAATAGTAGCAAAATGGAATAGAATATTATATTTTCTTCCTTTAACATAGTGGATTGTAAAAACAAGAAGGTAGATAACTAGAAGATAACTAAGCTCTACTATTCTGGCCGCTATAACAAACTGATTAGAAATAATCATTGATAGAGACAAGAAAACCATTATATTGGTTAAATTTAATGGTAACCTAAAAGATTTTCTCTTTTCTTTCTGAGCTAGCAAACTAGTATTAGCATTAATAAAAAATACTAATAGATATAGCATTAAACATCTTCCTATCATCAATAGATACTTTAACATTTCCGTACTATTTGCAAAACTTTCTTTCCCTTCTCTTGTCAATATCGCATGAATAGACACTAATATGGGTTGGGAAAAACCAGCCTTTTCTACAACAAGCGTTAGTAACAGTATTGATAACGGAAACGCTCCAAGAGTAACTATTAGAATCAGTTTGTTAGTTATTCTGAAAAATCTTCCAACACTATATAAAAAGTATAATACTGGAAAGATTAAAACAGTTTTATGAAAATAAAATGAAACAATAAATAATACTAAAGCCGCAACGTAAGATCTCTTTGAGAAAAACATTATTGCTGAAAAAGAAACTAAAATTGCGACAGACGATCTTATCGATTCATAGGGACCGGGTAAAAAAGCAATTAAAAAATACGCAGAAAAGAACAACGTTAATGGTAGACCAGTCAAAAAACCTGCAAAGACTAACGCTACTATAGAGACTAAGATATAAAGAAATAGTACCCCACGAAACCCAAAACCAAAGTAGTCAGACATGTGAGAAAAGATATGAAAGGTTGCTTCATAGTGTTTATTTAGAACACCAACGCGATGTTCAAAAGAACTTATCGAGAAATCTAATCCTACAATCTCATTGTAAATCGTGTAATAGTTATTTAAATCATAACCAAACTGCCTTAGTGTAACCAAGATTAAGATAGGTATAAAAAACAAAAATATTAGAGATTTAAATTCGTGTTTGTATGCTGTATTTATATACGAATATATAAAAAACAGTGATAATATAGAAAGCTCGAAAAGCATTGTTAGTCTTCCAATCGCAACATTATCTTTCTATAGCTTTTTTCTATGGATACATCATTGTATATTTCTTTAATTTCAGCAAGTACGTCAAAATATTCATCATAAGAAAACTCTGATATATCACCGTAGAAAAGTGGATAATCCTCACTTAAAAGTTCAATTATCGGCTCATGTTTAAGGGTAATTATTGGTAACTTCCAAGAAATATAATCCAATATTTTAATTGGATATGTAATAGCATCATAATTATTAATAGGTCTAGAATGTACAGCTGCTATTATATCACCTTGACGCAATCTTTCTATCACACCATCTCGATTCAAACTTAGTATTTCAATATTATCTTTTACATTCGGGTACATCGAATGCTCGAAGACTATTTTCTCATCTCGTGTAACTAAAAGGAGCTTTAGACCCTTATCTAGATTATAAGCGAAATCTATTAATTCATTCACACCAGAATATCGATACTGCAAACCTCCAACGTGAATAATATATTTCGTCCTTTCATCATTTACTTTAGGGAAAGAAAAAGATTTATATTCATCCTCTACAATACCGGGAGGAAGTGCCCCTATATCTTTTTTTACATTATAGTAAGTACAGTAAACATCTCCCATACCTAAGGTTGGAAAATATAATGTCTTAGAAAGAGATATATAGAATTTATTTGTTAGATCAAGCAGAATCTTAGTAATCTTTTTTCTAAACGAGCTATATTCGCCAGGAAAAAGGATTGTGTAGCAATCTCGGATATATACGTGAATATCACAAGCCTTGATATACTTAAGAAAAATCAAACAAAATAGGTCTACAACATTAAGCCTGTTTGTAGAAGACTCAACATAAATTAGACTCTTAGACTCAACTTTCAATGAATCGGAAAGTTTACTTCGACCCGAGCCAGAAATGACACTTCCGAAGAATTTAGATTGAATAATATTACTTACACGAACAGCTGGACCACTGTTTTTTTTCTCTATACTAGGAACGACATATAATACTTTATTTTTCATATATAAATTTTGCAATTGACAACAATGATATAACTTGGTTTCTTTCTAAGCTAGTACCATTATCAAATAGATTTGATACTTCCGACTTAAGTTTATGATGAACTTCTAGAAATAAAATGTTATTTTCAAAATACTGCTGATAGAAATCTCTCAACTCTTCATTATTTTTTAACCAGAAGTCTATCGGGTTCATATTACTTCTTGTGTTCAGGCTTGGAAAAATATTTACCTTTTTTAACAACTTTTTAATCACGTACTTTAAAGGCAAAGAACGACCTTTAACTGAGATATATTGCGTATTGATTTTACTCCCAGTCTTCTCCCAAACATAATCACCAGATTGAGGGTATTTCTTTTGTAACCATTTTCGATAGATATAATGATCGAATCTCATATCTAAAGGAATCGATAAACAAAAGTTTAACAGGTCAACATCATAAAAAGGAGAGTATGTCTCCGTCTCTTGTTGAGCTAGAACCAAACCTTGATTTATGCCAGAGAATCCTCGTGTATTCAGTTTAAACATTTCTTCGTTAGGATATTCATAACGAGGTTGGTTTAAGTCAATGTTATTGGCAAGCACTCTCGAATACGCACCTGAAAGCCTATCAAAATCGACAACGTGTGTGGATTTTGATGAATAAGTACCAATGACCACATCACCTAATTGACCCGAATGAATCATACCAAAGCGCTCTTGGTCAATTAAATCCAAACAACTTTTCCCGTGAGAAAGTCCAAAGTATAGAGCGTTACCGCCAGTAATCTTTGTAATTTCATCCACGTTGTTTAAAAAGAGGCCGTTATCTAAGGATTTAAATATCCATTCATGTTTTAAATCACGAGCGATCTCTTTAGGAATAGTCTCATCTAAATAATCGGACTCAGAGAAAGTATAATTGACTATGTTCTTGCCAAAGCCCATTTGATTAGCAACCCAAGTCGTCATCCTTGAATCTAACCCGCCACTGAGTGCAACCAAATGTTTATAATTGTGCTCACGATCCTTACTAAATGCACGATGGATAGCCTGTCTGAAAAGTTCATCAAGTCTATCTATGATTTTCTCCTCATTTAGTGAGGTTATATGCTTATTATCCGGTTTGTAGAATTGCTCTATTGATAACTCGTTTGGTGTAATCTTAACAAAACGACCCGGTTCAATTCGATTAATAGTCTTGACTAAAGTTTTTCCGCCGAAGACAAAACCGTAAGTTAATAAATCGTAGGCAGAATCCTCTTCTAAGTCGATTGTACACCCTAGTTCTTTTAAGTTCGCAAGTACGTCTACAAAGCAACTTCCCGCAATAAAGCCCTTTTCTGTTTTAGTGTAATAAATCGGCTTAGAACCGATGTGATCAGAGAAAACTATCGTCTTATCATTTTCTTTACTTAAAATTACACCTTGAAAAGATCCCCTAAATAAGCTAAAAAAATCATCTCCAAAATCTTTATACAGATTTATTACAACATTTTCCCAAGAGAGGGCATCATCATATCGTTCGGATAGTTCACTTTTGTTTAAAACAACACCGTCTATAAATAACAACATTGTTTCATTATCAATTAAGACAGCATCTTTATAGAATTTGCTTTTCCTATCTTTTGATATTTGAATATCATTATCTATGTTCGAAGCAAGACAATGATTAAAATCATAGTGTTTAATCTTTTCATTTATAGAGAATAAAAAGTTCGACATGTCATTTACCACGTTTAATTAATTTACTTCGTACATCCGGATAGAATGAAATATAAAATACAAATAATAACAACAACAATAATGCTGATTTAACTATCACTAAGTAATAAACTTCAATATCCATATTTCCGAAAGAGAAATACAACAAAAGAACCAAACCGACATTAACTGCAAGTGCAGAAATGAGTGGCGAAACATATTTACTAAAACGGATCCCTGATAGCGGTAAGATAACAAATCTCCATATAGGAAGAATTGAAATTAGCTTTATAAAAATTATCGTTATAACAACTAAGATTAAGCTATAATGAGAAGAAATATACAATGAAGGCAATAATATCAAACTCATTAATAAATTCATGTAAAAGCCTAAATCAGCTCTACCTTTAGCTAATTGTAACGAACCAACTGGGTTACCAAAGACATTTAGTGCATTTACTACACACAGTCCAACAAGCAAAGACTTATGCTCCCCCCATCCGGGACCAAGATATATCTCTAGTATTTCATAAGAAGACAGAGCCAAAATTGAGTAAACAGGAATTATTGATATTGTGACCAATCTTATAACTTTTATGAATATATCAGAGAGTTGACGTTTATCATCTTGAAATTTGGCTAAAACAGGAAACGAGACTCTATTGATTACCGGATTTAGTATTTGAAATGGTTTTTGACAGAGTTGTTTTACAACACTATATACACCTAGGACTTCAGCTCCAAGTAACTTACCGATGATAATGGTATCAAACTGGGAAGAAAAATAGTTAATACTTCTTTCTCCCAACTGAAACATCCCAAAAGAAAGAAAATCTCTAACTTCATGAAAAGAAAACTTTATCTCAGGCTTAAATAATGCTCTTTCTTTAAAGAAGATAATAACATTTTGTAATAAAACCTTAAGGATTGCACCATAAACTATACTATAGATATCGTAATTAAGAAGAACCAAAACTATCGTAAGAATAAATGATGATACAGTAGAGAATATTTCTATTTTAGCTAGCGTGTTGAAACGTAATTCTTTTTGTAGAATAGCTCTATGCAAGTTTCCGACTGAAGATATAAAAAACGTTATTGCAAGTATGCCTAGTATGTTTGATAGAGCAGGTTCATTAAAAAACAAACTTATTATGTTTGAAGAGAAACAAACCAATAACGTTAAGAAAACACCAAATATAATGTTTAATGTAAATAAACAAGAAAACTGCTCTTTTGTAACTTCTCTTTTATGTATAACTGCATTAGAAATTCCCATATCCATGAATAGATTGCAAAACCCAATCACAACCGTTGATATGGCTATTAACCCCAACCCTTGTGGTTCTATGTAGCGAGCCAAAATTGCAAGCTGAACTATTTGACACAAAGCTACAGTAATTGATGACAGTGAGGTCCATTTGACCCCACGAATAGCCTTATCCTTTATATTCATTTAGCAAAAAATTCTTGAACGAGTTTAATAACCTTGTTTTGCTCATTTTCAGATAAATCCAAATACAATGGTAACCTCAATAAACGTTCACTCTCTATAGTAGTAAACTGATCTATACCTTGAAATTCACCACAGTTTTTACCGGCAGGAGAAGAATGGAGAGGTATATAGTGAAATGCAGCTTGCACACCATGAATTTTAAGAAAGTCTATTAGCGAATCTCTCGTCTGTAGGTCTTGCGTTTTTAAGTAATACATATGTGCATTATGAACTGCACCTTGAGGGATAGAAGGGCGTTCCACTTCTTTCAAATGCTCAAAACTGTTATGGTAAACGTCCCACAACTTTAAACGAGTTGAATTTATTGATTCTGCACTTTCTAACTGTGCATATAGGTAAGCTGCTTGTAGTTCACTTGGTAAAAAGCTACTCCCAACATCTACCCATGTGTATTTATCAACAACCCCTTTAAAGAATAGGCTACGATTTGTCCCTTTTTCTCTGATTATCTCGGCGCGTTCAAAAAAGTTTCGGTCGTTGACAATCAGTAGACCGCCTTCACCTCCACTGGTATAGTTTTTAGTTTCATGAAAACTAAAAGCACCGAAATGACCAATTGTACCAAGAGGTTTACCTTTGTAGTTGGACATAACGCCTTGTGCTGCATCTTCTATAACAAATAGATTATGTCGTTCAGCAATAGCCATTATTGTATCCATTTCACACGCAACTCCTGCGTAGTGAACAGGAACAATAGCTTTAGTTTTATCGGTAATAGCACCTTCAATCAATGATTCATCGATATTCATCGTATCAGGTTTTATATCAACGAAGACAATCTTTGCACCTCGAAGCACAAATGCATTCGCTGTACTCACAAATGTGTAACTTGGCATTATAACTTCGTCGCCAGGTTGTATATCTATTAGGATCGCCGCCATTTCTAAAGCTTGAGTGCAGTTATTAACTAACAACGTTCTCGAGCTAACAAATCGCTTGTCAAACCAAGATGTACATTTTTTTGTGAACTCTCCATCGCCACAAAGTTTTTTATTAAGCATAGCTTGCTCGAGATAGGTAAACTCCGTGCCAAGAACTGGTGGGCGATTGAAAGGAATCATTTTAATATCATCCATTTTTTCTTATAAACTCTAATGCGTTGGGTCCGCAGTTAAAAATAAGGTCAAGTACAGAAAGATGGTGATCAAATTCACCAAAACTTTGAGGGTATTCCGGATAAGAATAATCAATATAATCCAATTTTATATTAGCGTCCTCAAACTCTTTTTCTACTATATAATCTCTAGCAGCAGGTCCGGAAAGGTAATAGTCTCCGTTTAACTGCTTACAGATACTAATCAGTCTCATTCCCTTTACACCTTCATTAAGAAGATCTGATGATCTTACAAAATTAGCGCTAATCCCAAGAACTTCAGATAATAAAATTGTCGTATTTATATTGAATTCAGACAAATTATCACTATCAAATTCATTGTAGATCCTTTCGATAATATAGCTATATTTGTCAAAATAAGGAGACTTCTTATATGTCTGGACTATCGTTTGATAATGCTTCTTCTTCCAGTTATCTAGATTATTTATCTGTACATCTTTTATCTTAGTACCCCTTGGTACTTTCTTTACAGGTACGGTTAACCAAATGCTCCCATTTGCAGTCTTAATCTTATTTCTGGTCCTCCAATCTCTTTTTGTATAATCAACGTCATCAAAAAACACGAAAGTATCGACTCTGTCGATAATATCAAATACACCTTTCCACGGAATGTAGTTAGGCTGAAGGATTGCGACTTTATTTTTAAACACTGAGATTACCTTAATCTATTACGATCCCATCCTCTTCATGATAGCTAATCACTTGAGCTGGAATACCTATCAGTTTTTCATATTTTTTTGAGTTATTTTGAACTAAGGACTTAGCTCCTACTAACGTTTCATCTTCAATAATTAAATCTTGTAATAACGTAGAGCTAAAACCAAAAAAACAATTAGACTTAATCTCCGTTCTCCCCCCTACGATAACACCTGAAGCTATAAAGTTATGATCACCAACTATGGAATCATGGCATAGTGTGGCTCTACTCCAAATGATGTTATTAGACCCAATATGACAATGTTGCTCTAATATAACGCTGTTCAGTATTAAATTGTTATCGCCAAGGAGTACACTTCGTGAAACATCAGAATTTGCAGAAATGTAGTTAATTAACCTGTACTGCTTTTCTTTTGCTTTTTTATACATGATTACTCTATTTCTCATTTTAGAGTAACCTACCGCGACAAACATTTTATACGTTTCAGGAGGGAAATGAGCTTGAATATCCTCGAAAGCATACACTTTTTTATTACAGAACTCATTTTCTTTAATGAATGAGTGATCAGCAGTGAAAGCAATAACCTCATAAAGCCCACTACCTTCAAATTCCTCTAAACAAAACTTTGCGAAATCACCGAGACCGTAGATAATAACTTTAATCTTAGCCATTGAATATTTCTTCCAATTGAGAATTTAAATTAGTAATTGAAAAATTTCTCACCGCTTTATCTTTATTTTCTTTCGCTTCTTTATCACTAATTTTTGATATTTCCATTTCTTCTATGGAATAAATATTAAAACCAATGCTTTTTAAAGTTTTATAATGAGTGGTCTTATTCTTTAAATAGACCTTCTTACCCATTTCTAGCAAAACAATTATGTTACCGAAAGCCTGCTGCCGGTCATGTGCAAAAATTGCCACATCTACTTTTGCTAAAACCTTTTCGTACTCAACCTTAGACAAAAATGTTGTTAAAGGATGAAATTTATCCCCAAAAGCTGCTTTTCCAGCATTGATAACTGACTGTGCATATGCTGTATCACCATATGAAAGAGGACAAATAACTTCTACTTCTCTATTTTTTATAAAGCTAATTTTTTCAATCATTTCTAAATGATTATTATTTTTACATGCAGAATTCCCCAAGAGGATAGTCAATTTATCGCAATACGCTTTAGGTTTAATGTCAGTTTTTTTCACCACATTCGAAGGGTAGAAGAATGAGCTGTAATGTTTTAGCTTACAATTGAACATTTTTTCAACAAGCATCTTGTCGCCCTCTATTTGAGTTATACACCCATTTAGATTAGACACCGCTCTTGAGAAAACCTTGTTATTAATGCTATTAGAGCTTTTATCTATCTGTTGATATAAGTCTCCTCCCCAAACGACCCATATCTTTTCAAGACTTTCTTTCTTTAATAAAAATAAAAGCTGGATATACTGGACTTTAAAGAGACTATGGAAAATAACTTTGTCAAAGTTATTAATAATTTTTAGAAGTTTTATAATCAAGAAAAGCCTATTGCTTAGTTTCTGCTCTCTTTCCTCAACATAAGTGACATTTGAGAATTCACCTATATCAAAACCATTGCCTTGTTTCATGACCACAAAATGATGCTGTTCATTTGGAAAATTGCTCCGAACAAGCTCAATAAAAGCGGGAAGAAACTTTTCTTCATGACATAGGTGAATAATTTTCTTCATATCTTAACTAATAATATCTAATAAATAACGGCCATAACCATTTTTCTTCATGGATGTGGCAATTTCACGAACTTCATTTTCACTCAGCCATCCGTTATAAAAAGCAATCTCCTCCAAACATGCTATTTTATAACCTTGTCTTTTTTCTACTGTTTCCACAAAATGAGAAGCTTCTAATAAACTATCGTGTGTACCAGTGTCTAGCCAAGCAAATCCTCGCCCTAGCAACTCAACCTGTAGTTCATTGTTTTCTAGATACTTCTGGTTAATAGACGTAATTTCTAGTTCACCTCTCTCCGATGGTTGAATTGATTTTGCAAACTCTATAACCCTATTGTCATAAAAATATAATCCAGTCACTGCATAGTTTGACTTAGGGTTCTTTGGTTTTTCTTCTATTGATTTAGCATTAAAGTCTTCATCAAATTCAACAACACCAAAACGTTCAGGGTCTTTAACTTGGTACCCAAAAACAGTCGCTCCCATCTTTTTATTGACAGAGTCTTTTAGTTTTTTTGAAAAACCAGGGCCGTAAAAGATGTTATCACCTAAGACAAGGCAAACCGAGTCTTTACCTATAAAATCTTCCCCAATAATAAATGCTTGGGCTAAACCGTCAGGACTTGGTTGTACTGCATAACTAAGATTAATTCCAAATGCAGAGCCATTACCAAGTAGGCGCTCAAAGTTTGGTAAGTCTTCAGGTGTAGTTATCACCAAAATATCTTTGATACCAGCGAGCATTAAAACTGATAATGGATAATATATCATCGGTTTGTCATACACTGGAATCAGTTGCTTAGAAATACCTTTTGTAATTGGGTAAAGACGTGTGCCAGAACCTCCAGCTAAGATTATTCCTTTCATTGTTTTCCTACACCTAAACGTTCTAGATTATAAGAACCATCTAAAACACGTTGCCACCAGTTTGTATTTTCTAAGTACCACTCGACAGTTTTCTTAATCCCACTCTCAAATGATTCATTTGGTGTCCAACCTAACTCTTTCTCAATTTTACTCGCATCAATTGCATACCTCAGGTCATGCCCAGGACGATCGGCAACGAATGTAATGAGCTCTTCATAGTTTTTGATATTTTGGAGTTTGTTTGGTCTTAATTTATCTAGTATTCGACAAATCGTAGTCACTACTTCGAGATTCGTTTTCTCGTTGTGTCCACCAATATTGTATGTTTCTCCAAGAACCCCTTTTGTTGCAACAAGATATAAAGCACGTGCATGATCCTCTACAAACAGCCAGTCTCTTATTTGTTGACCATCGCCATAAATAGGTAGAGCTTTTCCTTCCAATGCATTTAATATAACTAAAGGTATCAGCTTTTCAGGAAAGTGATATGGCCCATAATTGTTGGAACAGTTTGTAACGACTGTTGGAAATTGATAGGTTCGAGCCCATGCTCTTACTAGATGGTCACTTGAAGCCTTTGAAGCAGAATAAGGGCTACTTGGAGAATAAGAAGTCGTTTCTGTGAATAAATCGGAAGTACCTTCTAAATCTCCATAAACTTCATCAGTTGATATATGATGGAAACGAAAAATTTTTTTTCTCGTATCATCAAGCTGCCCCCAGTAGTTTCTACTCACTTCCAACATTGTATAGGTCCCGATGATATTAGTCTCTATGAAAGCGGATGGGCCATCAATGGAACGATCTACATGGGATTCTGCTGCAAGATGCATTACTAAATCAGGGTTATATTGCTTGAAAACCCTTTCTAGCTCTTCTCTGTTACAAATATCGACCCTTTCAAACGAATAGCGATCACTACCTGAAACTTCCGTTAGCGACTCTAAATTGCCTGCGTAAGTCAGTTTGTCAATATTAACAACACTATCATTGGTATTAGTAATTATATGCCTAATTACAGCGGAACCGATAAAACCGGCCCCACCTGTCACAAGAATTCGCATCACCAGATACCCTTAGTATCAATTAAAAAGCTTGAGCTAATTGATTGCTCTTTAAATTCTTTGTGATCAACAAGCATTACATGAATATCAGCCGTCGACTTTGCAGCGTCAAAACTCTGAAGCTCAACTTGCTCCAATGAACTTGGCAATTGATGAATATTAGGTTCAACTGCAATGACATTACCCATATGGAAAGAAGCAATTTCTTTTACAATCTGCATTGCAGGGCTTTCACGTAAGTCATCGATGTCAGGCTTAAAAGCTAGGCCGTAACAGGCAATTGTAACCTCTTTGGCTGTTTTATCAGCATTCTCTTGCAGGAAGTCTGCAATAGCCATTTTAGTCTTACCGACAACCCAACCAGGCTTACTGTCATTAACTTTACGTGCTGTATGAATAATCTGAGCTTCTGCTGGCGTTTTTGAAACGATAAACCATGGATCAACAGCAATGCAGTGGCCACCGACGCCAGGGCCTGGCTGAAGGATGTTCACGCGTGGATGACGGTTTGCTAATGCAATTAGTTCCCAGACATTGATATCTAACTTATCACAGATAACAGAAAGCTCATTTGCAAATGCAATTTGAACGTCACGAGAGCTGTTTTCAGTCAACTTCGCCATTTCTGCAGTGCGTGCATTGGTGATAACACATTCGCCTTGAACAAATGTTTGGTACAACTCAACTGATCGTTGCGAACATTTAGGTGTAAGGCCGCCAATTACACGATCATTTTCAACCAGTTCTCGAACGACATGACCTGGCAACACACGCTCCGGGCAATGTGCAATGTTAATGTCCGCGTTTTCGCCATGAGTTTGAGGGAAAGTAAGGTCTGAACGTGCCTGAGCTAGCCAATCAGCCATCTGCTCCGTAGCTCCTACTGGTGAAGTCGATTCTAGGATAACTAGATCTCCCTTCTTTAAGACAGGAGCAATTGCTTTACTCGCAGCTTCAATGTAAGAAAGGTCAGGAGCTGGGACTTCACCTACTTTGCAAGGTAAGAAGGGGGTTGGAACAGCTATAAGAAAAGCATCAGCCGCTTCTGGAGTTATCACCGCTTTTAGGTAACCTTCTTTAACTGCGGCATTTACGATCATATCAAGCTCAGGCTCAACGATATGGATTTTACCTTGATTGATAGTGTCAACAGCATGTTGGTTAACATCAACACCAATAACTTTTTTTTTGCGTGATGCGAACATTGCTGCTGTTGGCAAACCAATGTAGCCCAAACCTACAACTGATACTGTTTCAAAAGACATATATACTTCTCGTTAAATTAAATTATTTTGCTAGAACATCTAGAATTCGTTGACATGCTTTTCCATCCCCATAAGGGTTATGTGCAAAGCTCATTTCTTTGTATGCTTGTTCATCCTGAAGCAGCGTCGTTAAACCAACAACGATTCGGTCTATGTCAGTACCAACCAACTTAACGGTGCCAGCTTTTATAGCTTCTGGGCGCTCTGTAGTGTCTCTCATTACTAATACCGGTTTACCTAGAGAAGGCGCTTCTTCTTGAATGCCACCCGAATCAGTAAGTATGATGTGCGCTCTATTCATTAAGTAGATAAACGGTAAGTATTGTTGAGGCTCGATCAAATGCACATTGTTGATGCCCGCAAGAATTCGATTAACGGGCTCTCGTACATTCGGGTTCAAATGCATAGGATAAACAATTTGAACTTCTGGATGTTTTTGCGCTGTCAAAGCTAGAGCCTCGCAAATACGCTCAAAGCCGCCACCAAAACTCTCTCTTCTGTGACCTGTAACGAGTACTAACTTTTTATCTTCACAAAGGAATGGGAATTGCTCCGATAACTGCTGATGAAGAGACTTATCATGATCAATTTTATCTTTAATCATCAATAGTGCATCGATAACCGTGTTCCCCGTCACAGAGATATTCTTTTTATCGAAATTCTCTTGTAACAAGTTATTTTGGGATGTTTCTGTTGGCGCAAAGTGATATTGCGTTAATGCCCCCGTCAACTTTCTATTTGCTTCCTCAGGCCAAGGAGAGTAGATGTTGCCTGTCCTTAAACCTGCTTCTACATGACCAACTGAAATTTGTTCGTAATATGCAGCAAGGCTAGCTGCAAATGTAGTTGCAGTATCACCATGGACTAAAACAACATCAGGTTTAAACTCATGTAATACTGGTTTTAATTCCAATAAGATCCGTGCAGTCACGTCATTAAGTGACTGACCTACTCTCATTAAGTTAAGGTCATAATCTGGTTTTATCTCAAATAGCTCAAGGACTTGGTCCAGCATCTCTCGATGTTGGGCTGTCACACAGCACTTTGCTTCAAATCGTTCGTCGGAAGCTAAAGCATGAACTAGAGGCGCCATCTTTATTGCTTCTGGTCGAGTACCAAATACCGTAAGAACCTTTTTTTTCATGGTCAAGATCAATAATCCCTAAGTTATAAAATTCAATGAGCTTAAGACTCAATCGACTTATTCTTCTTAAAAAATGACAACCTTATTAATACAATAGCCACACCAAGCATTCCTCCCAGTAAAGTACCTAAAACACACATAATTGCTCTTTTAGGTCCAGATTTAAGCTCTGGCGCGACAGCAGGATCAACAACTTTAAAGACAAACTCGTCTTGTGCCTGAGCAAGCATTAAACTTTTAGTCTGTTCTTCAATTAAGCTATAGAAGGTTGTCTGCATTTCTGAAATAGAAGTTTTCTCTAACTGAGCATGTAAATAATTAAGATTATTTGTCGCATCAGATATCGCTCTATCTCTCATGACGTCATTAATGTCTTCTATCAACCAGTCTACCCATTGCTTAGCAATAAAAGGAGAAAAGTGGCTTACTGATAAGTTGTAAAGCCCAGTATCTTCATTTAGTGAAACGCTTAGTACCCTTTTAATGAACACTTCATATGCTTCTTGGGCAGTAGGCTCAGCTCCTCGCATTCCGTCCGCTGGTCGCAGCCATGTTTGCGATTGGATGTCATAAACTTCAGGATCGATAACAAGCTCATTATCTCCTAAGTTCCAGCCTGTACTCGCCATTAAAGGAACGAGCAATCCATGCTTAGTAATGAACATATTTACGAAATTTCGGGACTGTATAACTTGAACAGCCAAACCACTTTGACTAGATTCAGCAGCACCTAAATTTACCCCTGCTAAAGCCGCAATACTTCCCAATTGTCCGGAAGCATTACCAAACCCAGATGCGGAACTCATCTCGGATGGAGCCAATAGGGCATCTGCTCTGTATATGTTTGGTAAAGATAAGGAGTAAGCAACTGAGGCTATCGCAAAAATAACTAAAAAGCCGATAATAGTCACTTTGCCTTTCCACAGTACCGACAATAACTCTTTCAGTGAAACTTCATCATTATTGAAGTTAACCTGCGGTTCTTGCATAGACATAAAAATCACCTTAAGACCAATTAAAAGAGCACAAATTATCTAAGTGCATTAATCGCAACACCCGTTTGGTAAAGGATCTGTGTAGCAGCAGTCCAGGTGCTTAATGCATCACGGTAGTCTGTATCAATTGGGACTACGATCGTATCACCAGCTTTTAGTTCTTCTTTGTTATTTCCAAACCAATAACCAGAGGATGGTTTGTAAACTGAACCATCAGCTCGTACTACAAAGATACGGTCTTCGTCCGCTTGCTTCTTGGCACCACCGGCTTTGTTAAGATAGTCATCGACATCAAGTTTGTTGTCCAACAAGTAAGTAATTGGAACCTGAACTTCACCCATAATTGAGACTGTGTTGCGGAAGGTCGGCACAAAGAGGAAGTCTCCATCTTCTAGCATAAAGTCTGCTGAACGCTCACCTTTTAAGATACGGTTTAACTGTACCACCATACGGCCAAGTGCTTTGCTGCGACTTGCTTCCTCTACAAACGCTAACGTTTTCTCTGGGTCTGAAATTACAGAACCTATATTACTATCTGCTCGAAACGTCTTCTTCGCTGTTTCTTTTCGCATATCTGCGGCGTATTGATTTAAGAGCTTCTGCTCTTGTAAGCGTAATGCTTCACGCGTAAATATTGCTCCTTGAGGGTGAGCAAATTCGGTTAGGCCGCCCGCTCGGTCCAATAACTCACTTAAGGTTTCACCTTGGCGCACGGTATAGGTTCCAGGGAAGCGAACTTCACCTTGTAAAGTGACTGTGCTTTGTAGCTTCACATTTGGCTTTTCGAGGATGTTCAAACGATCTCGGCCTACGATAATTGCATCGTCTGAAGCACTGCCTTGTATTGCTTTACGTAAATCAATGCGTTCAACATCAATATACGCACGCTCATCCGCACTATTAATCGCGGTTCGCGCTAGTTCTGCATTAATTGTGAATGCGTTGTAAGTCAAACCACCAGCAGCTTCAATAAGCGTTGATACCGTCATTCTTGGAGTGATCGGGTAGCGTCCTGGGTGCTTCACTTCACCAAAGACTTCAGCAATTTGAGGGGCTAGTCCCAAACGAGACTGTTGCTGAAGTTGTAACAACACTGGGGCAAGTAAAGTGCGACGAGTATTTTGCTTCAGCTTTTCAAAATCTTCCTCTGTAATCTCTTTACCACGGAAAATGATTTTAGCAGGTTTCGCCTGCTCTGTGGCGTTCTGGTTGTTCAGCATACCGTTTTCTGAATGCGAAACGGCAACAGAAGAGCTCATCACTTCTTGCTCTTTCTGTTGTTCCAGCTCAGCTTGCTCTTGCGCTTGCTCCAATGTTTTTGCTTTTGAAACAGCCTCTTGTGTTGCCAATGTATCCAAATCTTCGTTATTAAAACGGTTGAAAACCAATATACGATCTCGTGAGTGTAACTTAAGGTTGTCTTGGCTACCTGGTGATAGAATCGCGTTGGCTAAGCTTAGTTGGAACACCTCAATATCACGCTGTGGATTAATCTCTCTTACCACAACCGCATAGTTAACATCAGCTGTAGAATTAAAAGCTGAGTCAACAGATTTGAAAAGATCGGCAACACGAAGGCCATTGCGCCATTCCACATAGCCAGGATGACGAACATCTCCCTCTATCTGCACGTAACGAGTAAGCTCTTCGCTTTTTTTCAAGATCTTGATGGCGTCTCCATTTTTAACTTTACTCTGTCGATCTTGCGTTTTATTGAAATCAAGCGTCAAAGCCTCACGAGCGCCATGTGAAGCGTAGCGTTTTATCTCCAACTGCTCGGCATGAGCATTCGCAGTAAAACCACCAGCCATCTGAATAAGTTGCTGGTAAGTTTCACCTGCCTTGACTTCATAAATTGCCGGACGGTTGATCTCGCCTTCGATAGACACTGTATCGTTAACAGAACCAATTAAAACAACATCATCCGGTAGTAAGCGCACATCATTACTTGCATCACCTTTTAATAACAGGTCATACATATCCAACTTACGAATGATTTTACCATGACGCTTTAGCTGGATATCTCTCAGCGCCCCACTTTCACCAAAACCGCCGCTGTAATAAATAGCTTGTGAAATTGTCGTTAATGCGCTAACCGTGTAGGCACCTGGCTTATATGCATCACCCATTACAAATACTTGCATTGTGCGCAATTCACCCAATGAAATATCACTGCGCACACCAATCATTTGTTCTTTTACACGTTGTGTAAGAGAGTCTCGAACATCAGAAAAGTGCATGCCAGCAACATTTACCGGCCCAAGTGAGGGGAAGTTGATTGTGCCTGCGCGATTTACACGTAAGCGATGTGTCTCGTTCTCCTTACCAAACAACTGCACAATGATTTCATCACCAGCCCCCACAGTGTAATTTGCCGGTACAGGAACATCACTGATCGGAGCAAACGTGCTTGGAGAACCAGCAAAAAGATCTAAACCAAAGCGTTTAAGCTCTTTCTTCTCGTCTTTTTTGAGCCATTGTTCCTCTATATTGGAAGATACAGCACCACTAGATTCAGCCCTAGGTTTGATTACTTGCGGGTTTTCGTAAGGAGACTTGTTTGAAGATGAACTAGAAGGAATGGAGAAACCATATTTACTCGCCAAGGCCTGTTGTTGGTCGGCGGGTAGATTTTGAAACATTTTCATTTGTTCTGGAGTGGGTGTTTGTGCCATCGAATAAGACGCAAACGTACTTGCCAATATAAAAGCGGCAATAGAGAAATATCCTTTAAACATGGTATGTCACTATAATAATTGAATAAAAGACCCTAGCCCCAAGTTTGAGCTCTAGGTATTTAAATTAGAATCGGTGCTGAAAACCCAGTGTAATCGAGTTAAGGCGAACTTGGTCTTCAGAGACGTTATCAACGAACTCAAATATCACCGCGCTTTGGTTGTTTAAAGCGTAGTGCATACCTAACCCAAAACTAAATCCTTGTTCTTTGTGAGAACCTACATTTTGTAGATCGAGCTGAACGCTTGAATACCCAGCTAAACCATAAAGTGCAACTCGCTCTGAAACTGGCATATTCAACTTAACAAAGCCGCTCAAAACGCTATCAACGGCAAGACCGCTGTCACGTTGAACTGATGTCCCATAACGCCCTTCTAAGCCAATATAGTCATTAAAGAAATAACCAGCTTGCGCACTAAGAAGAAAAGGACTCCCCTCTTTTACGGACTCAGAAGACGAGCTTTTCAGTTCTGCATTTGAGTAGCTCACTAACGCACCAGCATAAAAATCGGCTGACGCTGAAAAAGAACTCAGGCTTAAGCCCAGTGCACTAAGTATTCCTAAACAATGCTGCTTTCTTATCACGTAAAAAGTTCCTAGTACTGGTAATAATATGGACTGCCAAAGCAAAGTTAAGCGTGCTATGCAGGCCATTAAATACTGAAGAGTTGGTACGCTACCGCCCTGAGGCGTTGAGCGTAAGCCACTGTATCGCTTTCTATATGGTGTAAGTAAAAACGACCTATTGACTCCAAACCTCTAGTCCTGGAGGAAATAGGCCGACAAATTATGCACTCTTGATAGTTTATCAGCAAGCAAGGGAGCAAGATAACCGCACAATGTCACGCTGGTGTTAGAAATGAGATCGTAAGCCATAGCAAAATAAGAAACTATTTACATGCTAAGGCTTTTTTATCTAGAATATAATTTGGAGCATTTTTTATGCTACCAAACATCGATGTTTTTATACCGGATATACAAGGATTAATAATGAAGAATACAGCTCTAGCTATTCTTATGGCTCTAAGCGCATCAACTGCATTTGCAGCAGAAGAAGCAGGTTCAGCAGGCGCAGCTTCTGCATCTGCAACAGGCACAACAGCTGTAGCAGTAGGTGCGGCAGCAGCAGTAACTGTAGTAGCAGTTGCAGCGTCAGATAGCGATTCAACATCTACTTCAACATCTACTTCTACTTCTACTTCTACTAACTAATTTCGTTTTGTAGACAGAAGATAATCGCCCTGAATGATTCAGGGCGATTTTATTTGCAAGAGGGATCAATGAACATCTTCAGAACGTCCAAATGGATACAACCACTCCTCACTCTTCCGCTACTAGGTTTGCTCTTTGGCTGCACACAGAAATTCAATGATGTTTCAGCAACCGTCCAAGAAGCTTACGGTAACTACATCGATGTAGAGATGACCCCAGAAGAAATAAATGCCGTTCCTTATGCCAGTGCCTATTTGAGACTTGGGAATCAAAAACAGGTCTTTGTTGTTTTAGCTTTTGCAGAGAAAAACCCTCTCAATGGAAAAACACAACTAAAATGGGTAAGTGCTGACAAAGCTATGATCGTTACGGAGAATGGGCATATCGTCAAAACGATAGGTCTACAGAATGGGGACTTAGCGGGTGTTTATGGTGATGTGCCAGATTTTTCTTCTGATTCAGCCTCTGTCAACTACGCACTCTCATACGATTGGGCAACACAATACCGTTATGGTTTCCCAGCAAATATAACGCGTTCTTACTCAGGCCAAGAAACGTTAACAACTCCTATTTCCAGTACCATGACCAACGTATATAAAGAAGCCGTTGATTTTAGTAGCCTTTCTCAATCGGTCGAAAACTATTATTGGATAGATGAGCAAGGTCAGGTTATCAAAACCTTACAATACTTAGGTCCGAATATGATTCCGGTTGAGTTAACCATTTTGAAGGGATATAGCAAATCATGAGCAAGCGACTACTAACGTTACTAGGTTTGGTCATGCCACTTTTGAGCATACATAGCTTCGCTCAAACAGAAACCTCTACTATACAGCAATTAAATGTTGAGTTACTGGAAGTAGGCAAACAGCTACAATTCCAGGGGCCTGCTCGTTTAGAAAGCGTCTTAACACTTGCTAAAGAGCAAAGCGTCTCACTGCAATATTCTCTTGGTACAACTTTGTTTGATAAATCGGAACGCGCCGAAAAAAACGCTACCGCTTTAAAGAACTCAGTACTCAATCAAATGATTCAACACAACTTGGTTGCACATCCATTCTACAAATTCATTCAGAAGCAAAGCTTTGCACCACGCTTACTGTCTGCGATCGATGTTGATAAAGTTCGACTAAATAAATTCGACAACCCACTGTTGCGCGGCAATTACGTGCTCGCAAGCCCTCTGCGCGAAGAAAAAGTGTACTTCCTGGGAAACGTAAATAGCGTGTATTCCATTACGGAGCAGGCAGGCATCCCTTTGCAGAGGCAAATAGAGAATTTGAAAAGTAACATTGGTACGTTATCAACACCACCAGTGTTGATCTACCCAGATGGTCATGTAGTTAAGCCGCATCACGGAGCCTGGTTAACAACACAATATTACTTACCACCTCTGACCTTGGTATATGTACCTTTTGGTGATCTTGAACGGTCTGAAATGGATCAAGATATTATCCTCCTACTCACTCAACTGATACCAAATGCTACAAAGAGACCGTAATGATGCCAATTAGAAAAAGCTTAACCCTTTATTTAATGGGCCCAGCATTGGTTTGGGCTCAAGAGATGCCGTTTGAGGCTCCTCCTTTACGACCATCCCAAACAGACTTCGGTGGCGTTGGTTTAATGCAAATGCCAACCGGACGTATGGCCCCTGAAGGGGAATTCAACTTTTCTGTTACAGGGAGTGATGAGTACCTCTTTTACAATGCTACGGTACAGGTAATGCCCTGGGCTGAAGCGACTATTAGATATACAATTGTCGATGGACTTCCATACTGTACTGATCCACGATTTTGTGGGGATAACGAATACACAGATAAAGGTATTGATTTTAAATTTAGGCTTCTAGAAGAAAGTCAATATGTACCTGAAGTGTCCTTTGGTGTTAGAGATTTTGCAGGTACTGGCCTTTTTGACTCTGAGTATTTTGCAGCAACCAAACAGTACGCCAACAGAAGTTTAGGGACATTTGATTTTACGATCGGTATAGGTTGGGGCTCTTTAGGTACTAGAGGAAACATTACCAATCCAGCATGTAAAATCTCTGATCGATTTTGTTCTCGTCCAGGTGATTATCAACTAACAGGTGGCACAACAAACACTGACCGTTTTTTCAAAGGCCCGGCAGCCCTCTTTGGGGGTATTGAATATCAGACTTTACATGCACCGCTACGCTTTAAAATAGAGTATGACAGTAATGACTACAGCGAAGACTTTCCTGTTGTTCAAGGCGGTATCGACATGACACCACACACACCATGGAACTTTGGTGTGCTCTACCGTCTAGGAATGGCCGATTTTCGTTTAAGTTATGAACGCGGAGACACTTTGGTCGCAGGTTTAACGCTCAACACTAACTTCAATGACATGCCATCATTCTGGCGAGATGAGCCTACACCAGAAGTCGAAGATAACCAACCAGAAGAACTGTCTGATGTTGACTGGGAACGTGTAACGGAAGATTTAGACAAAATTGCGGGTTACCAAAACACACGCATTTATGTTGATGACAACACCGTAACTGTCGTTGGTGAACAGAAGAAATATCGTGACCGTACAGAGGCACATGAAAAAGCGGCGGCTGTACTTCATAATGAAATGCCTGACGATATTGATACCTATGCTATCAACGAACGTAGCCGAGGCTTAGTCGGCGAACAAACGATTATTTCCAAGGAGAAATATCGCGACTTTGCCCAAGTTAATTACATCAATCCCAAAATAGAAGACGCAACCGAAAAAGCTAGCAATAAGCCAAGTGGAGAATCTGTCTATGATGGTTTTGAGCGTTTTGATTGGGGCTTTGCACCTAAACTTGTTCAAACTCTAGGTAACGCAGAAGACTTCTATCTCTTTAGTGTAGGGCTAAGCGGTAATGCCTCATACTGGCTGACGGACAATCTTGAAATTGGCGGTTCGTTATACTGGGATTGGTATAACAACTACGATAAGTTTAATTATGTCACTCCACCCGATGGTACTACCGTTCCCCGGGTTCGCACCATGTTCCGTGCTTACCAAAATGAACACGCTGTGACCATGTCAAACCTACAGTTGACTTGGTTCCAAGAGTATTCCGATACCATGGATCAACAATTCTACGCGGGTTATCTGGAGAGCATGTTTGCTGGAGTCGGTACCGAGTTTCTTTACCGTCCACAAGGAGCTAACTGGGCGATTGGCGCTGACGTCAACGTAATTTCTCAACGTGATCCACAAAGTTACTTCGGTGTTTACGATGAGAAATGGCAAAACGTGCCAGAATATGGACGTCCGTTCCAAGTTATTGATAAAGGCTTCACTGGTTTTGTATCTGGTTACTACTACCCTCAATGGGAATTCCTACAAGATTTGATGATCCAAGTCGATGTTGGTCAGTTCCTAGCCGGTGATGTTGGTACACAAATCAATGTTTCTAAGCAGTTCAAGAGTGGCGTAATTGCTGGTGCCTTTGCGTCATTTACAGACTTGTCTGCGGATGAATTTGGTGAAGGTAGCTTTACCAAAGGTTTCTACTTGTCGATTCCATTTGACATCATGACCGTTAAGCCAAGCAACAATCGTGCGAACTTTAGTTGGCAGCCTCTTACTCGTGACGGAGGACAGAAACTCGGACGTAAATACAGCTTGATTGAGTTGACCGACGAGCGAAATCCTTGGTATCAAAGGCCTAACCGTTCGGATGTGGAATAATAAAGTAATCAAGGGAGCTGCGGCTCCCTTTTTCATATCTAGATACTGAGTCATAGAAGACTCAAACCTATCTTCCTGCTTCCAATAGCGCTACTTTTCGTTTCTTGCTAGAATTCCTGAGAAAATTTTAATCTATGGTGGAAGTTCTATGATCATCGTAACTGGTGGCGCTGGCATGATCGGCAGCAACATTGTTAAAGCACTAAACGAAGCTGGTATTAACGATATCCTGGTTGTCGACAACCTAAAAAATGGCAAAAAGTTTAAGAACTTAGTTGATCTGGACATCACAGATTACATGGATCGTGACGACTTTCTGACCCAAATTATGGCGGGCGATGATTTTGGTCCGATTGAGGCAATTTTCCACGAAGGTGCTTGCTCTGCAACGACTGAGTGGGATGGTAAGTACATGATGCTAAACAATTACGAGTACTCTAAAGAGCTGCTGCATTACTGTTTAGATCGCGAGATTCCATTCCTATACGCTTCTTCCGCAGCCACTTACGGTGATACAGAGACTTTCGTTGAAGAACGCGAATACGAAGGCGCACTGAATGTATACGGTTACTCGAAACAGCAGTTTGATAACTACGTTCGTCGCCTATGGCAAGACGCTGAAGAGCATGGTGAGACCCTTTCTCAAATCACCGGCTTCCGCTACTTCAACGTATATGGCCCACGTGAAGACCACAAAGGTAGCATGGCATCAGTTGCGTTCCATCTAAACAACCAACTTAACGCAGGTGAAAATCCTAAATTGTTCGCGGGCAGCGAATCATTCAAACGCGACTTCGTTTACGTTGGTGATGTATGTAAAGTAAACCTGTGGTTCTTAGAAAACGGCGTATCAGGTATTTTTAACTGTGGTACTGGCCGTGCTGAATCTTTTGAAGAGGTAGCAAAAGCAGTTATCAAGTATCATGGCAAAGGCCAAATTGAAACCATCCCATTCCCTGAGCACCTAAAAGGCGCTTACCAAGAATTCACACAAGCGGATCTGACCAAACTGCGCACCGCAGGTTGTGATGTTGAATTCAAGACAGTTGCAGAAGGCGTTGCCGAATACTTGACTATCCAAAACAGTTAAGCGCCACAAGGTGGTAGAACCATAACCTGCCACCTTTACTCAAGTGCAATAGCCTGTATCATTCCTAACTATCTTTTTCTCATTTAAACCACTTCGCCCGCACACGAATAGGTAACTAGACACGCCATGACCATAAAACGTGATGACTTCGACCCTAAAGCATATAACCCTGAGTTTAAGCGCCACTTTCTGTCGCCTAAGTACTGGGGCACGTGGTTAGGTGTTATCTTATTTTTACCGTTATCATTAATGCCACTGGGTTTACAAAAGTGGTTGGCGAAAACCATAGCCAAAAAACTGTCTAAATCCCACAAAGGTCCAGCTCATCGAGCGAGGGTTAACTTTGAGCTGTGTTTTCCGGAAAAATCATTCCAAGAACGTGAAGCTTTGATAGAAAAAACACTCTACACAGCGGCCATGTTCTTTTTTCGCTTCGGGTTACTAAGTTTACGCTCACCAAAATGGCTTCAGAACCGTTGCCAAATTCGCGGCCTAGACATTTTACGACAGCACATTGATAGCAACGAAAATGTAATTTTAATGGTTCCCCACTCTTGGGCTATTGATGTGCCTGCTATCTTGCTCGCTTCAATGGGAATGCCGGTTTCTGCAATGGCGAAGAAACAAAAGAATGATGTTGCTGACTGGCTGATGCACAAGCAAAGAGTTCAATATGGTGGTCGTGTTTATGAACGCTCAGGTGGCATTAAGCCTTTTCTGAAGTCTATTCGAGATGGCTATGTAGGGTATTATCTACCCGACCAAGATCACGGCCCAGAGCATAGTGTGTTTGTAGATTTTTTTGCAACACGTAAAGCAACGCTACCTGGTTTAGGCAAAATTGCGAAACTATCACGCTCAAAAGTACTGCCTCTATTTGCGTCGATGAACACTGAAGATGGTACGTTTGACATTGAGATTTTACCAGCGTTTGAGCTGGATAAAGGCGAAGAGCAAGACGCTCGTACCTGTAATGAAGCCATTGAATATTTTGTCGGTGATAAACCCGAACAATATATGTGGGTACTACAGTTGCTGCACTCTCAAGAAGACGGCAATAACTATTACAATATCTTCAAGCCTAGATATGATACTGATTGGCAAGTAAATAAATGAAAAAGATTTTAATTATTGGCCCTGCGTGGGTCGGCGATATGGTAATGTCGCAATCGTTATATATCGTATTAAAGCAACGCCATCCAGATAGCCAAATTGACGTTATCGCTCCAGGATGGTGTAAACCGATTCTTGAGCGTATGCCAGAAATCCACCAAGCGATTGAAATGCCTATCGGTCATGGTGAGTTTAACTTATTAGGCCGCAGGGAAATTGGTAAATCGATACGTGAAAAGCAATATGACCACGCCTATATATTGCCTAAGTCAGCGAAATCAGCACTGATCCCATGGTTTGCCAACATTCCTCTTCGTACTGGCTGGAAGGGAGAAATGCGCTATGGTTTATTGAACGACTTACGCCCTAACATGAAGTCTTTTCAGTACATGGTAGAGCGCTATGTAGCGTTAGCTTATCCAAAAGCAGAAATGGTGGATTCTAACTCTCTCGGCGGGCTTGAAACCTTGCCTCGCCCACGCCTTGCAATCAACGCGGCAGAGCAACAAGCCACGATCAAAAAGTTCAACTTAGCCCAAGACCAACCAATTATCGGACTGTGCCCAGGAGCAGAGTTTGGTCCCGCCAAAAAATGGCCCGAAACACACTACGCTGAAGTTGCGACGCAAATGGCTCGATCTGGGCATCAAATCTGGTTGTTTGGTTCTCAAAAGGACTTGGAGACTTGTAACAATATTCGCGCACTTGTTCCGACGCAATTCCATGAGCACATTCATGTTCTGGCAGGCCAAACCAGCTTAATTGAAGCAGTCGACTTACTTGCTGCATGTAAGACTGTTGTCGCGAATGACTCAGGCTTAATGCATGTGGCAGCTGCGGTTGGTTGTAATGTTGTTGCCGTGTATGGCTCAACTTCACCGAAGTACACCCCCCCACTCGCAGAAAAAGTGGAGATTGTTCATACCGATATTGATTGTCGCCCTTGTTTCCAGCGTGAATGTCAATACAAACACCTCAAGTGCTTGACAGAACTTTCGCCTAAGCAAGTGCTAGATAGCATCCAAAAATTTGACGCCATTACGATAAGCTCATGTTAGTTCGTATTGTTTATACCTTACTACTCGCCCTAGCGTCACCGCTACTTTTATTTGGTTTGTACAAGAGCAAACCAAATAAGCCTAAGTTCGGCTCTCGCTGGAAAGAGCACTTTGGTATCACTCCCAAGCTAAAAAGCAACGACAAACCTATTTGGATACATGCCGTATCTGTTGGTGAAAGCATAGCAGCAACACCTTTAATTAAAGCCCTTAAGGAACAAAACCCCGAACAATCTATTCTAGTTACAACAACAACAAGTACGGGAGCTGAACAGATTGCTAAGTTGGGTGATTTAATTGAACACCGCTATATGCCAATTGACTTTGGGTTCGCTATCAAAGGTTTTCTTAAAGCAGTGCAGCCAAAACAGATGTTGATCATTGAGACTGAGCTGTGGCCAAACACGCTTCACAATGTTCACAAAGCGGGTATCCCTATAACTGTCGTGAATGCGCGCCTATCTGAAAAATCGTGTCAGAACTACGCCAAAATACAGCGGCTTTTTAACCAGCTTCATCCATGCCTAACTCAAGTACTCTGCCAAACGGATTCAGATGCAGAGCGCTTCGAACGCTTAGGCGTTGAGAAAAAGAAACTATCCGTTACTGGCTCGATTAAGTTCGATATTCAAATATCAGAGCAAGTGAAACAGCAAGGACAGCAGCTTCGAGCCCAACTTGGAAACGATCGTCCGATTTGGATTGCAGCTAGCACCCACAAAGGCGAGGACGAACAGGTATTAGATGCACATAGGCAAGTTTTAAAATCTCATCCAAATGCATTACTTATTTTAGTTCCTCGCCATCCAGAACGATTTGATGATGTGTTTACGCTTTGCCAACAGCAAGGCTTTAACACTGTGCGTCGTACTTCAACGCATGCAGTCGAGATAAATACTCAAGTATATCTCGGTGATACTATGGGTGAGATGCTAACTTTGATAGGCGCAGCGGATATCTGCTTTATGGGCGGTAGCCTAGTTGGAGATAAAGTCGGTGGGCATAATGTGCTAGAGCCCGCAGCACTGGGAGTACCAGTAATCACGGGACCAAGCTATTACAACTTCCAAGATCTGGTTGTTAAGATGCTTCATAAGAAAGTTATCAAACTGATTGAGTCACCTAACGATATGAGTCTAAAGGTTGAAGCTATGTTTCAAGGTGCGTTAGCAAAAAGTATCGTTCAAGAAAACCTCCTTAGCTTTGTCAAAGATAATGTTGGTGCGCTAACTAAGACAATTAGATGTATTGAGAGTATAAAATGAAAGTTTTTGTTATTAACATGAAACGCTCAGTTGATAGAAGAGTTCGTATGGAAAATGCACTCAACAAAGCCAACATACCATTCGAATTTATAGAAGCGATAGATTCCTCTGCGCCAAACTTTCTATACTCTGAACGTAGCAATGATGATCTTACTCGAAAACGATTTGGCTATAGGCTAGTTGAGAACGAAATTGCTTGCTTCTCTAGTCACCACCTAGCCTGGGAAAAGTGCTTGGAGCTAAACGAACCAATACTGGTTCTAGAAGATAACTGCGACTTATTACCTGAGTTTTTTGACGTGTTTTCACATTTCGACACATTAGCGGAACAATACGACTTTCTAAAACTTGCTGCAACCAAGCCTAAATCATTTAAAGTCATATCTTCAGTTAATAACAAACTTAATATTGTACGCTTCAACAAACGCACATGCGGCATTATGGGATATATTCTAACTCCACATGCTGCTTCGAAATTCATAAAAAACGCAACTCAGTTTATAGAACCTGTAGATGACTACATGGAAAAACCGTATAAACATGGTGTATCCACGTATGTTTTAAGACCAGATATTGTCAAAAGAGCCGATATTCCCTCAACAATAGGCAGTTCTCGAAAAGATAAATCTGGTATCACCTCATGGAATAAGCTCTATATAGAAATATTTAGGTTATACGAGCAACTTTCTGATTTTCTATATAACCTTGAGAATAAAAAATGAGTAATAACAATCCATTAGTCAGTATTATAGTTCCTATATATAATGTAGAAGAGTATTTACCTGAATGTCTAGATTCTGCTGTACAACAAACATATAGAAATATAGAAATAATTGCTATTATTGATGGCTCTCAAGACAATAGCATAAACATTGCTAAGCAATATCGAGATGAGGATCCTCGAATAAAAGTCATAGAGCAAACTAACCAAGGGCTATCAGCAGCGAGGAATACAGGGATAAAAAACTCTCGTGGAGATTTTTTGTTTTTTCTAGACTCAGACGACTGGTTAGAAAAAGATGCAATTGAGAAATTATTGTTGCATTCTACTGGATACGATATTGTTTCAGGAAGAGTAACTAAGTTTTATCAAGAAGATAAAAGATATGAAGACTATCGAAAGAGAAGAATTATAGGGAAATTAGATTTGGACAAAAAATTTTTCTCCTTAGAGTTCGTAGTTTGGAATAAATTATATCGAAAAGAAGTGCTTGACAATATATGGTTCGTACCCGGATTAATTCATGAGGATGAAGAGTTTTATTGGCAGGTATTTACTAAAAAATTAAGAATATACTCTATCTGTGACAATGTCATATTTTACAGAATTAGACAAAATTCTATAATGAATAGTAAAGTTAATGATGTTAATTACCAAAATAATTTTGTGAAAATCATTGACTCTGCATATTCTACTATGAAAGGCAGTAACAAACTTAAGTATAGTTTTTACAAAACAGCTATTAAATATTTAAGAAAGCTAAAAAATGAATCAATACCATATGAAAAATATGAAAAACATATAAAGTCAATGTACAACATTAGTGATTCATTTTTATTCAGAATAAAAATGAAAATATACAAAGTATTTAGTGGTTAATTATCGTTTCATATAGCCGGAGGAGCTATGAGTAGAAGTAGAAGAGAAAACAAGTGGCTTGAGATTATGGATAGCGCAAAATCTCAGCATAACCTTATTGCATCTCTGATAAACGGAAAGTCCATTGCTTATATAGACATACCGATACATTTTAATGTTGGAGATCTTCTTATATACCTTGGAACGGAAGAATTTTTTAAAGAACATGATATTAACGTTATATATCGTAGTGGTTGTGAAAATTTAGATTTTAAGAAGATTAAAGAAGCTGATGTCATAGTTTTACACGGTGGCGGTAACTTTGGAGATCTTTATAAAGTTCACCAAAATCTAAGAGAAAATATCATATCTAAATTCCCTACTAAAAGAATTATATGTCTTCCACAAACAATATTTTTTGAAGATATATCAAATGAGGAGTCTAGCGCCAAAATTTTTTCTAAACATAAAGATTTCCACTTTATTACTCGCGATGAAAGAAGTTACGAAATATCGAAAAAATTCACAAATAACTATCACTTGCTTCCTGATATGGCTCATAGTCTTCATCCGATGATCGAAAAAGAAGAACTTTGTGATGAACTTCCTCAACAACGACGAATTTTAAATCTGATTAGAAAGGATATTGAGTCACAAAATAATGACTTGAGACTACAAAAAAAAGGGTTTGACTGGGATGATCTTATTTCAATATCAGATATTAATATCAAGAAAAAGTATTCATCGCTAGAAAAGTGGAAATTTAAACAAAAGAAAGCTAATGACCTTTGGTATAGACTATCAAAAGAGATAGTCTTTCGTTCAGAGAATTACTTTCATATGCATAATGAAGTTCATACTGATAGACTACACGGACTGATTTTTTCATGCTTATTAGGAAAGAATATACATCTCTTTGATAATTCCTATGGTAAAAACACCTCTTATTACAATAAGTGGCTTTTTGGCCTCCCTAATATAACTGTTAATTCTAATAGTAAATAGAATTAAGGAGTATAGTTAATTACTTAATCAACTATACTCCTACATTTAATTTTTATCAGAATATATATCATAGTGTTCTTTCAAAAATTTAAAATCCTTCTCGTTCCAATTAATACTCTTACGAGAAAGCTCTTTATTAAATGAACGCAGAAGTCTATTTAGATTTTGATGCTTCCAGTCACCAGAAGTTTCAAAGCGACACTTATCAAAATCGATAATCCATACCTTATCTTTGTCGTCGATCAAGATATTGTGGATATTCAAATCAGTATGGTTAACGCCAACCTGATGCATCTTGGCAATTTCTTGCCCTATTTTCTGATACATTTCTACCGATAAAGACTGTTCTTGCAAGATACTAACCAGATCTCTGGCGTTTGGGATTCGCTCACTTAATAAATCAGCTTGATAGAAGAGTCCTGACTTTACGGCTCTTGCTGCAATAGGACGAGGAACGTGCACCCCAGCCTCAATTAGCGCCAACAAAAGCTGAAACTCTTGCGCACAACGGGTGTTATCCCAGCCAGAGAACCAATAATGATCGTTAACTAACTTCCCAAACAAACCGCCACGACGGTAATGACGTAGTGCCGCTTGCATGTTCTCTAGTTGGATAAACCATGTCGTGCCTCGCCCTGTCGCACTGCCAACCACCTTGTCGGAGGACTGCCAGTATTCCTCATCAAATATCGGTTGGCTAGGGTCTGTAATGATCTCGTCATCAAACCAGATCACTTGGTTGTTGTTTTTATACTGTCGAGTCATACGCTCACCCTCTAGCCTAAATACCGGCTGGCTAATATATACAACCAAGTAAATGCGGCAAACGCCAAAGCAACCATAACGGCAGCAGAGCCTATATCTTTAGCTCGACCACTGAGTTCATGCCGTTCAATACCGATACGATCAACCACTGCCTCAATCGCTGAGTTTACAAGCTCTACAATCAAAACTAATACCACGACCCCGATCATTAAGATACGCTCAACCATGCCGACATCCACTAGCCAAGCCAAAATCACAGCAATACTCAACAGAGCCAACTCTTGTCGAATGGCAGCTTCATGCTTAAAAGCCGCTTTTAATCCTTGGATCGAATAACCCGTCGCTTTAACGATGCGCTTTAGCCCGGTGTTACCCGGCTTGCCAGATTCTTGCGATTGATGTGGTGTTGTCTTTGACATTGCAGAACACTTATCAGTACTTAGCTATATTCGAGCCGTGTATTTTACATTTATTGGGGATGTCTGCATAATTTACCTGCCTCTATTCATCGAATCAGACAATAATTATGTTCACTTCTGCCCCATCGTCACTATGCGTCTTGCGTTTGTCCGCTATCGGAGACGTTTGCAATACTATCGCCACCATTCAAGCTATTCAGAAACACTGGCCTTCGACCCAGATTACTTGGATAACGGGTAAACTTGAAGCCCAGTTATTAGCCGCCATCGATGGTGTAGAAGTGATTGTTTTTGATAAAAAAGCGGGACTTGATGGCTACAAATCACTTTGGCGACAGCTGAAAGGCAGAGAGTTTGATGCGCTATTGCATATGCAGTACGCGATTCGAGCGAGTGTCGCAACGTTGGGCATTAAAGCAAAATACAAACTTGGTTTCTCTTCTGATAGAAGCCAGGACTTTCAAACACTATTTACCAATGTCAAAGTGCCTTCCCCGCAATCTCTGCATGTCGCAGATGGCTTAATGGCCTTTGCCCATCAAATTGGGGTACCAAAGGCAGGACTAGACTGGGTACTTTCTTATTCAGACCACGACCAAGCTTGGGCAGAGTCTCATATTTCTCGTAGTAAACCTAACCTGCTGATTGTGCCTGGTGCGAGCAAAGCTTATAAAAACTGGAACGCGGAAGGTTATGTGGATGTGATTCATCACGCCAGAGCAAAAGGCTGGAACGTGATTCTGGCAGGCAGCCCTGCTCAGGTAGAATTGGATCTGGCAGAGGCCATTCAATCTCGCTTGGAAGAACCGTGTCTAAATTTAGTTGGACAAAGTTCAATTCTGCAAATGCTTGCGTTAATAGATAAGGTTGAAATGGTCATCGCCCCCGATACCGGACCAGCACACATGGCGAATGCAATGAAAACACCAATCATCGGGCTCTATGCACACCATAATCCGCTGCGAGTGGGACCTTACCGTTATCTAAAATACGTTGTCTCAGTGTATGAAGAAACGATCTTTGCGGAAACAGGTAAAAACAGTCACGAGTTAAGCTGGCGAACTCGCGCTAAAGATGAAACGGCAATGAACCGCATTACCAGCACTCAAGTAATGAGCATGTTCGATCAAGTCTTAGAAGATTTGTATCCTCAATACCAGTAAACTTACTGTCTTGATTTGTTAAGAAGGAAATGACCTTGTCCAAACCAACCTTAGCCGTTGCCTTAATTGTAAAAAATGAAGAGAAGCACTTACAAGCTTGTCTAGACACAGTAAAAGATTGGGTCGATGAGATTGTCCTTCTAGACTCGGGCAGCACCGATCGCACCGAAGAAATCGCCCGACAATACACAGATAAGTTTTACACCAATCTAGATTGGCCAGGATTCGGTAAACAGCGCCAACTGGCGCAGCAATACGTTACGGCAGACTACGTTTTGTGGCTTGATGCGGACGAACAAGTCACTCCAGAGCTAAAAGAAAGTATCTTACACGCGGTATCAGCCAATAAGCCGAACGTTTTATACAAACTTAATCGACTAAGCTCAGCGTTTGGTAAGTTCATCTACCATTCTGGTTGGTCTCCAGACTGGATTGTGCGCTTATATCGCACCGAATATACACAATATAATGATTCGCTCGTTCATGAAAAAGTTGATGAGAAAAACTATCAAACTGAAAAACTGGATGGTCGACTGCATCACTACACTTACGAGCACCTGCATCATTACATCAATAAAACCACTGGCTACCTCAAGGCCTGGACAGATGAACGGGAAGGTAAAAAGAAAGCGGGGTTAACGACCGCTATCGTTCACGCTCTTGCGAGCTTTTTGAAGATGTATGTGCTCAAACGAGGTTTCCTTGATGGCAAACATGGCTTCATTCTAGCTTGGCTAAGCATGCACTCTACTTTTGTAAAATACATCGATCTCTACTTACGTGAACAGGCAAGAAAATCATGAAAACGACTTTAATTATCACCACTTACAACTGGAAAGAAGCATTAAAAGCGGTGTTAGAAAGCGTGAAACGTCAAACCGTTTTGCCTGACGAAGTCATTGTTGCAGATGATGGCTCTCGAGAAGACACCAAAGCAATGGTTGACCAAATGCGTGAAGGTTTTCCGGTTCCACTGATTCATAGTTGGCACGAGGATAATGGCTTTCAGCTTTCAATGAGCCGCAACCGTGCGATCGCCAAAGCATCAGGTGACTACCTCATCATGATTGATGGCGACATGGTGCTGTCCCAAACGTTTATTGAATCACATAAGCAAGTCGCAAAACCAAATTGGTTTGTGCAGGGTGGACGTGTGTTAACGGATGAAAGCTGCAGCAAGGCCATCATGGAAAACAGCTTAGTGCCTTCCATTTTCAGCAAAGGCATTCGCAATCGTAAAAACTGCATCACCAACGCCTTGCTATCGAAATGGTTCTCTTACGAGCGTAATAACGATAAAGCCACTCGCGGCTGCAACATGGCGTTTTGGCGACAAGATGTCATCGAGGTGAATGGCTTCAACCAAGATTTTGTTGGATGGGGACGCGAAGACAGCGAGTTTGTTCATCGCATGTTGAATGCGGGTAAGTCACGTCTTTACCTAAAATTCGCAGGTGTAGGCTACCACTTGTACCACGTAGAAAACTCTCGTGCGTCACTCGGACAAAATGACGAGATTTTAGAGAACACCATTAAAAACAAGCTTAAACGCTGTGAGAATGGTGTTGATCAATTTCTAGAAGCTTAAGATTATAAAAAAGGGGCGTTTCGCCCCTTTTTTATTGTTGCTGAGATAAAGCGAAGTACTTATCGGCAACCATCAATGAGATCAAACGCTCTTTACGTTTATCTTTGAACTGCTCAACCCACTGGTGCGCATTTTCAATGATCGCTAATGCTTCTTGCTCATTCGCTAGGTAATAATCCATCTTTTCGGGTAAATCCGAATAGTCATCCTTCACTTCAACATAGTGGACGCCTGCCTCTAACTTACCTTCCATAAACCAAGTCTCATATTTTGGCTTTGACATAATAACCAAGGAGTTAGACGACATAGCCCACTTAAGGTTGGTGGCCACATCATTGCCTTCTATACAGAGCAAAAACTTATACTGCAGTTGCTCTTCAATACTCATAAAGCCCTTTTCCCATGGTTTCCCTTCTACCGGGCGGGTCTGGCCAATATTGCATTGCGGATGGTTATAAAACGCATGAATTACCTTTTTACGATGCGGCTGAAAACCCACGCCGCGCCACGCTACCATGTCCTTTTTATCTTGATAGCGAACAGGATCATCAATAAATTTAAAATGACGAACTTGATTAAGTTTCAACACCACTGAATTTTGGTTGTTACCAAAAATAGGGCGGCTTTTTATAAAGCTCGGTACATTGGGGATGTGTGTAACATCGCCGTTGATGTAGTTAAACGCAAAACTGGAAGGGAAATAGCGTACAACTTGGCGAAGATCGAAAAAATACGTCCAGCCTTTCGTTTTTTTGAATGTATCGATGGTCGCGTAACTTTGTTCTCGGCTATCGACTGAAAACGGCATTTCACACTTATTGTAATAGTTCACCCGCTCAAGACAGCGGTGCTGCTCTGCCTCAGTCAGATTCGAAAGTAAACGCTTGGCTTGTGCTCGATATACAAAGCGAGGGATAAGTATCGAGAGAGCGTTTGAGAAATAATAAGGGAACTTACTGTCTTTCATTCAGTTTTTCCCCAATCGCGATGGCTACTGGCTTGGGAACGAATTGTTCGATACTTCCGCCATGAATCGCGACTTCTCTCACGATAGTCGACGATAAAAACGCAAACTCTTCTTCAGGAGTTAAAAATACGCTCTCAATTCCTGGTAATAGCTTTCGGTACATGTTGGTCAGTCCAAACTCGTATTCAAAGTCTACCGTTGTTCGTAAACCTCGAATAAGAACCTTAGCTTTCTCATCTCTCGCGAAATCCACTAATAACCCGGAGAACCCCTTTACCGTCACACCAGGTAAATGCGCTACAACGTCCTGCATCAGTGCAACGCGCTCTTCCAATGAAAACATGGTGTTCTTCGATGGGCTTGCGGCTACGCCAATCACAACCTCATCAAACATTTCGTGAGTACGTTCTATTAGATTGAGGTGACCATTGGTCACTGGATCAAAAGTGCCTGGATAAATGACTTTCATATAATTTACTAAGTTATTCGAAACTGATTGAATTATTGAGGCTCGAACGCAAGATTACAACAACTTAAGCTCGATAATAGCTCGACTTACTTCTGACACTCACTACAAAAGAAGGTATTACGTTGGCCAATCTTTAGCTCTTGAAGTCGTTCGCCGCACTCTGGGCATGGCTCTCCGGCTTTTCCGTAAACCAATAACTCTTGTGCAAAGTAACCCGGCTTTCCATCGGCTTGCGCAAAGTCTTTCAGCGTAGTCCCACCTTGCGTAATGGCAATCTCAAGTGTCATTTTGATATTTTCAACAAGTAACCCCCACTCTTGAGAAGTCAACTTACCTGCGGGCCTTGAAGGGTGAATTCGAGATTTAAACAACGACTCATTCGCGTAGATGTTCCCAACACCAACCACGACTTTGTTGTCCATGATGAACTGCTTGACGGCAACACGCTTATTTTTAGCTTTCTCTACTACATATTCCGCATTGAATTCTTCAGTTAAAGGCTCAGGCCCCATGTTTGCTAGTACAGCATGTGACTCACCAGGAGCACACCACAGCCATGCCCCAAAACGACGCGGATCGTTATAACGCAGTATTTTTCCACTGCTTAGTTTGAGATCCACATGATCGTGCTTTGCTGGCGGAAAGTCGGCGTCTAGAACACGTAAAGACCCCGACATGCCCAAATGAACAATGGCTGTACCTGTGTTTGTCTCGATCAGTAAGTATTTCGCACGACGACTAATCGCACGGATCACCTGCCCTTCCAATTTTTTAAGCTCTGTAGGAATATCCCAGCGCAATTTAGGCGTTCGAAAAGTAAACGACTGGATCGTTTGTCCAACCATGTGGGGGCTAATCCCCATACGGCTGACTTCAACTTCTGGCAACTCAGGCATTAGATTCTCCAATTCACCGGCTAATAGTTCTCGCTGCTAGCATAATCGAAAAGAAAAACGATAAATAGGGAAGCTTATTAGGGGTATAGACGCAAAAAGGCTTTACTCTGGCATAAGGTAGTTTTCATCAACGGAGATAGCTACCCATTTGTCTTGCCAGGTTTTAAATAGCCAAAAATCAGGTAAACGAAAGAAAGTCACCCGCTGCGGCTCTTCGAGATCCTGATACCAGACTTCTACCGTTTCAGGTACCGCTAGGTTAGGTTTTAAATGGTCGTACTGTTCTGAGGTAAGCTCGGTCCCTTCCAATGATTGCCAGCGTGATACAAGCTCACTGATCGGTGCATCAACTTTGATGTTGGATTGCCACCGTCCATCATGCAGCTCAAACTCCCAGCCACTATAGTACAAAGACTCCACCGTATAGTCGGAGCGAAGTACATTTGGGTAAGGGTCTGCTTGGGCTGTTAATAGGTAAGTTTTGATCCACATCGGCGCATTTAAGATCACTATAAACGCGATAATGCCCAGAATAAGAATATTGTTCCATCGGCGGCGACGAGCCGGACTCACACGCATAACCATCTCTACTCTCTTATCGTTATGAGTAAATTACCAAAGAGTATTGAGCTTGACTAGAACAACGGTGTGCAAGTGTGTAGGGAGTGGTGACTAAGCGGCAGAGGCGATCAATCAAAAATTCGAGTATAGAGTCGGACCAGTAGAATAACTTCAGCAGTGCCTTATAACCCGATGACGTACTGAACCTTTTCTTCAGCACTTTTATTCAGGTAATAAAAAACCCAACTCGAAAGTTGGGTTTTTCAATTCATCAAAGAGACTGAAACCAATTATTTGATTTTTGCTTCTTTGTACATAACGTGCTGGCGAACTACTGGATCAAACTTTTTGATCTCAAATTTGCCTGGCATGTTACGCTTGTTCTTATCAGTTGTGTAGAAGTGGCCTGTACCTGCAGAAGATACTAGACGGATTTTCTCACGAACGCCTTTCTTTGCCATTGCTTATTTCCTCTTAAACGTTTTCGCCACGTGCACGCATGTCTGCAAGAACAGTATCAATACCTTTCTTGTCGATGATGCGCATACCTTTAGCAGATAGACGTAGTTTAACAAAACGTTTTTCGCTCTCTACCCAGAAACGATGAGTTTGTAGGTTCGGCAGAAAACGACGCTTAGTAGCATTTCGTGCGTGTGAACGGTTGTTACCCGTTACTGGACGCTTACCAGTTACTTGGCATACTCGTGACATGAATGTCTTCTCCAAAATCGTTTCAGCTCGATATCAACCTTGGTGGCCGAACCTCTCTATCTCTCGAAAAGAAGTTAGAGGTTAAGAACCGCTATGGAAAATCCATACAAGGCTATCAAAGGTCGCGCATTATACTAACTTGATATGCATTGCTCAAGACCCGAACAGATCCTTTTTACAGGTTTTCGTGATCTTTTTTTAGACAGCAGATTTTTTTAGCAGTCCAAGCTGAATTCAGTTAAAAATTTAGTGGCGTGGATGATAGCAGATTTTTAGCAACTAACAACCTAAAAAACGCACAGTTATATCCAGCCTCTTTCAGCAAAAGAGACACTTTCCCCATCTCCGATGACGAAATGGTCCAAAATACGAATATCCACCAATGCTAATGCGTCGATGAGACGCCTTGTAATCCTTCTGTCAGCTTGGCTCGGCTCAGCGACGCCTGAAGGATGATTGTGCGCCAAAATCAAAGCCGCCGCGTTATGATGCAGAGCACGCTTGACGACTTCTCTCGGATACACCGACGCTGCATCCAACGTTCCTTCAAATAAAATTTCATCTTTTATCACTCGGTGCTGGTTATCGAGAAAAAGAATATAAAAAGCCTCTCTTTGCCGATCCCTTAAAATAGAAGACAGATATAACTTAGTTTGGTCGGGACTGGTTAAGGCATCACCACGCTTTAGCGTCTCCGCCAAGTAACGTTGTGTCATTTCTAGTACCGCTTGCAATTGAACATACTTGGCTTGCCCCAATCCTTTGTGACGACAAAACTCTTCTTCTGATGCTGAAAATAGTTGTCTTAGCGAACCAAAGTCTTGAATAAGGAAATCTGCAAGCTCAATCACGTTCATTCCGCGGGTGCCTGTGCGCAAGAAGATGGCCAGTAGCTCAGCATCGGTCAAAGCTTGCGGCCCTCGTTGCAGTAGCTTCTCTCTGGGCATGGACTCATTTGGCAAAGCTTTCAGTATCATCTGATGTCTCTTTATATGGAAAGTGTCCCTATTCCACAAAACAAAAAGCGAAAGTCGAGTATGACTTTCGCTTTCTTCGTACTATCAGTGTTTTCCATGCAACTTAACAGTTCATCAGAGTTTAAAGTTGCCAACCAAGCCGTGTATTTCTGTTCCAGACTGTGATAGCTGCGTGCTGATTGACTCGGCATGCTGCAACGTCTCATTAATGTTGTTCACGATCTGTTGAATAGCCACTAAGTTTTGGTTGATGTCTTCTGCAACCGCACTTTGCTCTTCGGCGGCAGACGCGGTTTGAATACCCATATCTCGAATCGTACCGATAGAATTATGAACACCAGAAAGAGATTGCTGAATGAGCGCCGATTCTTCCGCCGTTTTGACACCTCGTTTTTGGCTCACCAACATTGTACTGACCGCTCTTGATACACCATTTTGCAGCTGCTTAAGCATGTCACCAATTTCATGAGTACTATTTTGCGTACGACTGGCTAACGAGCGAACTTCATCCGCAACGACGGCAAACCCTCGACCTTGCTCACCGGCTCTAGCCGCTTCAATCGCCGCATTTAGGGCCAACAAATTCGTTTGCTCGGCTATCTCGCCAATCACATCCAGCACTTTGGTTATTTTTTCGGTCTGTAAACTCAACTCAGAAATTGCATCTGACGTGCTGTCTATCTCCGTCACGAGTTCGGTAATGCCTTCTATTGCTTGCTCGACCTCATGCTGAGCGGCGGTGACTTGACTGTTGGCATCGTCAATTGCCTGCGCGGTCGCATTGGTATTGCTGGCTACTTCTTTGGCAGTCATGCTCATTTGCGTCACTGCCGTCACGACTTTGTCCGTCTCTAAACAGTGATCCTGCATTTGACCACTCGCTTGGCTGGTCTGAGTGTTCAGGCTTTGAGAAACGGTCTGTACTGTCGTCGCAGAGCGATGAATGTCCTGCATCAGTGGGTGCAGCTTATCCATAAACTCATTAAACGCGGCCGCCACTTCACCGACTTCATCCTGACTTTCGACTTTTAAACGAGCCGTTAAGTCACCGCCGCCTGCGGCAACATCTTTTAATGAAGCCGCGACATGTTGTAATGGCTGAATGCCTTTAGACACCACGATACTGGTGAGAACACTGGTAATGATCAATCCAATAACGGAAATCAACACGGCAGATAACGTATGCTCTTTTAGCTCTTGAGTCTTTAACTCTCTGTGCATCGCAACTTGCTGGTCGATGTCATCAATATAAACGCCAGTACCTAAAACCCAGTCCCATTTCGATAGATATTCTGCATAGCCCAACTTAGGCGCTTGTGCGTCAATGGTCGGTTTATGCCACGAGAAATAGAGGAACCCATCCCCTTTTTGAGAAGCGTCAATCAAGCCCGCAATAACTGCGACCCCATTTTCATCTTTTAAGTCGTAAAGGTTTTTACCCTCTAATGCAGGTTTGATGGCGTGCAACGTATTCACACCTTGAGAGTCGTAGGCAAAAAAGTAGCCATCGCTTTCAAAGCGCATGGCTTTCAGAATTTCTTTTGCTGCCTCTTTATTACTTCCATTTACATCCGTGTCGTATAACGGTTTTATCGCCGTCACGCCCATCATCATATAGGCTTGTAACTCTTTCTTTTTCGTTTCGATGAGCTCTTGCCTGTCTCTTGCCAGCTCCGCTTCCAAACTTTTACTGCTGTTGATGTAATACACCACTGAGATCAACGTGGTGATCAACAACAGCGGAATTAGGGTTATCAGCAGCAATTTGTTTCGACTTTTCAACACCATGGTTTCCACTACCTCTTTTTCTTTTCAGACTTGCAAACTCCGCGCAACTTGTCTGTGAGGTAGGCGAGAATTTTCCCTTCCTCGGTCAGATTAATACTCTGGAGTTTGATGTGAATTATCTTCTCGTTATATATGCTCGGGCGGTCAGACTTTGAATTGTGTTAAAATCCGGTCATCAAATTGGAGATCTCACATGCAAACACTAGCAGGAAAGAAAATTCTACTCGGCATCAGTGGCGGTATTGCCGCGTATAAATGTGCGGAGCTAACCCGTCGCCTCATAGAGAGAGGAGCGCAAGTTCAAGTTGTAATGACGAAAGCCGCAAAAGAGTTCATTACCCCTTTAACCATGCAAGCCGTTTCGGGCCGTCCTGTCTCGGACAGTTTACTAGACCCAGCAGCGGAAGCCTCTATGGGCCATATTGAATTGGCCAAATGGGCAGATTTAGTGCTATTAGCGCCCGCGACCGCGGACTTAATCGCGCGCATGTCCGCAGGCATGGGGAACGATTTACTTACTACGCTCGTGCTCGCGACGGATTCCCCTGTTGCTGTTTCTCCGGCGATGAATCAACAGATGTATCGCAATATCGCAACCCAAGAGAACATCGCTACGTTAGCGCGTCGTGGTATGCACATCTGGGGCCCTGCGGCAGGAGAGCAAGCCTGTGGTGATGTAGGACCAGGTCGAATGCTGGAACCAATGCAGCTAGTACAGCTATGTGAACAGTTCTTTCAACCAAAATTGCTAGAAGGTAGGTCGATACTCATTACCGCCGGACCAACTCGCGAAGCGATTGATCCAGTGCGTTACATTACGAACCATAGCTCCGGGAAAATGGGCTATGCATTGGCGAGCGCCGCAGCGCAGATGGGAGCAAAAGTCACCCTCGTGAGCGGTCCTGTCAGTTTAAATACGCCCGTAGGTGTTGAGCGCATAAATGTTTCCAGTGCACAAGAGATGCACGAAGCCGTTATGACACATGCAAACCAGCATGATGCCTTTATTAGCTGCGCTGCCGTTGCCGACTACCGCCCACAAACGATCGCGTCTCAAAAGTTGAAAAAGACAGAAGACAACGACGAAATGGTCATTAATATGGTTAAAAATCCTGATATTGTTGCATCTGTGGCAGCAATGACGGAGAAGCGTCCGTTTACCGTCGGTTTTGCGGCTGAAACCAATGATGTAGAGACCTATGCTCGAGGCAAGTTAACAAAGAAAAACCTCGATATGATCTGTGCAAACGACGTTTCGGTTGCAGGGCAAGGATTTAACAGCAACGACAACGCAATTACCCTTTACTGGCCTGAAGGTGAACTTGCGCTCGCTTTGGAATCAAAAGAAGCATTGAGCTTTAAAATTCTCGAAAAAATGCATCAATTGATGTAACTAACGTTTGAAAACCCTGCCAATTTTTTACAAAAGCTGGCATAAATTTGGTACAAAAATGACAACTAAGGGTGTTAAATCTCCCATTCCACCCTTAGTGGTCTAGTTTGAGGCGAAATAGCGTCTTATAATCCCCTCCGCTCAACTTTGTATTTTGAAAGGAAGTAACTAATGGCCGGCAGTAAAAAATCCAACCGTCGTGAAGAAATCTTACAAGCATTGGCAGAAATGCTTGAATCAACAGATGGCGCTTCACGCATTACTACGGCAAAACTGGCCAAGCAAGTCGGCGTTTCAGAAGCCGCGCTGTATCGTCATTTCCCAAGTAAAGCGCGCATGTTCGAAGGGTTGATTGAGTTCATTGAAGAAGCCTTGATGACACGTATCAACCGTATTCTAGACGACGAAAAAGATACACTAGAGCGTATTCGTATGGTGATGCACCTTATTTTGGCGTTCTCTGAACGTAACCCAGGTCTGACACGCATTTTGTCGGGTCATGCTCTAATGTTTGAAAATGAACGTCTACGTGAACGCATCAATCAACTCTTTGAGCGTATAGAAACACAATTGCGCCAAATCCTGCGTGAACGTAAGATTCGTGAAGGGAAGTCTTTCCCTGTCGAAGAGCGCATCCTAGCCGCGCAAATTCTGGGACAAGTTGAGGGGAGCCTAAACCGCTTTGTGCGTAGCGACTTTAAATACCAGCCGACTGCAAACTTTGACGAGTACTGGGCGCTTTTGAGTGCACAAATAAAGTAAAAGACTATGAGTAAAGACAAATACACGCAGCCCGAGTTTTCTCTTTCACTTCTTCACCCTCGTAACTGGGGCGTATGGCTTGGTTTTGGTCTGTTGGCCATCCTCGTCAATATTCTTCCTTATCGGCTGCTGCTTTCATTAGGTCGTTCACTCGGTAAACTTGGCATGCGCTACGGTAAAAAGCGTGTCCACGTTGCTCAGCGTAACTTAGAATTGGCCTTTCCAGACAAAACACCTGAAGAGATTCAACATATTGTTGAAGAGAACTTCAAAAATACCGGTATGGCACTGATAGAAACCGGAATCACTTGGTTCTGGCCGACTTGGCGCTTTAAAAACCTGATCGTCGAGAAAGATCTCGGCGCACTGCGTGAAAAAGCCAAAGAAGGTAAAGGCGTCCTACTTTGTTGTGTCCACGCTCTTAATCTAGAGATCACTGCGCGTGCTTTCGCCGTGTTAGGCGTGGCCGGGTACGGCGCGTTTCGTCCGCATAATAATCCTGCTTATAACTTTATCCAGTATTGGGGACGGACACATAACGGCAATAAACTGATTGATCGTAAAGATGTAAAAAAGATGATTCGTGTATTACGCAGTGGTGAGCGTCTGTTCTATTTACCGGATCACGATTACGGTCGCAAAAAATCAGTATTTGTGCCCTTCTTTGCCGTAGACGATGCGTGTACAACAACAGGCACGAGCATTCTGGCGTATACCTCAAAATGTGCGATCATCCCAGGCTCAGGGTTTCGCAATGACGAAGGAAAATACGACATCATCGCCGATAAGTGCATTGAAGCCGACTATCCACAAAAAGACGAAGTCGCCGCTGCCGCTTATATGAACAAGTATGTGGAAGAAGTCATTCTACGCGCTCCAGAGCAATGGATGTGGCTCCATAAACGCTATAAAACCATGCAAGATGAGCATGTCGAGAAAGGCATTCGCTATAAGTAAGTGGTCAAGGCGATGAATCCAAAAACAAAAAAGGGCAGATGAATATCCATCTGCCCTTTTTACTTTTTCAGAAAAAGTAACCAATTAAATGCCGTATTCTGCGCGGTACGCTTTAACTGCTTCTAGATGCTCTTTGTCTGTGCCTTTCTCTTCAAGGAAAGTCACAAGGTCAGTCAGGCTAACGATTGAGATGATTGCACAACCAAAGTCACGCTCCACTTCTTGGATCGCAGACAACTCACCTTTGCCTTTTTCTTGGCGGTCAATCGCAACCAACACACCAGCAAGGTCTGCACCATTCGCCTTGATGATTTCCATCGATTCACGAATCGCAGTACCTGCTGTGATTACGTCATCCACTAGCATGATTCGACCTTCAAGCGCAGAGCCTACAAGGTTACCGCCTTCGCCGTGATCTTTCGCTTCTTTACGGTTGAAGCAGTAAGGCGTGTCGATATCGTGGTGATCCGCCAGCGCGACTGCTGTTGTCGTCGCGATTGGGATACCTTTGTACGCCGGGCCAAACAGTACATCAAACTCAATGCCAGAATCAGCGAGCGCGGCTGCGTAAAAACGACCAAGACGCGCTAGGTCACGACCAGTATTGAAAAGACCAGCGTTAAAGAAGTACGGGCTTTTACGGCCAGATTTCAAAGTAAACTCACCAAACTTAAGAACTTCTTTCTCAAGTGCAAACTCAATAAATTCACGCTGGTATGCTTTCATTATTTTCTCTCTATGTCCTTGGTTTCTTGTGTCTCTTCTCGACAATCATTCATTTCTCTATTGTCGAGATAAAAAAATAGCCCCCATAATGGGAGCTATCTAAATCAATTGGCTAACGCCGCCTTCTGCGCTGCGACAATTTCCGTAATGCCGACTTTCGCCGACTCTAGCAGAGCCATCAGCTGCTCGTGACTGAACGGTTCACCTTCTGCGGTGCCCTGAATTTCAATCATCTTGCCTTCTTCTGTCATTACCACGTTCATGTCTGTGTCTGCCGCTGAATCTTCAACGTATTCAAGATCACACAATACTTCGTCGCCTAGTAAGCCGACAGAAACTGCCGCTACGTGGCCTTTCATTGGGTTTGCTTTTAGCTTGCCGCTATCTACTAGGTGTTGGAACGCATCGGCCATTGCAACACTTGCGCCGCTGATAGATGCAGTGCGAGTGCCGCCGTCTGCTTGGATAACGTCACAGTCAACGGTGATCATGAACTCACCCATGGCTTTTAGATCGACAACAGCACGTAGGCTTCGCGCGATAAGACGCTGAATTTCCATCGTACGGCCGCCTTGTTTGCCACTTGCCGCCTCACGACGAGTACGAGAATGTGTTGCTCGAGGTAGCATGCCGTATTCAGCTGTAACCCAGCCTTTACCTTGACCTTTTAGCCAACGTGGCACAGATTCTTCGACGGTCGCATTACACAACACTTTGGTGTTACCGAACTCAACTAGCACTGACCCTTCAGCGTAAGCTGTGTAGTTACGAGTAATTTTGATAGGGCGAACTTGATCCGCCTTGCGATCGTTTGGACGCATGGGCATCTACCTTAAATATGAGGAGAAGACGATTTGGTTGGGCGAAGATTATAACGGAATCGATTCCGGATTCATAGGTTACGCCGCTGGCACAACATAAACAATCCATACATCCCGCGCACCTATCGACGCAGCATGATACACTCTTGAAGTAATTTTCAAAAAATGAAGACAGGAAAATTCGATGATTTACAGTATGACAGCGTATGCACGCAAAGAAGTAAAAGGCGATTGGGGCTCTGCGGTATGGGAAATCCGCAGCGTGAACCAGCGTTATTTAGAAACATACTTCCGCATGCCAGAACAATTTCGCGGGTTAGAGCCCGTTTTACGTGAGCGCTTTCGTAAGCGCTTAGCGCGAGGCAAAGTAGAATGTAATCTGCGTTTTGAAGCAAACCCTGCCGCAAAAGGTGAGCTTAGCATCAATGAAGCGCTTGCTAGCCAGGTAATTAAAGCCGCTGAACAAGTCATGCACATGACTGGTGAACTGAGCCGAATAAATCCATTTCAAGTCATGCAATGGCCGGGGGTAATGGAAACGCCAGAGCAAGACATGGATGCGGTAAATAAAGTGCTACTAGAAGCGTTTGATGGCGCAATGGATGAATTTATTGAAGCGCGCGCTCGTGAAGGCGAGAACATGAAGGCGCTGATTGAACAGCGTTTGAACGCCATTTCTGCAGAAGTGGTAAAGGTGCGTGCGCGCATGCCAGAAATTTTAGAATGGCAACGTGAGCGTCTGTTCTCTAAATTTGAAGATGCGAAAGTAGAGCTAGACCCATCTCGCGTTGAGCAAGAGCTTATCCTTCTGGCACAGAAATCAGACGTAGCAGAAGAGCTAGACCGTCTTGATTCTCACGTAAAAGAAACAACAAACATCCTGAAGAAAGGTGGCGCAGTGGGTCGTCGTCTAGATTTCATGATGCAAGAGTTCAACCGTGAATCGAACACGCTAGCGTCGAAATCCATCAGCACCGACATCACCGCATCGGGCGTTGAACTGAAAGTTCTGATTGAACAGATGCGTGAGCAGATCCAAAACATTGAATGATCTAAAAGTCATCGAGTATTGAAACAAAAAAGCCCCGCTAGTGCGGGGCTTTCTTTTACTCATCTTTTTCCAAGGTTCTGTTATCAACGTAGGGCCAATAATGGTGTCCAATTCTGATCAGCAAGGTAGCCGCAGCCAAAATAAACGCAGCCAGAGATAACCACACAACCAAAACTGCATCCAGCTCTTTCATTCCGAGTGTGATGTAGCGGGCGATGGCCATCATCGCGATGTAGATAGGATAGCGTACCGGAATTTTACCGTTCATCACGAACTGCTGCACCATGGCGAGCACTTCCAGATAGATAAACATCAACAGAATATCCGTGAGTAAGACACGCTTCTCTACAAATACGTGCACAAACTCTTGCATCATGGCGTACAACGTCGCCAAGGTAATAGAGACTAATAACACCGCCTCCAAAATATGGAAGATTTTCAGGAAAGGTCGACTAAAGGATTTCGGTAAATTCGACGGCATGGTCCATTATCCAAACAAAGAAAATAGGCCTTGAGTTTAGCATGCAACGATCTTCAATCAATCAGAATAAACATCAGTGCAAATCGACTCCAAGTCCTGGCATTTGCTTATAAAAACGCTCCGCTTATTTGGCGGAGCGCTTTTGTGTTATAGGACCTGTGGCATCACTTACGCCACTTGCTGCTTTTTTTCAGCTACGCGCTTTTTCTTCCGATATTTAGGGTGAGTGATCGGAATCGCAGATAGGAGTTTTTTGGTGTATTCGTTTTGCGGGTTTGCATAAATTTCTTTAGCACTGCCTGCTTCTACCACTTTACCAAAATACATCACGGCAACTTTGTCAGAAACATGTTTCACCACCGAGAGATCGTGAGAGATAAATATGATCGCCAAGTTCATTTCTTGTTGCAGCTGTAGCAATAGGTTCAAGATTTGCGCCTGTACCGACACATCTAACGCAGATACCGATTCATCACAAATCAGTAATTTAGGCTTCAATGCAATCGCGCGAGCAATACCGATACGCTGCCGTTGTCCGCCTGAAAATTCATGTGGATAACGGTTTACTGCCGTTTCTGGTAATCCCACTTTGATTAAAAGCTCTTTTACCCACTGTTTACGCTCTGTTGGCGTGCCAATTTTATGAATAACAAACGGTTCTTCCAGAATCATACCGATGGTATGACGCTGATTGAGTGACTCCATTGGGTCTTGAAAGACGATTTGCATGTCTTTACGCAGCGAGCGCATCTCTTTAACAGACAATTTAGTGATGTCTTTACCTTCAAAGAAAATCTTACCTTCTGTTGGCTCGTATAACTTTAAGATCGTGCGACCAAGGGTGCTTTTACCACAACCTGACTCACCAACTAGCCCCAGTGTTTCACCTTCAGAAACAGACAGTGAAACCCCGTCTACCGCTTTGATGGTGTAGCCTTTCTTGAACAGCCCTTTACCAGAAACAAAGTGCTGCTTAAGATTTTCAATTCTTAATACTTCTTTTGCCATAACATCCTCTTTTATGACTGGTTCACTTTGCCCAGTTAACTGGCAAACATACTGGCATCAATAGGCTTGATATCGATCATCTGCTTCGGCTCATTATCTAAGCTCGGCATCAACCCCATCAAACGCTCTGTGTATGGGTGCTGCGGGTTATCAAACAACTCAAAAATTTCTGCTTTTTCGACAATACGTCCGCCATACATCACGGCAACATCATCACACACTTCTGCCACAACCCCGAGATCGTGAGTGATGAAGATCATCGCCATGCCCGTTTCTTCCTGAAGCTCGTTCATCAGTTCAAGGATAGACGCCTGAACCGTAACATCCAACGCTGTAGTCGGTTCATCACAAATCAGAATATCCGGCTTACAGGCCAATGCCATCGCGATCATGACACGCTGGCGCATACCACCAGATAGGTTATGGGGATACTCATTCAATCGCTTCTCTGGCATTGGAATTTTTACTTTTGCCAGCATCTCAATCGCGTACGCCTCCCGCTCCTTTTTGTCGAGTTCAGGTCGATGGAGCTCAAGCACTTCACATATTTGACGACCAATGGTGTGCACTGGGTTGAGCGCAGTCATCGGGTCTTGGAAGATGATCGAAATGCGATCGCCACGCATGGCGTACATCTCTTCCGCAGGCAAATCAACTAGGTTGGTGCCGCGATAATTCACTTCACCTTTAATGATGTTGCCATATGGCTTAGGTAATAGCCCCATGATCGACATTGAGGTTACGCTCTTACCACTACCTGACTCTCCCACCAGGCCGAGTGTACGTCCAGCTCGCACATCAAAGTTCACACCATGCAGAACCTTCACTGGCCCATCATCGGTGGTAAATTCAACTTCGAGATCTTTAACACTTAGGATTACATCGTTTTCCATAACCAATCCTTACAGCTTATAAGTGTCATCTACGACAACGACAGGTTCAAAAGCTTTGTCTGACTTCATCGCTTGTTTCGTTTCTTTTTTGATATCACTATCAATCCAGTAAGTGCCATCGCCTATGATTGCACCACTGAACAGCGCCTCTGTCATGCGATTCATTGGCTTATCTGGAAACTTTAACCAGCGCCAGTGACCATAGCGGACATAAGGAACCATGTAGCCTGGGACGATAACGTGAGCATCAATGATGTCACGCTGAATCTCATGACCTAGCTGGATCTTTTTATCCATATCCATGCCAAAACGATACTCGATGATCTTTTCATCCAGTTCAGGCGTGCTGTAGTTTGTGAAAGAGTTAGTTTGCGGCTTGTTCGCATTGACTGAATGGAAGTACTCCCAATACGTTGGGATCTCAGACGTACCCATATCTAAGAAAGCCAAATCGTGCTTTTTCTCACGTACGTATTTGAACATGGATGAGCCATCAACTAACTTGAGCTCAATATCCAGCCCTGCTAGCTTGGCTTGCTCACGCAAAAATGCAATACGAGGAGTATGAACAGGTGTTCCGTAGGTCAGCTCGAAGCTTAAGCGCTCACCTTTATCATTGACACGAATACCATCAGAACCAATTTTGTTAAAGCCTGCGGCTTCGAATGCCTCGGCCGCTTTTGCGGGATCAAACTTCGGTGCCTTAGCATCTGGTAGGGTGTATTTACCATGACCATAACCGGTCGGGTTCGGTTTACGGGAGTAGTCGCCACGCATGACATTCTCTATCATACCATCAAAGTCAATCGCGTAAGTAATGCCCTTGCGAATGTTTAAATCATCCAGCAAAGGCATCGCGGTGTTCATCCATACACCACCAGCCCCAACTGGGAATTGGTTGTAACCCCAGAACTTTTGAATGTATCCCTTTTGGTAAGGTTCCGTATTCGATTTATCATGCCATAAGCTTGGTAAAACAAGACCAAATGCGTCCAGCTTCCCTTTCTCAAAGTGCTTCATCGCGATATCACTGTCGCGAATCACTGTGATGCGGATTTTGTCGACATTATAACGATGTTGATAATACTTATTGCTGTAACCCCACCAGTCTTCACCGACATGTTTGAAGGTAACACTTTTACCTTTTTTAATGTCATCTAGGTAGTATGCACTGGTCGTTGGTTCACTTTTAAAATTGTAGTAGCGGACAAAGTTGTCATGTATACCGTCACCATTTTCATCTTTTGAAGGGTTAGCATAAAAATGTGCGGGGCGTGGGCGCAGAGCCCCCATTCGTAACAGCAACTCTTCCGGATTGAACTCTTTCGCCGCCTTAACAGCAAACGTATGAGTGTCGTACTTGATAACATCCGCAATCGTTTTGTTGTAGTAATCGTTGTACCAAGGTTCCAAGATGTCCTTGGAACGATAAAACTTCAGCATGAACACGAAATCGTCGGCAGTCACAGGTTTGCCGTCCGACCATTTGGCTTCAGGGTTGAGTTTAAAATAGACCGTTTTGTTGTCACCTGCTAACGCCCACTCGTTAGCAAGCTCAGGGATGAACTCTAAAGTATCTGGGTGGCGGACCACCAAGCCTGGTGTTTCATCTAAGATAAAAGAACGTAGCCCTGCATTAGCGTCTGGGCCAACACTACGTAACGTCTGTGGGAAACTTGACATAAAGGTGCGATAAGTCCCTCCACGTTTCGCTTCTGGCGAACCATATTGAGGCTCATCCCAGTTTGTTTGCCAGTTTAAGTCAGTCGGAAGCGTTGCTGACATTGCACCAAAACTCAGGGCGCTCAGCGTGGACGCTAAAAATAATTTCTTCATAAAACTTCCCTTTTTTATGTTTTGCTCACAATGCTCGCTTAAACATAGCGTGTGAATTTTTTCGGGTCGAAAGCCGCTCGAATGGCTTCACCAATAAAGGTCACCATTACCAGAACCAGAACAATAGAAGTCACTACTGACGCAACAATCCATGGCGAATCTAAGTTTGACTTACCTTGTTGCAGTAGTTCACCCCAACTTGGCGTTGGTGGCATCAAGCCTAATCCTAGGTAATCGAGAGCAGTCAGTGCTGTGATGTTAGCTGCAATAGTGAAAGGCGCTAGGGTTACAATCATCACCATCGTATTTGGCAAGATGTGATTAAACAAGATACGTCCGGTCGATGCCCCTAAAGCACGAGCCGCCATTACATATTCTCGTGCCGCTTCTTTATAGGTCATGGTCCGCATGTACCATGTCATACCCATCCAAGTGAAAAGCACGTTAATAGCGACAAAGAGAGCAAACGTCGGCTGAACGATTGAGACAAGAATCATAATGACGTACAAAAACGGGACCATTGACCAGATTTCGATAAGTCGCTGTACAAACAAGTCAAATTTACCGCCCCAAAAACCCATAGCACAACCGACTGCAGTACCGATCGCGTAGGAAATGGCCATCGTAAGCAACGCAAATCCCATCGCCGTTCTGAATCCGTAGACGAGTCGCGCCAAAATATCGCGACCTATCACATCTGTACCTAAATAATGCTTATTTTCGGCACTAGGCGCTGTTGGCGGGAAATCACCACTAAAATCTTGTTCGTATGGGTTCCACGGCACAAGCGGCAAAATAACAAAGTTGTCGCCCCCTTCAGCCTCAAACGCTTTTTGCAGTACACGATAATCGGCTTCACTGGATGACTCTTGGCCGAATTCGCTACCTAAACGTACGTCACTGACAACAGGAAAATAGTAGCTACCATCGTACTTGACGACTAGCGCTTTACTGTTGATCAAAAGTTCGGCGAATAGAGAAAGGATCAACATGATAGAAAGAGCAACAAACGACCAATAGCCTCGTTTGATCTCTTTAAAGTGACGAATTTTCTTTTGAGTTAATGGACTAACTTTAATCATGTTACGCTCCAAACTTCACACGTGGGTCGACTAAAGCAACACAAATATCTGAAATGATGTTACCAATGAGCAGTAACAACGCATTAATGGCGACAATACCCATAACAACAGGGTAATCACGCTCCATGATTGATTCGTAACCCAATAAGCCAATGCCATCAATATTGAAGATAACTTCAATCAGGAAGGCACCGGTCATGAAGAACAACAAAGAGTTACCAAAGTGACTCGCGATCGGAATTAAGCTGTTACGCAACGCGTGCTTACGAACTGCTTTTTTGAAAGGTAATCCTTTCGCAATTGCGGTGCGGATGTAATCTGAGGAAAGGTTTTCCATCAGGTTATTTTTCATTGTCATCGTCAGCGTGGCAAAATCACCAATGAGGTAACAGATCAAAGGCAACACCGCATGCCACATAATGTCTTTAGCGCGTTCAAAGAAGGTTTCGTAATCGTCGAAGTCATCGCCGACAAAGCCTCCCATCGGAAACCATTCCAAGTGATAACTAAATAACGTGATCAGCAATACACCCACCACATAACCTGGTAGCGCGTAGCCTACGAAAATGAGTACTGAAGAGGCGGAATCAAACACAGAACCGTGCTTGAGCGCCTTATAGTAACCAAGAGGAATCGAGATAAAATAACTAATAAAGAAGGTCATGCCGCCATAAAACAACGACACTGGCAAACGCTCTGCGATCATGTCCGAGACAGGCTCGTAGTAACGCGTCGACTCGCCAAGATCTAGCATTACCAAACGACTTAACCATTCGACGTACGCTTCCGTTACTGGTTTATCCAGGCCATAAAACGCATTCAGCTCCGCGATTTGATCGTCAGAAAGGGCCGTATTACCACCCGCAGACGTCATTGATGCGGCGCCGTCCCCCTGGGACTGCATTTGTGACAACATGCGTTCAACAGGTCCGCCAGGCACGAAACGAGTGATAGCAAAGATGAGAATAGTTATCCCGAGAAACGTTGGGATAACCAACGCCAAACGGCGTAAAAAGTACGACAGCATATACAACTTGCTCCTTGTCTACTGTCCAGTTCAAACGGAGTGAAAGAGGATATTTTCCGCCCAAAATGGTGCATATTTATCTCGTAGTAACTAAAACTGTTGAAGCACACTCCCTGCGCCTCAAGAGCTAGACTTTTCTACTACTGCAATAATTTCAGCGTCATATTTATCTTGAATCCACATCAGCTTCAAGTGTTTGAAACCAAAACATGACAAACTTCCTTCGATGTCGAAAAACAGAAATGTTTTTGTAAAAAATTATAAAAAACCACAAAAATAATTCATACAGAATATCAATCTAGGCTGTTTAGAGCCAAAACCCTACATAAAAATGCACCCTACACACATAAATAGACACATAATCCAAGGTTATATTTGACCTAAAAATACGAGTGAGCCCTTTAACAGCAATGGGTATCATATTTTGATACCACCTAATAAGTTCGAGCTAACAAAGTATGGATTCGATATAAAACTCATCTCAGAACAATTCACTGGAAAAATATCTTTTTCCAGATTCAATTACCCACTAAAAAACCATAGGCAAGATAAGTCATTAAAGTTTATAAGAAACACAAAATACGGTGTTTTATTGAAATTTAATCTCGATGCATAAACCTTATTCGGTTTTTTATTCCGCCTTTTAAACAAAGCCTGGTTATTTACATCTTTTTTACATTTAAGCATCCCCGTTTACCACTGGTTTGACTTCCTTTTTTCATCTCGGTTATACATTGGCCGAACGTTAACGAAATATTAACGTCACATTTGGCCGCTATGCGGCCAGACATAGGAAATAATAATAATCGGAGCAACAAGGATGTATAAAAACACAACCGCTTTATCTGTTGCGATAAGCCTTGCTTTGGGGACAGCAGCAGTTGCAGCCCCAGCAACAGCACTGGCAGAAGAGCAGCAAGTTGAAAAACTTCAAAAGATGAAAGTTACTGGTTCGCGTATCTCCACGACGGATATGGAAGGTCCTTCACCAGTTACTGTTATTAATAGTAAAGACATTGAGTCTAAAGGCTTTAACAGCGCGCAAGACGTATTGAACAGTTTGACCCAAAACACAGGTGGTGTAATGGCTCAAACAGACTCTTTCTCGTTTACACCAGCAGCGCAGTCAGTCAACTTACGTGGCCTTGGCGCGTCACGCACATTGATTCTTATTGATGGCCGTCGTCTTCCTCAATACCCGCTAGCACAAAATGGTACATCTAACTTCCAAGATATCGGCCAAATCCCTGTCGCCGCCATTGAGCGTGTTGAAGTAATGACCGACTCAGGTTCTGCTATCTACGGATCCGACGCAATCGGTGGTGTCGTAAACTTCATTTTAAAGAAAGACTTTGATGGCGTTTCTGTAAAAGTACGCGCGGGTGACGCGACGGATGGTGGTTACCAAAATGGTCGTTTAGACGTTGTAGCTGGCAAAAACTTTGACGACAAGCGTATTCTCTTCGTTGGCCAATTTGCGGGCAACGAAATGCTAAAGCAATCTGACCGAGATGATTGGGCTGGCGATGACGGTTCTAGCCGTTCTCAGCTAAGTGGCTACTCTAGCTACGGTGCAAACTTTGAAGGCGCCAACGGAACACTTCTAACACCTGCTGATGCTGGTTCTTCATGTAAAGAAGTCGTTGGTGATGCCGCGATTGAACGAGCGGATGGAAAGTGTGGTGTTAACCGTTCTGCATACCGAACATTAAAACCAGAAAACAAACAAGTAGACCTACTTTTACGTGGTGAAATGGACATTAACGACAATGTCACTGCCATGGCAGAAGCCCGTTTTGGCTACAAGTCTACAGAATCTGAATTCGAACCTAACCCTTACAGCGTTGAAGTTGATGCCACTCACTTCCGTGGCGAAGGCGAATACACTCGCCGTATGGTCGAATTTGGACCACGCGAAAGTAACACTGAAGCCGATTCTTTTGGCTTAACCTTAGGCTTGAACGGCCTGCTTGCTGATACGTATGATTGGGACCTATCCGCTGGTTACTCTGAGCAAAGCGTTGAAACAAGCAACCCAGCAATCTTCCTAACTCTCGACCAAGCTGTACAAAATGGTGATGTCGATCTTCTAGGGCCTATCTCTCAAGACGTTGTAGACAAATACAGCGGCACTTCAAGCAAAGAAGCCTACTCAAAGCTTTACTCTGTTAACGGCTCACTGGCTGGTGATTTGGTTGAACTTCCTGCAGGTATGTCTGGCTTTGCTGTTTATGGTGAATGGAACCGTACTGACTACAATGAGACGATTGATGCTACAACAGCAGCTGGTGGTTTCTCTGGCCTAGGTGGAACATCAGGCGGCGGTGACCGTGATCAGATTGGTCTTGGTGTTGAAGCTCTTATTCCTATCATTGAAGATTTAGAAATGACTGTCGCTGGTCGTTACGACCACTACTTCGACGACTCGGCAACTGGTGGCGCATTCACTCCTAAAGTAGCCCTAGCATACCGTCCTACTGACACCCTATTGCTACGTGGTAGCTACGGTCTAGGCTTCCGAGCTCCAGACTTGAAGCGACTATTTGGTGATCAAACTCGAGGCTTTGGTTCTGGTTTTGACCCTGTGCTTTGTGCCAACGCTGGTGGTAGCGGCCCACAAGATAAAGACAAGTACCCAGAGTGTGATACTCAGTACTTCGATACGCTTAATGGACCTAACTCAGAGCTGAAAGAAGAAACAAGTACAAACATTAACTTGGGTCTAGCGTGGGAGCCTGTGGATGATCTTGGTGTAACCGTTGACTGGTACCACATCAAGATGGAAGACGTCGTAACAGCACCAACTTACCAAGACGTAATTAACGATCCAGGTAAATACCCAGGTACTGAAGTCGTTCGTAACCCAGATGGCACCATCAAGTCGGTATCCTATGGTCCAGTGAACCAGTCGTATGAAGAGCGTTCTGGTATTGACCTAGCGATCAAATACGCATACGACACTAATGAGTTCGGCTCATTTAACACGCGTGTTGCTGTAACGAAGATCTTGATTGCTGAATATCAAGAAAACGACAGCGAGCCTGTAACGGATGAAAGAGATTTCATGCCTGAATACACCGCAACGTTAAATCTTGGCTGGGCATATGAAGATGTCGCTATCAACCTATTTGGTAAATACCGCGACCGTATGTGTTCAAGCTACGCAAACCGTTACTACTTTGATGACTGTGATTCTGCTAAAAAAGCGGGTTACAAAGCAGAAATCGCTAGTATGACAACGTGGAACCTAACGGCTTCTTACCAATTCAACGAGAGTGGTCGTGTAACTCTTGGTGCTATCAACATGTTTGACAAAGTACCGCCTGCAGATCCTCTAAGCGATACCTCTCCATTCTATGCAACTGGGTATGACGATCCAATCGGACGTCAACTATACGTCGAGGCATCATACGACTTCTAAAAAATATTTGGCGCGGGTTTTCCGCGCCCTTTTCGACTGACTAAAACACTGACAAGGATGCAACCATGAAATTCAAGGAATTTGGTCTCAGTGCCATAGCTGCAGCATTGCTTACTATCAGTAGTAGCTCTATAGCGGCCAACTCTGGTGCTGTCGTTTCCACACAAGCAAAAGCAAATCAATCTTCAGAAGCTTCGCAACAAAAAATCGACAATTATGCCGAAAGTACTGAAGGCATGTTGGCAGAATACAAAGGCTTACTACGTCAAATCGACAGCATGAAAGTCTACAACGAGCAAATTAACCGTATGGTTCAATCACAGCAAAGTGAATTGGACTCATTAAATAACCAAATTGCTCAGATCGATCAAACGGCAACAGAAGTAGTGCCACTAACACTTAAAATGATCGATGCACTCGATGAGTTTGTGACTCTCGATCTGCCTTTCCAGAAAAAAGAACGTAATAAACGTGTCCAAGAACTGCGTCGTCTCATGGATCGCGCCGACGTAACGACTTCTGAGAAATTCCGTAAAGTGATGGAAGCCTACCAAATTGAAGAAGGCTTCTCTCGCTCAATTGAATCTTACAAAGCTAGCCTAGATAGAAATGGGGAAACCGTGACTTACGATTTCCTACGTATTGGTCGCACGGCGCTTTTATTCCAATCTCCAGACGGTGGTGAGACAGGTATGTGGAACCAACAAACACGTCAATGGGAAACATTACCGGAAAGCTACCGCATAGCGGTACAGCAAGGCCTTCGTATCGCGAAGAAGCAAGCGCCACCAGCGCTAATCAAATTGCCTGTATATGCTGGGGAGGAATAAGAGATGAAAGGATTCAAAACTCTAGCCGCTGGTCTACTAGCGAGCTTATTTATGGCTTCAGGCGTACAAGCAGAAACGCCTAAAAACCTATCTGAACTACTCAAAAACGTAAAATCAGAAAGCATCGTTGAGTCAAAAGAGAACAAAGCCCGTGAAGCTGAGTTCAAGAACAACCGAGATAAGCAAGCAGCATTATTGCAACAGGCTCGTGAAGAGCTAGCTTCACAGCAAGCACTGGGCGATCAACTTAAAGCGACATTTGATGAAAACGATAAGCAGCTGACTGAACTAACAGAAACCTTACGTGTTCGCTCTGGTACTTTGGGCGAAATGTTTGGTGTGGTCCGCCAATATGCGGGCGAGTTTAAAGGCTTATTTGCAGCCTCTCAAAACGCAGTTCAGTTCCCAGAGCGTGACGCTCTACTAACGAAACTGGCTGAAAGTAAAGAACTGCCATCAACACAAGAGCTAGAAGCATTCTGGCATACCATTCTTCAACAAGTGGTTGCCTCAGGCGAGACAGCAACAACCCAAGCAACGGTTGTTTATGGCGAAGGTAAAGAAGCGGTTCGCGATGTTACTCTTGTCGGTGAATTTAACGCGATTGCCGATGGTAAGTACGTTACTTATGTACCTCAAACAGGTAAGTTCGAAGAACTCTCTCGACAGCCTCGCACCAATATTACACGTCATGTTGCGGGCTTTGAGTCAGCGTCAAACAGCTATGAGCCACTGTTTATTGACCCATCCCGTGGTGTAATTCTGTCTCTACTTGTACAAAGCCCTACCGTTCAAGAACGTATTGATCAAGGTGGCATTGTAGGTTACGTCATCCTTGGTATGGGTGCAGTTGGCGCTATCATTGCTCTAGTTTGCTTCCTACGCCTTCAAGTGATTGGCGGTAAAATGCGTAAGCAAGCGAAATCAGAAACCGTGATTCCTGGTAACCCTCTGGGTGAAGTTATCCAGGCTTACCAAGAGCACAAAGGTGACAACCTTGAAGATCTTGAAGCGAAACTGGACGAAATCATCCTACGTAACGCACCGAGCATTGAACGCTTTATCAGCTCAATCAAACTGTTCGCTTCTGTAGCACCACTTCTAGGTCTACTGGGTACGGTTATGGGTATGATCGGTACGTTCCAAGCAATCACACTATTTGGTACAGGTGATCCTAAGCTAATGGCTGGCGGTATCTCTGAAGCTCTTGTTACAACCATGCTAGGTCTGGTTGTCGCAATTCCATTGCTGTTCCTTTACACCATCGTACACAGTAAAGGTCGTCGTTTGGTTCAAACTCTTGAAGAACAGAGTGCAGGCTTCATCGCTCGCTATCAGGAAAAACTACATAAAGCCGAAAGCTAAGGAGGCGTTATGTGGTGGTTAGTTGGAGAACTTGAATCAATTAGGCGCTTCTTGGGAATGGGTGGCGATGTACTCGTCGCCATCTTCATCCTCAGCTTTATGCTGTGGGCAGTATTGTTAGAACGTTGGTTCTATTTTGCTGCCGTCGCTCCAAAAGCCATGAAAAAAGCCGTTGGCTCATGGCAGGAGCGCTCAGAGCACCAGAGCTGGAACGCTAAGATGATCCGACAAGAAATTGTTTCTCGTCAGGACATTGAGAATAAAAAGGGCCTGCCAATCGTGAAAGTATTGATTGCGCTTTGTCCCTTACTGGGTTTGCTCGGCACCGTTGTTGGCATGATCCAAGTATTCGACATCTTAGCGGTAACAGGAACAGGAAGCCCTCGAGCAATGGCCTCGGGGATCTCAAAGGCAACAATCCCAACTTTAGCCGGGATGGTGGCTTCTCTATCAGGACTGTTCTTTAGTTCACGTCTTGATCATTTAGCCAAAGTCACAACGCAAAAGCTGGAAGATAAGCTAAAGCATATTGCCTGAGTAAATGGAATTAGAGGTATAGGTCATGAAAAGACGCTATAGCAGTGATAGCAGTGATGAAACCGCTATCGATATGACACCGATGCTCGACATCGTATTCATCATGTTGATCTTCTTTATCGTAACAACATCGTTCGTCAAAGAAGCTGGTCTAGAAGTAAACCGCCCGACAGCAAGCTCTGCGCAAACCGTGAAAAAAGGTAACATCATGGTCGCAGTTGGTGCGGCGGGTGATGTTTGGGTTGATAAACGCCGCATCGAAGTGGACGCGGTTCGCGCGAATATTGAACGTCTTCGTGCAGAAAGCCCTGATGGCGCAGTTGTTATCCAAGCCGACACTGAAGCAAATGCTGGCGTAGTCGTGAAGGTTATGGACCAGATCAAAATGGCAGGTGTAGAAAGCATCTCCATTGCCGCAACCAATAAGGATTAAGCTTATGCGGTATCTGGCCTCAATTGCACTGGCGCTCATTGTCTCCCTCGGGTTGTTCTGGGGGATGGACAAGCTAGTAAACAAAGAGCGCCACGAGTTAGTGTCGAATGATGACCTGCGTATGGTCGAGTTTATTCGCATTAAACCAGACGAAAAAATACAGGAGAAAAAACGCGAACTTCCAAAGCCACCACCGCCTAAGCGTCCGCCGCCGCCGCCAGAAATGAAAGTGACAGCGACAGTAAAACCGGTGATGGAGCAGACCCCAATGGATATGCCAAAGCTTGACCTACCCGTAAATGTTACAGGTGGTTCGGTGCTTGGACATTATAGCCAGGGTGGAGGTGCGCAACTCGCGGGTAGCGGAGGTCCAACACCTCTAGCGACATTCCAACCTCAAATGCCTAGGAAGGCTGCGAAAGCAGGAATAGAAAAAGGGGTCGTCTTATTAGAGTTTACTGTAAACGCACGTGGTGCCGTAGAGGACATCAAAGTTCTTAAAGAGCAACCACGACGCTTAGGCCTCGGTCGAGCGGCAAGAAAAACAGTCTCTAAATGGACATTTAAACCAAAATTGGTTGACGGGAAACCTGTTAGCTCGCGCCTATCGCAAGAAATAGAGTTCTCAACCAATTAAGGAGTCACGATGAAAAGTTTATGGAAAAGCAAAGTGGCTTCTTTAATTCTCTTCGCAGGAGTGGCAATGGCCGCTCCTACGATGGCAAAAGAAGCTCCTCAGTTATCAGATCGGACATTTCGAACCGTTAACAAAGTGCAAGAGTTGATCGCAACTGAAAAATATTCAGCAGCAAAAGAAAAACTAGCAAGCGCTTTAGAAAGCACAAGTTCGAAAAAATACGACCGAGCAGTTTTACTTCAGCAGACTGGCTTTTTGTATTCGCTACAAGACAATTATGTGCAAGCAGCAAAATACTTTGCCGAAGCATTACAGCTCGACGCACTTCCCGTTCCTGTTGCTCAACAAGTTCGCTACAGCTTGGCTCAGCTTTACCTAGCTGAAGAAAAGTATACGTTGTCTGTAAAAACGATGAAGGAATGGTTCAAGGTTGCAGAAACAACCAAAGAGAAGCCTCAAGCTCATGCTTATATCACGTTAGCGAGCGCTTATGTTCAGTTGGAAGATTACAGAAATGCAATCCCACCAACCAAAAAAGCCATCGCGATGAGCAAGAGCCCAAGTGAGTCTTGGTACTTAATTCTCGTTGCATCTCACTACGAGTTAGGCCAGCTGAAAAGCGTTGCCAGTGTACTCAAAACTCTGACTTCAAAGTACCCTCAGAAAAAGCGTTACTGGATGCAACTTTCTGGTGTCTACATGGAGCTAGGTCAAGAACGCAACTCTCTAGCCACCCTAGAAATGGTTTACAAAATGGGGAAACTAGAAGGAGAGAAGGAATATTTACGCTTTGTAAACTTCTTGGCTTATCAAGGTATTCCATATAAAGCAGCCAAAACTCTTGAAAAGGAAATGGCAGCTGGAAACATTGAAAAGACGAAGGAAAACTATGACCGCCTAGCCAGTTTCTGGCAGCAAGCTAAAGAGCTAGATAAATCAATTCTCGCTTATAAAAAGTCATATAACCTCGCTCCTTCTGCTAAAACGCAAATTCAGATTGCTCGCTTAATGATACAAGACAAGCAGTATTCTGAAGCAACTCGTTTTGTAGAAAGCGCGGCATCCAGTGCCTCTAAAGAGCAAAAGGCAGAACTTGAATACATTCGCGGGATGGCCTATTTCGAGCTTAAGCAACCACAAAAGGCCTTGCAGGCAATGAAAGGCGCTGCTCAATCGCCAAAATTCAGGTCAACTGTTAGCCCTTGGATAAATTTCCTAGAGTCTCAAGGATAATTCGAAGATTAAGTGTGAGTCAGTCGCACGCCTGGGGAAGTGAAAGCTTCCCCTTTTTTCCGTTTTATCTTTATTAACCCCTATTTTTAACCAGAGTCACTCACGCAAGCCAAATCGGGACTCTAAACCTAAAATCAGCACACTAAACGGTTGTAGAAATGGTTTTAATAACAGAGTGCGCGGATGGTAAGTCCTGTACCACGCTCCTTCTTCGCTGTTTAGGAACACTCTGCCGTAAGTAACTATTTCATCTGGGACGATCACAGACAGAAAGATCAACTGGTAACAAAATAGAGATCATGATACTCTTCGCCTCCATTTTTCTGGCGGGATTATCACCAATATCCACCCCTTTGGTGGTTGATTTCTCCATGCCAGTGCTATCGTTATAAGAATGTCGAACTTTCCTTCGGCACTCAATCAATCCAATCAAAAGTGGAACAGTACAATGGGCAAAGGTACTCTCTATATCGTATCTGCACCTAGCGGCGCAGGTAAATCTAGCTTGATCTCAGCGATGTTGGAACGCAACCCAACCTACGCAATGAAAGTGTCTGTGTCTCACACCACGCGCAACATGCGACCTGGTGAAGAAAATGGTGTCCACTACCATTTTGTAGCGAAAGATGAGTTTGAAGCCCTGATCGCTAAAGGTGACTTCCTAGAATACGCAGAAGTGTTTGGTAATTATTACGGCACATCTCGTGTATGGATTGAAGAAACACTAAATAAAGGTATCGACGTTTTTCTAGATATCGACTGGCAAGGCGCACGCCAAATCCGTGAACAAATGCCAGAAGCCAAAAGCATCTTCATCCTGCCACCATCAAACGGTGAGTTAGAGCGTCGCTTGAACACTCGTGGTCAAGATAGCGATGAAGTGATCGCAAAGCGTATGGCTGAAGCCAAGTCGGAAATCTCTCATTACAACGAGTACGACTACGTGATCGTAAACGACGATTTTGATACCGCTTTGATGGATTTTAAAGCTATCTTGCGTGCTGAAAGATTGAAGGAAGAAAAGCAAGCTGCTAAATATAAAGGTATGCTTGACGCGTTGTTAGCAGAGTAACTTCAAAAAAGTCACGCTGTAAAACATAAAGAATTTCCCGTTTTTTGCCCAGTGCGAAAAACACAATAAACTACCTGAGAAAGTCCACAAACGGTGGCTTGTCTAATTGCTAGTAAATAAAGTAGTTAGGTTGTATACTTTCTCGTCATTCTAAAATTTTAGTTAACTATTTGGAGTCCTCATGGCACGCGTAACTGTTCAAGACGCTGTTGAAAAAGTTGGCAACCGTTTCGACCTAGTACTGATTGCGGCTCGCCGCGCTCGTCAAATGCAAACTGGCGGTAAAGATGCACTAGTGCCAGAAGAGAACGATAAGCCAACGGTTATCGCTCTACGCGAAATCGAAGAAGGTTTAATTACTAAAGAAGTTCTAGACGCTCGTGAACGTCAAGAACAGCAAGAGCAAGAAGCGGCAGAGCTAGCGGCAGTAAGCAGCATCGCTCACAACCGTTAATTCTGACTTTAGAATTCAACAACCTCCCGGGCCTATAATTTGTATCTATTCGATAGCCTCAAAGACGTTGCCCAAGAATACCTAACAGAGCCTCAGATTGAGGCTCTGCGTCAATCTTATGTGGTAGCGAGAGATGCCCATGAAGGGCAAACCCGCTCTAGCGGTGAACCATACATCATCCACCCTGTCGCAGTGGCTCGTATCTTGGCCGAAATGCGCCTTGATATCGAAACCCTCCAAGCTGCTTTGCTGCATGACGTCATTGAAGACTGTGATGTAACTAAAGAAGATCTCGAAGAGAAATTCGGCAACACTGTCGCAGAATTGGTTGATGGTGTATCTAAACTGGACAAACTCAAATTCCGCGATAGGAAAGAGGCTCAGGCTGAGAACTTTCGTAAGATGGTTCTGGCCATGGTGCAAGATATCCGCGTCATTCTGATCAAACTGGCTGACCGCACGCACAACATGCGTACGCTTGGCGCGCTTCGACCAGATAAAAAGCGTCGTATCGCTCGTGAAACGTTAGAAATTTACGCACCCCTCGCTCATCGTCTTGGTATTCACAATATCAAAACCGAACTCGAAGAGTTGGGCTTTGAGGCGCTATATCCCAACCGCTACCGCGTACTGAAAGAAGTGGTTAAAGCCGCACGTGGTAACCGTAAAGAGATGATCCAACGCATTCACAGCGAAATAGAAGGCCGTCTGCAAGATTTTGGCTTGAATGCTCGCGTCGTTGGTCGTGAGAAAAACCTGTTCTCTATCTATAACAAGATGAAAACCAAAGAACAGCGCTTTCACACCATCATGGATATCTATGCGTTCCGAGTCGTTGTTGATACCGCTGATACTTGTTATCGCGTTTTAGGCCAAGTACACAGCTTGTATAAGCCACGTCCTGGTCGCATGAAAGATTACATCGCGGTACCAAAGGCGAACGGCTATCAATCGCTACACACTTCCATGGTTGGCCCACACGGCGTACCTGTTGAAGTTCAGATCCGTACTGAAGATATGGATCAAATGGCGGACAAAGGTGTCGCGGCACACTGGTCTTACAAAGACAAAGGCGACAAGTCTGGCACCACTGCGCAAGTGAAAGCTCAGCGTTGGATGCAAAGCCTGTTAGAGCTACAACAAAGCGCGGGTAACTCATTCGAATTCATTGAAAACGTAAAATCCGATCTTTTCCCAGATGAGATTTACGTCTTCACACCAAAAGGTCGTATCGTTGAATTACCTTTAGGCGCAACGGCTGTCGACTTTGCCTATGCCGTACATACCGATGTAGGCAACTCTTGTGTTGGTGCTCGTGTTGATCGTAACCCTTACCCATTGAGTAAGGCATTGAAAAACGGTCAGACGGTGGAAATTATCAGTGCCCCTGGTGCGCGTCCGAATGCGGCATGGCTAAACTATGTCGTGACTTCTCGTGCCCGCACTAAGATTCGACAAGTACTGAAAACGATGCGTCGTGAAGAGTCGATTACTTTAGGTCGTCGCCTACTTAATCACGCACTTGGCCGTCACTCGATTGATTCAATTTATCCAGAAAATATCCAAGAAGTCTTGAATGATCTTCGCCTAGAAAGCATCGATGATTTATTGGCTGCTATTGGATTGGGTGAGTTGATGAGCATTGTGATCGCACGTCGTCTCCTTGGTGACACCGAAGAGCTCACGACAACAAGTTCAATCCCAACGGACTCGAAGAAGAAGCTTCCGATTCGTGGCGCAGAAGGCTTATTGCTGACGTTTGCAAATTGTTGTCATCCTATCCCAGATGATCACATTATTGCTCACGTATCGCCTGGTCGTGGTTTGGTTGTTCACCGAGAAACATGTCCGAACGTTCGTGGTTATCAGAAAGAGCCAGACCGTTATATGGCTGTCGCTTGGTCTGAAGACTACGATAAAGAGTTCATTGCTGAACTTAAAGTCGACATGCTTAACAACCAAGGTGCTCTTGCAGAACTGACCAACGTGATCTCGAAAACAGGATCAAACATTCATGGCCTTTCAACGGAAGAACGTGATGGTCGTTTGTACACTGTGACTGTGCTGTTGACGACGAAAGATCGTGTCCACCTTGCTGGTATCATGCGTAAGATTAAGGCAATGCCTCAAGCAACCCGAGTCAGACGCAGAAAGAACTAACCTCTATCGCCACCTACTCTGTTAGGTGGCGATTTTTTATACCTCAATAAATATGAACCTAGAACGTTACAACCGTATTCACCAAGTCCTAAAAACTCGCCAAACTGATCTGACACTTTGTCTCGAAGAAGTACATAAGCCAAACAACGTCTCTGCCGTGATCCGCACCGCTGACGCGACAGGCTTACACAAAGTTCACGCAATTTGGCCAGACAAAATGCGTACGCTGAGCCATACCTCAGCTGGCGCGCGTAACTGGGTTGAAGTGGATACTCACGATTCGATTGAAACTGCGATTACCGAACTCAAAGCGCAAGGTATGCAGGTTTTGGTGACCAATCTTTCGGACACCGCCGTCGATTTTCGCGAGATCGACTACACCAGACCAACGGCAATCATTTTAGGCAGTGAAAAAGTTGGCGCTTCGGAGCAAGCCAAACAGCTTGCCGATCAAGACATTATTATCCCGATGGTGGGTATGGTGCAGTCACTAAACGTATCGGTTGCCAGTGCCGTAATTTTGTATGAAGCGCAACGTCAACGTGAAGCCGCAGGTATGTACGACCGAGAAGAAAGCGCTCTGCCTAAAGAGACAATCAACCGTATTCTCTTTGAACGTGGTCACCCTGTTCTGGCAAAAGTCGCGAAACGAAAAGGGCTTGTTTACCCACCACTCGATGAAGAAGGTCAAATCATCGCCGATGACGCGTGGTGGCAAGAGATGCAAAGCAAGTAACAGACTTTCGTCATCCTGAACGGCGGCGAAGGAGCGTGGTTCAGGATCTAATTCTCAAATATACAGATGCTGATAGTGTTAACTTCAGCGACATACTTGTTGAAAATAGAATCCTGATGTCGCTAAAGCTCCTCGGAATGATAGGTTATCAGTCAAATCATGACACTAACTAAAGCATGACTATTTTTCCCTGTACAAAAACACAGCTCCATGGTTAACATACTGCTATGTTAACCATTTTCTTGAGCCCTCTATGTCCGCCCAAATGTTATCTGGCGTCCCATTAACCTCCCTTTCTGGAGTTGGCGCGAAAGTCGCAGAAAAACTCGCCAAAGTTGGCTTACATAGCGTTCAAGATTTGCTGTTTCACCTTCCGTTACGCTACGAAGATCGTACTCGTATTTACCCTATTGCCAAACTGCATGCTGGCCTTTGGGCGGCCGTGCAAGGTAAGGTCATGGCAGTCGACACCATCTTCGGTAAGCGCAAAATGCTAACGGTAAAAATCAGCGACGGTAATGGCACTATCACGCTGCGCTTTTTCAACTTTACCGCAGCCATGAAGAACAATTTCACGCAAGGTAAGTTAGTACATGCTTACGGTGAAATTAAGCGCGGTGGCATGGGTTTGGAAATTGTTCATCCTGACTACAAGTTTTACGTCAGCGAGCAAAAGCCCGATGTAGAACAGAGCTTAACCCCTGTTTATCCCACCACCGATGGATTGCGTCAAATCACATTGCGCAACCTTACCGAACAAGCTTTAGCCCTGCTTGATAAAACCGCAGTGCAGGAATTACTTCCAGCGGGGTTGTATGACCATCAAATCACGATGTCGCAAGCACTGCACACCATTCATCGCCCACCACCAACCATTAATTTAGATGAGTTTGACGAAGGCAAACATCCTGCCCAAATCCGCTTGATCATGGAAGAATTGCTCGCACAAAACTTATCGATGCTGGCGGTGCGTAGCAAAGGTCAGAAGGATTCAGCGCTACCTCTCGGTCCTTGTAATAAACTAAAAACGCAGCTTTTAGCCCAACTGCCTTTCTCTCCTACAAACGCTCAAACCCGAGTCGTACAAGAGATTGAAGCCGATCTAGAAAAACCGCACCCAATGATGCGATTAGTGCAAGGCGATGTTGGTTCGGGGAAAACATTGGTTGCCGCCTTGGCCGCTGTTAGAGCCATTGAGCATGGCCATCAGGTGGCACTCATGGCGCCAACCGAACTATTGGCCGAGCAACACGCTATCAACTTCGCAAACTGGTTTGAGAGAATGGGCATTCAAGTCGGTTGGTTAGCGGGCAAACTCAAAGGTAAGGCAAAGGAAGCCGAGCTGGCTCGTATTGCCAGTGGTGAAGCGCAAATGGTAGTGGGTACTCACGCGCTATTCCAAGAGCACGTTGAATTTCATCACCTTGCTTTGGTCATCATTGATGAACAGCACCGCTTCGGTGTCCATCAGCGATTAGAATTGCGTGAAAAAGGTGCAAAACAAGGCGCTTATCCACATCAGCTCATCATGACAGCAACGCCGATTCCGCGAACGTTAGCCATGACTGCTTATGCTGACTTAGAAACGTCGGTGATTGACGAGTTACCGCCAGGTCGAACACCAATCCAGACTGTCGCGATTCCAGACACCAAACGCAATGATATCGTCGAACGTGTCCGAAATGCCTGCTTAAACGAAGGCAAGCAGGCATATTGGGTGTGTACCCTGATTGATGAGTCGGAAGTATTAGAAGCGCAAGCCGCGGCAGATACCGCAGAAGAGCTTCAACGTAAGCTACCGGACGTAAAAATTGGTCTAGTACACGGACGAATGAAGCCGGCAGAGAAACAAGCGGTGATGCAAGATTTCAAAGACAATAAACTGCATTTGCTGGTCGCAACGACAGTGATTGAAGTTGGTGTGGATGTGCCAAACTCTAGCTTGATGATCATAGAAAACCCTGAACGTCTTGGTTTGGCACAATTACACCAGTTAAGAGGTCGCGTGGGCCGAGGTTCCGTTGCTAGCCATTGTGTGCTGCTGTACCACTCTCCGCTGTCAAAAACCGCGCAAAAACGTCTCGGAGTACTACGTGAAAGTAACGATGGCTTCGTCATTGCGCAGAAAGACCTAGAAATTCGTGGCCCTGGAGAACTATTGGGTACAAAGCAGACAGGTCTTGCTGATTTCAAAATCGCAGACTTAGTTCGAGATCAACGCCTGATTCCCGAAGTTCAGCGTATTGCGCGTCATATTCATGACAATTACCCGACTAACGCAACAGCAATTATCGATCGCTGGTTGGGTGAGCGGGATATTTACTCCAAAGCGTAATGATTGAAAGCGAGCCAAATGGCTCGTTTTTTAATACGCCAAAAACAAAGCAAACGTTTGCTTTTTGAGTAAATCTCTCTATAATCGCGCACAAATTTTTAAGTGTGTTAGATCACACTCCACCAACCTGAGTTGACTCTGATTAACAGCAATCACAGGTAACGACGTCAACTCCACCCTGCTCTCCCATTCAGCGAGAACTAGGGAAATATTGCGACTAGCGAGACAAACAATGACAACTTCAAACCGATCTTCGGAACTGGTCTATCAACTCAACGATCGACCACCTTTGCCTCAAACCATTTTTGCCGCACTTCAGCACTTATTGGCGATGTTCGTCGCGGTTATCACTCCGTCACTGATCATCTGTCAGTCTTTGGGTGTACCTGCAGACCAAACGAACACCATCATCAGCATGTCTTTATTTGCGTCAGGCGTGTCTTCGTTTATTCAAATTCGCACCGTTGGCCCAATTGGCTCTGGTTTGCTCTCTGTTCAAGGCACCAGCTTTAACTTTTTAGGTCCTATTATTGGAGCAGGCCTATCGCTGAAAGCCGGTGGAGCAGACATCAGCACCATGATGGCTGCCATTTTTGGTACGATTTTAGTCGCATCATTTGCAGAAATTTTCCTATCTCGCGTATTGGAGCATGCCCGCCGAATCATCACTCCGCTCGTTTCAGGCATCGTCGTCACTCTTATCGGTCTCACACTGATTCAAGTCGGCTTAGTATCAATGGGCGGTGGCTACGCAGCATTAAATGAAGGAACCTTCGGCAGCTTAGACAAACTTGCTCTGGCTGGGACGGTACTTGGATTAATTGTGATTTTAAACCGCTCGAAAAACCCATACATCCGTGTGGCTTCAATCGTGATTGCGATGCTAGTGGGTTACATCATGGCGTATTTTATGGGGATGGTAGATACTTCTCAGCTAGGCGCAACTGAGATCGTAGCACTGCCCGTACCAATGCAATATGGCTTATCGTTTGACTGGTCTCTGTTCATTCCGCTGGTACTGATTTTCTTTATTACCGCACTAGAGGCCATCGGTGATATTACCGCAACATCTGAAGTGTCTGGTGAGCCAGTAAAAGGCCCAGTGTACATGGAACGCATTAAGGGCGGTGTGTTAGCAGACGGCTTAAACTCCGCAATCGCAGCCGTTTTCAACAGCTTCCCGAACTCAACGTTTAGCCAGAATAACGGCATCATCATGCTAACAGGAGTCGCGAGCCGCTACGTGGGTTACTTTATTTCTGGCATGTTAGTGATTCTTGGCTTGTTCCCAGGTGTCGCTAGCTTTGTTCAGCTGATTCCTGAGCCAGTACTTGGCGGCGCAACGATTGTCATGTTTGGTACGATTGCTGCCGCTGGTGTGCGTATTATCTCTCGTGTTGAGCTCGATCGCCGCGCAATTCTGATCATGGCCTTATCCTTCTCAATGGGACTTGGTATCGCACAAAAACCAGAGATCCTGCAATTTATGCCAGAATTTATTAAGAGTATTTTCTCAACTGGTGTTGCAGCAGGTGGCATCACAGCGATCATTTTAAATCTACTTCTGCCAGAGAAACTGGAAGACGAAGATGAACTTCCTCAGGAAGTGAAAGAGTCTTAAGATTATTGAGAATAAGAAAAGCCCAACCTAATTAGGTTGGGCTTTTTGTTTTAAAGGGTGCGGGCCATCGACTTACTTGGTAGGAAAGCTGATTTGAGCGATTAAACCGCCTTCACTGCGATTACGCATCACCACAGAGCCTGAATGTTGGCTGATTATACGCTTCACAATCGCCAACCCTAGCCCAGTGCCTTCACTACCGCGAGCGGTGTCACCACGCGTAAAGGGTTCAAATAACCTCGCGATTTGAGAATGCTCGATACCCGGTCCGTTGTCCTCTACTGAAATCCACACTAGCTGCTTATCTGCTGTCACACCAGTGCTGATTTTGACCCAGCCATTACCATAACGTAGCGCATTCACAACTAAGTTACTGATCGCCCGCTTAATCGCAATCGCGCTTCCTTTGGCTGGCGGCAAGTTAAGATTAAGATCTGTTTCAATTTCAACCTCATAACCACCTTCAGAACTGGCGACGTCACTGGCAATCGTACTGATATCAACCGCTTCAAACGATTCTTGGTTCACCGGTTTGAGATAATCCATAAACTGACTGATGATCTCATTACATTCTTCCGTATCGCTAATGATCCCCTCCGCAAGATAGCTGTCCTCAGGAGACATCATTTCTGTCGCTAGGCGAATACGCGTCAGAGGCGTTCGTAAGTCATGGCTAATCCCCGCCATTAATAAGGCTCGGTCTTCTTCTAGCTCTTGAATACCTTTCGACATTTGATTAAAGGCTCGAGTTACAGAGCGAATCTCCGATGCGCCTTTCTCTGCTAAGGGGGGCGGGATCTCACCTCGACCGACGTCTTTCGCGGCTCTCTCTAAAGCCAAAAGTGGACGGTTTTGCAAACGAATAAACAACCAACCACCAGCAATGATCAGCAGCGCCATAATCAAGCTGTTACGAAACAGCGGTGCAAAATCTTCTTCTTGCAGCTCAGATAAAGGAATACGAATGATGGAGTTCGGCAACTTTTCGATGTGCATCCACAAGATGTAACTTTCATCGCCAAGCAATAAGCGCACTTCGGTGGGCGAACCTAGCTCTTGGCTCATTTCTTCAGACATCAAATCAATCGACATCGCGTGATGAAATTCAACCGCTTTATCGCTGTCAAGGCTGTGAACCGTCACCCCTAGTCTTTCCAATAATTGACGCCTTAATGGTGCATCAGACTTTAAAGGTCCTTCATCATCAAGCACCAAATTGAGCTCATGGGCGAGAATTTTATTGAACTGCTGCAAACTCGGCATCAACGCGTAGTTAAAAACGGCGTAGTAAGAGAAAACTTGGCTCGCGAGAAGCAAAGAGATGAACAGCAGAATAGATTGTGTCAGTGAACTTCGGATGCGCATGGAACGTTCCTAGTGGTCCTAATCGCGAAATTTCAGCCTTCAAAGGGAAGGTAATGAAGGCTGAAGTTGCTATAGCCAAGTGCTGGCTATGGAGTGAAGAGGTTACACCTCTTTGCCGTCTGGGACGAAAACATAACCTAGGCCCCATACGGTTTGAATGTAGCGCGGCTTGCTCGGATCGTCTTCTAACATGCGACGTAAACGTGAGATTTGTACGTCAATAGAACGTTCCATTGCAGAATATTCACGGCCACGCGCCATGTTCATCAATTTGTCTCGTGACATTGGCTCACGTGCATTCATCACGAGCGCCTTTAGAACAGCAAACTCTCCAGAGGTGAGTGGCATTGCCTCGTCACCGCGGAACATCTCGCGAGTGCCTAGATTGAGTCGGAACTCCCCGAACTCCACCACTTTTTCTTCCGTGCTTGGTGCACCCGGCAACTCTACAGTTTGGCGGCGTAATACGGCCTTGATGCGAGCCAATAATTCGCGTGGGTTAAACGGTTTTGGCAAATAATCATCCGCCCCTACCTCAAGACCTACGATGCGGTCCACTTCATCACCTTTCGCGGTGAGCATTAAGATTGGCAACATATTGTTCGCGTGGCGTAGACGACGACAAATTGACAAACCGTCTTCACCTGGCAACATTAGGTCCAGCACCATTAAGTGAAAGTTTTCGCGCGTTAGTAGGCGATCCATCTGTTCGCCATTGGCGACACTTCGTACCTGAAAACCTTGCTCAGAAAGGTAACGCTCCAATAGAGCACGTAAACGAGCATCGTCATCAACCACTAAAATTTTATGATTTTCTTGCATTGAAACATCCTTTCAGAAGCGTCTATTGTCGAAAATGTATCACTGTTTTTCCTAACGTGCTCAAGCAAATTGTTACTCTTTTTATCTTAAGCGCTTTATTCTCTCTCTAGCAGGTATTTTCAGCACCTACTATTGACCATAATTCCATTCCAGTTCACGTTTGGCCTCAAGCAGCTCTTGCTGTGCCTCCGCCAACTTGTGACGTTTTTTCTCAATTTTGTCTGCTTTACCTGAATGCTGAGCTTCGACTAATTCTTCCTCTCGCTCCTCAACTTCTTTAATCTTTTCTTCCACTTCTGCTTGCAGCTCTTGGCGCAGCTCACCTTCCGAGCATTCATTCTGGATAGCGGAAAGTGCTTGCTCCAAGCCTTTAATGCGATGCTCATTACCTTGCGCTTTTGCATACTCAAGCTGCTGCTCTACCGCTAACTCTTTAGCGTCACAGCCTTTCACTTCATCTTGAGCAAAAACTGAAAGTGAGAAACCTATTGTTAGTGCAGCACTACACATGACTGCTTTGTTCATTTTACTTCTCCGAGAAAGGCACCATGCCTTTATACCAAATATTCTGACGTTGAGACCCAAGTCACTTCTAGTGAACTTCATGAGACTTGAATCGGTGATAAAGCCTCAGTCTTCCGAGGCCGGTTGAGTGTATTCAATTGAGTTGATGAACCACTCTTTTTCACCTTCTGGGGTGCGTACCGTGAACTCTTCATCCACTTGTTTTTTCAACATCGCTCGCGCCATAGGTGAATCGATAGAGATGTAGTCTTTCGCATCGCCATAAATCTCTTCAGGCCCGACAATACGAAACTTTTTCACTTCTCCTACCTCATTTTCTATTTCCACCCATGCACCAAAAAAGACTTTGCCTTCTTGTTGCGGAGAATAGTCAACGATCGTGACTTCTGGCAGGAATTTACGAAGGAAGCGGACACGACGGTCGATCTGACGGAGTAAACGTTTATTGAAGGTGTAATCCGCATTTTCTGAGCGATCGCCCAGGCTCGCCGCCCAAGTGACGATCTTGGTGATTTCCGGGCGCTTTTCATTCCAAAGGTAATCATGCTCTTGTTTGAGTTTGTTGTAACCTTCTCGTGTAATCAGCTTAGTTTTCAAATTAACTCCTATCTCAACTAAAAAATGCTGCTCTTTGGCAGCATTAAGGAGATGATATACCCAAAGATCCAATGTTGTTCAGGCTTTGGGTATCAAGGTGATAAGGCGGCCAGAGTGTTACTTTTCGTAATCCGGTTTTTGCGTCACGATGTAATTCGTATCACTCGAAACAACCGCGCCATGTTTTAGGAAGTTTTTACCTAAAATCATGCTGTAATGGAAGCGACCTCGGTCCTGTAAGTTGACTCGGATCTTCTTCTCTAATTCGCCAAGCTTAACATGCATTTCAACCACAGGGCGTACGTTCGCTTTCTCACCTTTCTTAGCTTTAATACGCATGACATCAACAACAGGCTTGGTAAACGCCTGTTTCATGCCAAGATCGTTCTCATAGGTAAAGCTCACCATGTCTTTGCCGTCTTTCTTAAACTGCTTGATGTTCTTAGCATTGATTGAGCTTACATCTGCACCCGTGTCTAACTTCACAGGGAAAGACATCCCCTCAACCTCAGCCACTTCGATATGGCCAGCTTTGAAAAGTGGCCTTGCATCTAGTAGATGGTCTGCGCGAGTGTTCAGCAACACACCACCCTTGGCTATGTCATGACCAAAGACGAAAAAGGGTTGAGTGTCACCCTCATCAAGCACATCGAGCGCAAACTTCATTGATGTGTCTTTTCTACCGAGAAGAAAGTCTCCTTCGACAACAGGGCGAACCGCGCTGCCAACCTTGAGCTTTTTCAACACTGGTTTGGTGATTTTTTCTTCTTTCCCCTCATCGTTCATTAAATAAAACGTGACGGATTCATCCTTACCTTTTTCTGTTACTTCAAACCCATTTACACGCAGTAATGGCGTTTTCACAGTAAAAGTGGGGTAAGCAGGGACGGTATAACCATCAATGGTGACCTGTTCTTCTGGTGAAACGACAAGAGGTTTTGATTTGAGTGCGCTTTTGAACGTTTTTTCTACGCCACCCAATAGATTTTCTCTGTCCGTATCAATAACAAAGTGCTGACTCGCAACGTCCCGACCTAAGCGAATTTGCGAACTGAACTTACTGCGATCACGCAGATACACCAACCAACGTTGAGTTTCGTTTTCGCCGACTTTGACGGGTAAATAGACTAAAGGACGCTCGCTTTTGGTCGTTTTCAGCATTCGTACCAAGGGTAATGTCATTGGATGACGCTTGCCATTCTCGCCCTCTAACATAAAAGAGACTTCGTTATGCTTTTTGTCTACCTTGATGTCCAGTGCATGGACGTTGGTATAACGGCTAGAAGTTGAAATGCTGATCTTATATGGCACACCTTCGACTTCAACCGTCTCTTTTTTGCCAATCATTTTTGCGCTTGGCTGTTCTTGAAGATAATCGTAACCAGCGAAGACCCATGCGTTATCATCGAGATAAGTTTTACCAATCAAGATAGGAGAAGAGAATTGCGTACGCTTGGTCAGGTTCACTTCCGTATCAACGGTGTGACCAGCGATTGTCATCGGCATTTTTATTGTCGGGCGTAGGATGGGCTTTTTGCTTGTTCGACTGCGAATCGCGCTCACTCTTTCCAGATCATCGGTAATCTGTATTTCCTTCCCTGTATAAGGGTGAGGAACCGTAAAGCTAACCTTTACTTGATATGGCTTAAAGCTGTCGGCGTCCCACTTGGCCTTCGTACCACCTAAGTCATCGACAATCGCCCAAAGTAACTCGTTATCTTTCAAATCTTGGTAATCTGGGTGTGAGCTACTGACATGGATATTCTCCGCATGCATCGATGTCGTATCTGCACCAGTATCAATCTTGCCAATAAATGGCACCGCTTTTAGTTCCGGAATATCACTGTAATAGACGCTCTCCACACGCCCTAGTACCAATTTGTTATCGAGCTGATAAACGGGAGCTTGTGTGGTTCCTGAGATAGACTGCGCCCAACTAAGCGGGGCGACAAGTAAGGCACTCGTAAGCGCTAACGCCAAAGACATTTTTTTCATCATGATTATCCGTATAAGCCGAGGTACATTTAGTGATATCAACAACCGTGGAATTAGGTTAGTCGATAACTGCGGATATAAGTTCTCAATTTAATTACAGTTTTGACATAAATCTGACTGATGTCCACCAGCGCCCGGTAAATTTTTGCCTCGTTAATTTAAAACATTGCAAATTCTTCGAACGACCCCAATGTTCTATACAACCAAAACCGAATTAAAAGAGAAAACACGGATGAGCCAAGCTATCTGTCGCATGATTGCTCAAGAACTGAATGTTCGCCCAGAGCAAGTCAACGCCGCTGTCACCCTAATTGATGATGGCAACACCGTCCCTTTTATTGCACGTTACCGCAAAGAGGTGACGGGGGGCCTTGATGATACCCAGCTGCGTACTTTGGACAGCCGTCTGTCTTACCTTCGTGAAATGGATGATCGCCGTCAAACCATCCTCAAATCAATCCAAGAGCAAGGCAAACTGACGCCAGAGCTAGAACAAGAGATCGCGCAGGCAGACAGTAAAACTCGTCTTGAAGACTTATACCTACCTTACAAACCAAAGCGTCGTACGAAAGGTCAGATCGCGATTGAAGCTGGTCTTGAGCCGCTCGCAGATCAGCTTTGGAATCACCCACAAACCGAGCCAGAAAGCGAAGCAAGCAAATACCTTGATGCAGACAAAGGCATCGCAGACACCAAAGCTGCATTGGATGGCGCTCGCGCGATCATCATGGAGCGCATCGCAGAAGACGCAAACTTACTGGAAAAAATTCGCAACCACTTAAATCGCAATGCGGAACTGGTCTCACGAGTCGTTGAAGGCAAAGAGCAAGAAGGCGAGAAGTTTAAAGATTACTTCAACCACAACGAGCCCCTAAGCAAAGTGCCATCGCATCGAGCACTGGCGATGTTGCGTGGCCGTAACGAAGGCTTCCTGACATTGGCAATGAATGCTGATCCAGAACAGGAAGAAGGCGCTCGTCAGTCTTACTGCGAAACGATTATCGCTGACCATTATGGCGTGACACTTAGCAGCGCACCTGCGGATACCTGGCGTAAGCAAGTGATCAGCTGGGCATGGCGCATCAAAGTATCGATGCACATGGAAACCGAGCTAATGGGCGCAATGAAAGAGCGCGCTGAAATCGAAGCGATTGAAGTATTCGCCACTAACCTAAAAGACTTGTTGATGGCAGCACCGGCTGGCCCTCGTGCAACACTTGGTCTCGATCCGGGTCTGCGTACAGGTTCAAAAATCGCGGTTGTCGACTCAACAGGTAAAGTGCTTGCAACCGAAACCATCTACCCTCACCCACCACAAAAACAATACGACAAGTCAGCACAAATCGTTGATCAGTTGGTGCGTAAGTACAACGTGGCTTTGATTGCGATTGGTAACGGTACGGCTTCACGTGAAACCGACAGCTTTGTCGCAGACGTCATCAAACGTGGCAACCTGAAAGTTCAGAAGATCATCGTAAGTGAAGCGGGTGCATCGGTTTACTCAGCGTCTGAGCTTGCAGCAAAAGAGTTCCCGAATATGGACGTATCACTGCGTGGTGCAGTGTCGATTGCACGTCGTTTGCAAGATCCATTGGCTGAACTCGTGAAAATTGATCCGAAATCTATTGGTGTGGGTCAATACCAGCACGATGTAAGCCAATCTATGTTAGCAAAACGCCTAGATGCGATTGTGGAAGACTGTGTAAACGCGGTTGGTGTTGATGTGAACACCGCTTCTGCCGCACTATTAACACGCGTAGCAGGCTTGTCGAGCACTATCGCGCAAAACATTGTCGACTTCCGCGATGAAAACGGTCGTTTCGAAGCTCGTACAACCTTGAAAAAAGTACCTCGCTTGGGTCCTAAGGCATTCGAGCAGTGTGCGGGCTTCCTGCGTATTATGGATGGTAAGAACCCACTTGATGCGTCTGCGGTTCACCCAGAAGCGTACCCAGTAGTCAAAGCGATTTCTGAGAAGAACAACAAAGATATCAAAGCACTGATTGGTGATTCAAGCTTCCTTAAAGGTCTGCATGCGGTCGATTACACCGACGATAACTTTGGCGTTCCAACCATTACAGACATCATCAAAGAGCTGGATAAGCCGGGTCGTGACCCACGTCCAGAATTCAAAACGGCGACGTTTGCAGAAGGTGTAAACTCGGTATCTGACTTGGAACCGGGCATGATTCTAGAAGGCGTGGTGTCTAACGTAGCCAACTTCGGTGCCTTCGTTGATATCGGCGTTCACCAAGATGGTCTTGTGCATATTTCTGCACTGACAGATCGTTATGTGTCTGACCCACGTGAAGTGGTGAAAGCGGGCGACATCGTCAAAGTGAAAGTGATGGAAGTTGACGTGCAGCGTAAGCGTATTGGTCTATCGATGCGTATGAACGACGAACCGGGTCAAGACAACCGCAGCCAACGCTCATCAGCAGCGCCACGTCGTAATGACCAACCGCAGCGTCGTCAGCCTCGCCGTGATGATTCGTCATCGAACAGCGCGATGGGCGGTGCGTTTGCTGCAGCGTTTGCTAAAGCGAAAAAGTAACCTTACCTAGGCTTCACCGCTAACGAGCTTTCATAACTAAAAAGAAAACGCTCCAATCAGTCAACCTGCTTGGAGCGTTTTTGTTTGAGTAGGATATTGAGTCGTCATAATACTGCTATCACTTCTGACGGGGTATGGGGAGCGACTGCATGACCATAATGAAACTTGATCACCTTCCTGCGCTTTTCCATTAATCCTTCATTGATCGCAGCATCCAAAATGCGCTTTGGTAAGCGAAAGCGGATCGCGTAGCCTTTCCCCTGGTCTTCACTATACGATTTGAGCGCAAGCAAACTAAAAAGCCGTTCTAGTGTATCTTCCGGCTCTTCTTGATAACGCGTGTCGACTTCCGTTTCCATATCATAATCAGGATGCTCTGAAGGATCCCAAGAAGACTGACGTCGGCGCTTGTCATCACCTTTTACTTTTCGCTCTGCATTGGTTTTGGCCAATGCGACCGTTGGCGTTACAGGCTCTCGGACTTTATTGTCGCGAGCTGCTTGTTCCGTCTGCACATTCACGGATGGGGCGATCAGTGGCACACTTACGTTGGTCGGTGACACAATCATTGCGAACCCTCCTCAGAGTCGCCCAACTCGTCAATATGGCTTAGCTTTATTGGCTAATAAAACCTCACCAGCCTTTATATCGACCACTTTTTAAACAACTTGAGGTATTTCCGCTCGTACTTGCTCAATCGTGAGCAAACTCTCGGATTTGAACACAAAATTCGTCATGTTCGGTGATAAAAGGCGCATGAGAGGACTGATTAAAAACAAACTGCTGGGTATGAGGCAACTGTTCACTTAAATCATTAGCTACTTTAATTGGCACCAACCCATCTAAACGGCCATAAAGACGCAACATTGGAACAGAAAGAGACGTCAACGCATCGCGCAGATCCACATCAGCAAGGATGTTTAGCCCAACCAACAGCGATTCAGGGTTTGGCTGAGGGCGCGATAGTACCGCTTGCTTGAGCTGTTTAACGTCTTTACGCGCTGATGGGCTGCCCATCGCTTGCAACGCCATAAAGCGCTCAATGGTCAGTGAGAAATCTTCTAGCAACTGAGAGGTGAACGCACTCAGTACATTCGGTTGAATGCCACGCCACGGTTTTTCTGCGGCAAATTTAGGTGAGCTGGCAACCGTAATCAACTTAGCCACGCGCTCGGGCATATTTAATGCCACATGCGTCGCCACTAAACCTCCGAGGGACCAACCAAGCCAAATCGCTTTCTCTGGCGCACCTTGCACCACCAAGTTAGCAATATGGTCTAAATCTTCAGCATGAGATTCGGCGCTATGTCCGTACCCCGGAAGGTCAACCACATGAACTCGGAAATAAGGTTGAAGAGACTCGACTGTCTGCTGCCATACCGCACCATTCATGCCCCACCCATGAAGTAACACCAAATCTGGTCCCTGACCAAATGACTGCCAGTGTAATTTCGTGCTCATGCTCTCAATCTCTCCCACTTATTTTATTCCCTACGGCTTCAGCCAAGCGTTAGGCTGAGTAAAATATCACCATGAATAAACGCTATGTTATCTCATCACTGGCAAAACATCATGCATCGCGTATTGAGCAGTCAATGCGGCCTGTGTCGGTTCCCTATTCAAACACCAAGCCACACAAATACTCTGCGCTGGTGCGAGCACTGTTTAAAATACCTAACTCCGGTAAAACGATGTCAACGCTGCGGTTTATCATTACAGAAAGAAGAAATGAGTACGGATAGTATTTGTGGTGAATGTCTTTCAAAGCCACCGCCATGGCAAAGGCTATACACGTTAGGCGATTACGACTTTCCCCTTTCACGGGAAGTACAACGCTTTAAAGATCACGGAGAGTCTTGGCATGTAAAAGCATTAACCGAGCAACTGGCACAGCGCATCACCACGCCAGCTCCAATCATTACCAGTGTGCCATTGCACTGGCAGCGTTACCTGCGCCGGGGTTTTAATCAAAGTGATGTTTTAGCCCGACACCTCGCCAAGCAATTGCAGACTAATTTTGATGCGAAGGTCTTTCGTCGAGTAAGGCTCGCCCAATCACAGCGTGGTAATACCAAAACAAGCCGTGAACAAAACTTAAAAGGCGCGTTTATTCTCAATAAGCGCCCTCACTCTTCCCATGTTGCCATCGTCGATGATGTAGTCACCACAGGCAGTACCGTCCGACAATTATGTCATTTACTACTTGAAGTTGGCGTAGAAAGCATCGATATTTACTGCATCTGCAGAACACCTGCTCCTCGTTCTCTCTAGATCGCTTCGCCATGCCTTAGCATCAAAAAGACTAGACCCATACGTCAACAAGAGTAGAATAGCAGCAGTAACCTACAAATTTACTCGGGTATTCGTCGTGTCAAATATTACTATTACAGAAACTGCGCAAACGCATTTCGCTAACCTTTTAGGTCAACAACCTGAAGGCACTAACATTCGTATTTTCGTTGTGAACCCAGGTACACAAAACGCTGAGTGTGGCGTGTCTTACTGCCCACCAGAAGCAGTAGAATCGACCGACACTGAACTCTCTTACAGCGGTTTTTCAGCTTACGTGGATGAGCTGAGCCTGCCATTCCTTGAAGACGCTGAAATCGATTTTGTTACCGATAAAATGGGCTCTCAGCTAACGCTAAAAGCACCTAACGCTAAAATGCGTAAAGTTGCGGACGACGCACCACTGGTTGAGCGCGTTGAGTACGTTATCCAAACCCAAGTCAACCCACAGCTTGCTGGCCACGGTGGTCACGTAAACTTGGTTGAGATCACTGAAGACGGTGTTGCAATTGTTGCATTTGGTGGCGGTTGTAATGGCTGTTCTATGGTTGACGTAACACTAAAAGAAGGCATCGAGAAAGAGCTGCTAAACCAGTTCATTGGTGAACTAACCGCAGTTCGTGATGCTACAGAACATGACCGTGGTGATCACTCTTACTACTAAGAGTAAACACTGTCAGAAAATGGGAGGCTTCGGTCTCCCATTTTTGTATCGATACTGAGGTGATGCTGAGATGCTTAGCTCGACTCGTAAAATCCGCTAGAAACTCAGGCGGAGTTCTCATATATTAAGAATCTTACGCATCTCGTAAACGCCAACGACACCAAGGAGCCAGCGTCATGCCGAAACGAACCCCACCAGAGATACTCTCATGCCAGACGGTTGCAAAATCCAAACTGTTTGCTGTGGAAGCGCTCGACCTTCGTTTTTCCAATGGTGAGCATCGTACTTATGAGCGTATGAAGCCAAGTGGACGAGATGCTGTAATGGTGGTTCCTGTAACAGAACAAGGCGATTTATTACTGGTGCGTGAATACGCCGCTGGAACTGAACGTTACGAGCTAGGTTTCCCAAAAGGGCTGATTGACCCAGGAGAAACACCACACCAAGCTGCGGATCGTGAGTTAAAAGAAGAAATCGGCTTTGGCTGTAATCAGTTAACCCCGTTGAAACAAGTTATCCTCGCGCCATCTTACTTTTCGAGCAAAATGACTCTATTTTTAGGACAGGCGCTTTATCCAGAGAAGCAAGAAGGCGATGAGCCTGAACCACTGGAAATTGTGCGTTGGCCACTTGCGCAAGCCGAAGAGTTATTAACTCACATGGATTTCTGTGAAGCACGAAGCATCACAGCGCTAATGTTGGCACTGAAACACTTACCAAACACCACTCACAAGCATAACCAATAACGGTCATTAGAACCGAATAACACTGTGAGTAAGGACTATCACTTATGCCAATGACAAAAGATCTATCTCACCTACTTCCTCAAGTCATCGAGATTGCCCGCAGTGCTGGGCAAATGATCCTCGAAATATATGAAAAGAAGCAATACGAGGCCTACACCAAAAGTGACGAAACTCCCGTAACAAGTGCAGATATTGCAGCTCACAAGTTCATCACTGAACGCTTGAGTGATCTGACGCCTGACATTCCCGTGTTGTCAGAAGAAGACGCAGACATAAGCTTAGAGCAACGCGCTCAGTGGGAACGTTATTGGTTAGTCGACCCTCTTGATGGTACTCAAGAATTCATCGCTCGCAGTGGTGACTTTGCCACTATTATCGCGTTGGTCGACAACAATCGACCAACCATGGGCGTCGTTTACGGTCCTGTATCTGGCGTGACTTACTACGCTTATAATGGCAAAGGCGCCTGGAAAATTCCCGACATGTCGGACAGCGTCAAAATCCATACACACAAACACGAACAGCCAGAGCAAAGCATCGCAATTGCTATTAGTCGTCGCCAAGACATCAATCGTATTACTAACCGTATGAGCAGCGCCTGGAATTACGACTTAATACCGCTCGGTTCTGCGGCATTGAAAGCATGCCTCGTCGCGGAAGGGGCGGTAGATTGCTATCTCCGACTAGGTCCAACAGGTGAGTGGGACACCGCTGCGACACAATGCATTGTTGAAGAAGCTGGCGGACGTATTCTCAGCACGCAATTAGAACCGCTGTCATATAACGAGCGGGAAACACTAGAAAACCCGAATTTTATTGTTCTTGGTGATGCGGATTTACCTTGGAATGAGATTTTACAACGCAAAGATTAAGCGCCCTATCGGTAAAATTTAGAGCACAAAATTCTAGCAATAGAAAGGCCACGAATATCTTCGTGGCCTTTTCTTTTTGACCTTCTGTACAGCACTTGGAGTATTTGGCCTACTATGTTCCAATTGCCTGCAAAGCTGAACGAAAGAAAACAAATCAATTAAAAATCATGGTTTTAAATTTCCATTCATTCCCAATGTACAGCGAATAGAGGTTTTAGCTTACGATGATCCAAAAGCAAAAAGAGCTGCACAATAGCAGCTCTTTTAAGATATTGGATTTTGTCACGATAGGTTAGAAGCGCCCTTGGTAATTAAACTCATATTGACCTTGAGCATTCGGCTTACCCAACCATTTCAGTTGCTCCCCCATGCTGGATGGGAACTCTGCACCAGGTTTGAACCACGCTTTGGTTGAGTACCGTTGATTAGGCATCAGTTCAGCGGAAAACGCCGCAGAGACTTGTTTGCTGCTCTGCTCACCAGTTGCCGTCAATACACTATCCTGACAGTTTATATCGGCAATCACAGGACCGAGATCTAAGCTGCCAACGGGGCTTTGAATACCACTGGCATTCCATACTAAAGTGCCTTCACCGTCCTTACACCAAGGCGCAGCATAAGTCGCATGACGAATATTCAGCTCAAGCTGCCCATCAACACCAACAGGCACAGGGAGGCGTGCTTGCTCAACAACTTTTACCGCCGGAATCGAGGCAACTAAGTTTTTGGCATAAGGGCCATCACTTAAGCTATAGCCGACAAAACCGCGCCCACGGACGTCCATTTCACTACCACGACCAAAGCGCACAGCAAACTCAGCTTTACCTGTCAGTAGACTCGACCATTGGAAATCCCAATTAACTTCTCCAAGGTTCTGGCGCTGCCAACGAATACTAGAAGCTTGACCTTGCCATACCGAACCGTTGGCTCCTTGAATGTCCAGGCCTCTCACTGTTGGTGCTTGTTGTAACACCCAAGAGACTGGTAATCCCATTAAAAGACTGACTGAAAAAAAGACGATAAAGATAACAACGTAAAGTACTGCTCGCTTCACCTTAACCTCGCTTAAACTGAAGGCGGTTTACATCGATCATGCCCGCTTGCTCTGTTCGGTCGATATCTAAAAATTCGACTTCAATACCCTGTTGCTCTTTCAAGTAACGTAACCAATCCACTAGTTGATTAAACGCGAGTGGTTTGATCCACACTTGAACGCTCTCATTACGAGGTTGTACTCGAATCAACTCAACTTTATAACGACGAGCTGAAGAAGAAACCAACTGATTCAACGGTTGACTAGAGTAGCTCACACCGCTGCTTTTTCGCAGTGCAGTGATGCCATCCGCTTTATCTTGTACCCAAGCTAGCAACTGCTTTTCACTTTGAATACGTGACTGAGCTAGCTCCGCACGTTGACTCATTGGCTGTAATAAACCCCAATAAATAATACCGATAACGGCAATAGCGCCACATCCCATGACCAAACGCTGCTCACGCTGCGAGATGCTGCTCCACCAAACCTGAGCTTGAGAAATTAAATTTTTCATCATCACCTCACAAACGCTTCAAAACAAAGCTGCCAACCACAACGTTATCGCTACGGTTCAACTGACCTTGCTCAACATTAAACTTCTCTGCCAATTTCACACGAGCCTGCTCAAAAGGTTGGAAGTCTGAACTACGAGCCTGAATACGTACTTCGCCACGTTGTCCGTCGTATTTAAAGCTAGTGATCTCCAAGTCACTGACCTGACCAAGCGTCGCGGGTAATGCCGCCAACCATGACAACATTGCCTGCTGACCACTTCCACCAGATAAGCGGCGCTCTTCATCATCCATTTGTCGTTTGAGGTAACTAACGGTAGGAATGCGTCGTTTATTTGGGAACACCTGGCGGAAAATACGCTCACTCTCCTCACGATACGCTTGAGCTTGTGCTTCGTACTTGTGGACCACGAGCAACTGCTGCGCAACCATGACGACAATAAGCACCCCCGCAGCAATGGTGGCTTTTTGCCAGAGCTTCCAGTATTTACCCCAAGAAGATTTCGGCTTGAAGCTCCCAGTCAGCAAATTGACTTTGCTTTCTGTCACCCCCTTCGCCAGTAAAGCCATCGTCATTTCTTCTGGTTGCGGATCCCATATTTCAGGTAACGCAGATTCCGGGACCGAGCTAAAGCAATCGAGCTTCCAACCTTCATGATTTTGTAGATAAGAAGAGAGGTAAAGGTCTAACCAAGAAGCGTCGACAACCGCGCCCTCTGTCGCAGAGTGACGAATTAGCCATTGCTCGCCAATCATTGCAGCACTGCTGTGATCTCCACGAACCGGTAACGCAAGCACATCGGGTAAAATGCGTTTAATGGCGATACCTTGGCTTGAGAAACGTTGCAGTACAGTCTGAATCCAAGCACGTTCAACTGCGCAAATCTGCGCTTTATCCGCTTGTTTACCCAACACGCTAAAGTGCAGGCCATCAACGTCCTGAGCAACTTCGTCTTCCACTAAGTACGGTAACATCGCCTCGAATTGGCGTGTTGCACCAGGCGGTATATCCACTTGCGTCAGGACCACATCATTACTCGCCAACAGCGCCACAACTTGGCGCTGACCAGCATATGAGACCAATTCATCTAAGTGTTCCCACCCGGCGATTTCACCGCTAGCAATCACTTCCTGTTGATCTGTCGACCACACCACCCAAGGAATGGTACTTTGTTGTTCGCTACTCAGCCGAACGGTCAGAAACTCGCTCACTGATCCCTCCAAAACGACGGCGAACTACGGTCACCGTTTCTCTATTTGTACTTTGCAAAAGGCTTCGGATACGTACACGTGATTCATCCACCAACACTTGTGCATCCAATTCAAAAAAGGCGCTATCCACACCCAAATAGCCTTTGGCGTTTTTCTTTACATCTTCACTTAAGCCAGCCATTTCTGACTCTGCTAAAAATTCATCAATGCTATCCCACCCATCAAATGGGCGTTTTTCAATTAGCTGAATCGCATCACTACTGCTTAAGTTTGGTGAGAACATTGCCACCAAAATCGGAGTTTGCTCAACATCAATCGTATTCACGTTTAAACGCCAGTCATCACTTGGCAATGCACAGACCAACGGCTCCAATTTTTGGAAAATTTCACCACTCACCTGATAGACAGCCCGTAACTCGGAAGCATCTGCCATCCAACCATTTGATGCCAAATAGGAAGGTTTCATCGCTTCATATGTGCTGTCTTCAACCCCAGTAGTCGAACGGACAGAGTCATCAGCATCAATGTATTCCCAAGTAGAGTCTGCAATGATTTCTGCTTGATATGGCTCGACATCCAACTCTTCTAATAGGCGCTGCAATACATTCACTAAATATGGTCTTGTAATTTGCTGACCCGTTGGTTGCACACGACTCAATACATTTAGATTAAAGCACGCTTGCTTGTCTCTAATTCGTCCCGCCGCTTGACCATAATCTAACGGATAGACTTGCTCTTTTATCGCCCACGGTTGACTCATATTAATCGTGTCGGTGTCTTTATAACTTTGTTCGATACCCACTTTTGCTAGCGCCTCGACGCCAAGGCTGTACCAGTACGCTTGCTGGTAATTGATTTGATTAGCGCCTCGCTGAAACTGTAAGAACAAACGTTCCGACATGCTGGCGGCAACCGTCGCCATAATCGCCAGCAACATCAACACTATAATCAAAGCAACACCGCGCTGACGGTTAACCATTATTGCTGTCTCCTGAACTTTCCTCTTTCTGACTCAATGTGCCATCAGGAGTGAGATAAGTGCGGGCAATTTCTCCATAGTCTTTGAGAGTGAGAACAACAGAAACCGCTTTCGGCAGCGCTTTTTCTTCAGCCCACTCTTTTTTCCATTGCTTACCATCATAGAAACGCATATCAAATGACTCGACCTGCGTTAGCAATGGAGTAACAGTACCTTGTTGCCCAACCGGCGTATCAGGATAGCGCCACCATACTCGCTGCAGTGTTTCTTCTTTTAAGCGATAGCCAACCTTGGTTACTTCTCCACGAGGGAACTGCTGCTGAGGATTGTGCCAACCTAAACGGGCAAACATCAGCCCTTTAGTATCGGAGTCCAACAGGTAATCGGACCAAAAAATTAGCCGGCTAGCAGGCTCTTCACCATTAGTACGTGTTTGACGCATCGCCATTTGACGAAAATCGTTATCCATCATAACCATGGCACGCTGAATTTCGTTTAAGCGTTGGGTTCGTTCTTGTGATAGCGCATTGCTACGCTGTACTTGCGATACCACTTGGTACGCTGCGACACTTAAACTGGCAAAGATGGCAATCGATACCAACACTTCAATAAGTGTAAAACCTTTTACCCTTTGGCGCGTGTTTGCGCGGAGATGATTATTGCGCCACATAGCTTCGTACCGTTACTACAGGGCTCGCGCTTTTCTCTACCGAGACGCTCACATCAAATGCTTTCAGCAATGGCTGCGTCGTGGCGACTGGCGTGACTTTCCAGAACCAAGTGCGTCCTGCCAGCTCTTCTGTGCCGTTTTTCGCTTTGAGTTCTCCGGTATTCAACATCACATTTGCCATCTGATTATCCACAACCATGGCTGCAAACATTTTTTCTTCTAGATAACTGATTGTATTAATATGCTGGCTCACAGAGCGAATGACACTGATGGCAGCGGTAGCGAAAATTGCCAGTGCGACCAATACTTCCAGTAAGGTCATGCCTCTCGTCCGGCGATGACTCAAATTTGGGCGAGCTTGCTTAAAATTGCGCATTCTCATCCTCTTTCACTTCTTCGCCCGGAGCTAATAACAAAATTTGTCCACTTTCTTTGCCAATGACTCGCCAACCGTCATTAAAGGCATCACCATTTTGCGGAAAAAAAGACAGGGTAAATGGCGTGACTTCGGCGCTGGAAAAGATAAACACTTGCGGTGGCTCAATTTTCTTTTCGTCCTCTTCTTCTGCGAACATGTCTTCATCAAAAAGAGAACCTGGTTTGAATAAGCGCTCATCATTATCCCAAGCACCACCTCCGAGCTCGAGTTGTAGCGTAATATCTTCTTCTAGCTTGGTTTTGCTCGGAATCTGCTTTAATTTCAGAGGCTGCCAACCTTCTGAGGTTAAACTCAGTAGAGCGTAGGTCGATTTGGCATCATCCACTCGAACGCCAAAATCTTTACCGCTCAGCACCGCTTCTTCATTGAGCAGCTGTAAACGCTGAAAAAAGCTTTGAGCATACTGTTTGGAAAGATCTTTTTGGCTAGTCGGTAACGTCGAGATCACGGCCACAGCCGTAAGAGATAGCAAAACCAGCACCAATAGAATTTCTATCAATGTAAAACCGTTATGTTTTCGCATTTGTTTCATTAGTGCTGGCTTAGGCTCAATTATTGGAAGTCTTGCATGTTCCAGTTGCCAATATCTGCAGCTGGACCTTCTCCACCCTCTTGGCCATCTGCGCCTAGAGTGAAGATATCGATTGTACCGTTATCACCTGGGCTTAAGTATTGGTACTGGTTGCCCCAAGGGTCATTAGGAAGACGTTTGATGTAACCACCATCACGGTAGTTGCGTGGCTCTGGGTTAGATGGCTTGCTAACCAATGCTTCTAGACCTTGGTCCGTTGTTGGGTAAACGCTGTTGTCCAACTTGTACATATCTAAGGCATTTTCCAACGCGACAATGTCCGTAATCGCTTTTTGTTGGTCTGCCTTCTCTTTGTTACCCAATAGGTTTGGAACAACAAAACTTGCCAAAATACCCAGGATAACTACAACAACCATCACTTCTAAAAGTGTAAAACCCTGTTGTTTACTACGCTTAAACTTCATTTTTTTCTCCGAAAGTTAGATTAAAGCCATGCCGTTAGTAGACACGTCTTAATTCGAAATTATCCGCTCATCAAGTTATTCATTTCTAGCATTGGCATCAAGGTCGCCATCACAATGAACAACACTAATCCAGCCATTAATGCAATCAGCGCAGGAGTAAACACACCCAGAGCAATATTGACTGTTGATTCAAAGTTTTGATCTTGGTTATCGGCTGCCCGCGTCAACATGCTCTCTAATTCACCACTTTGCTCACCACTGGCGATCATGTGTAGCATCATTGGTGGAAACAAGCGAGTTTGGTCCAACGCCTTACGCAAACTAGCGCCCTCTCGGACGTTATCCGCTGCAAGCAAGACTTGCTGCTTCACATAACGGTTAGACATAACATCTACCGCAACGCGCATACCCTCGAGAATTGGAATCGCACTGGAAGTACAGATCGAAAGTGTTCGTGCGAATCGTGCGGTATTCAAACCTCGAGAGATCTTACCTATTAGCGGTAAGCTCAAGATTTTTCTGTCCCAAGCTAAGCGAAAGTCTGGCTTTTGCAACGCCAGTTTGAGGCCATAGAAAAGCGCCACCAGCACAACGAAAATAATCAGCCCCCAATCTTGCACAAACTCACTGGCTGCCAGTAAAAATTGCGTCGATTGAGGTAACTCTTGGCCCATCTGAATGATGGGTTCAATGATTTTAGGAACCACTGTCGCCAATAAGAACGAAACGATGACAACCGCGAATACCACCAAAACTACAGGATAAATCATGGCTTGAAGCAATTTAGATCGCATCTTTTGGCGGTTTTCGACATAGTCTGCCAAACGCTCTAATACGGTATCGAGGTGACCTGATTTTTCGCCCGCCGCAACCATAGAGCGGTACAGTTCATCAAACACGTGTGGGTAATCGGCAAAACTGTCGGCGAGCGGATAACCCTCGGTTACTTTCGAGCGAACCGCAGCCAACATAGAACGAATCCTCGGCTTTTCAGCCTGCTCAGAGACCGCACGCAAACACTCTTCCAAAGGCATACCTGATTGGACTAGCGTAGACAATTGCCGTGTGATGAGTGCCAGCTCAGATGTTGAGACGCCGCGCTTAAAGCTGACTGAACCTGAAGACTTAGCCGATTTAGCTTTCGTCTCAACCACTTCAATCGGGATCATCCCTTGCTCTTTGAGTCGCTGGCGCACTTGTCGGGCGTTGTCCCCTTCTATCGTGCCTTTTTTATGCTTCCCTTTTGCATCTAGCGCTTTGTACTCAAATGCCGCCATTAGGTTTCCTTCGTCACTCGCATCACTTCTTCAAGTGACGTAATGCCACGACGCACTTTGCTTAAACCATCGCTGCGAATACTTGGCGTATGGGCGCGAACGGCTCTCTCAATTTCTTGCTCACCAGACTCTCGGTGAATCAACTCTTGTACTTGCTCATCAACCATAATGAGCTCGTGGATACCTGTTCGACCTCGGTAGCCTTTTTGGTTACACGCTTCACAGCCTTTTGCTCGGTGCAGTTCTAACGGTTCATGCGCTTCCATACCAAACAGTTTTTTCTGTTCCGTATCGGCTTCATACGGCTCTTTACAGCTTGGACAAAGCGTTCGAACTAAGCGCTGCGCTAGCACCCCTAATAACGAAGAAGAAATAAGGAATGGCTCAATACCCATATCACGTAGACGCGTAATCGCACCCACTGCGGTGTTGGTGTGGAGAGTCGACATTACCAAGTGACCCGTTAAGGACGCTTGCACTGCAATTTGTGCGGTTTCTAAGTCACGGATCTCACCGACCATCACCACATCCGGGTCCTGACGCAGAATGGCACGCAAGCCGCGCGCAAACGTCATGTCGACCTTTGGGTTCACCTGAGTTTGACCGATGCCATCAATATCAAATTCGATCGGGTCTTCAACCGTTAGAATGTTGCGTTCGTTGCTATTAATCTCTTGCAAGCCAGCGTACAAGGTGGTGGATTTACCAGAACCTGTCGGGCCCGTCACCAAGATGATACCGTGAGGGCGGCCAATCAAGTGACGGAAGTTGTCATGCACTGAAGGGGTCATGCCCAAACTATGTAAATCAAGACGAGTCGCGTTTTTATCCAACAGACGCATTACCACGCGCTCCCCATGAGAGGACGGCATCGTCGATACACGCACGTCCACCGCACGACCACCGATACGCAACGAAATACGGCCATCTTGAGGCACACGCTTTTCTGCGATATCTAGTTTAGCCATAACCTTCACACGAGAAACCAGCAAAGGCGCTAGCTTACGACTTGGGGTCAGAACTTCACGCAATACGCCATCGACACGGAAACGAATCGAAAGGGTTTTCTCGAACGTCTCAATATGAATATCCGACGCACCTTCTTTGATCGCTTCGCCCAACATGGCGTTGATCAATTTGATGATTGGCGCATCGTCTTCCGATTCTAATAAGTCTTCATCATGCGGCAGTTCTTCAGCCAAAGAGAAGAAATCATCGCTATCAGCACCAATATCTTCCATCAACTGACGCGCTTCAGACGAGTCGCGTTGATATGCTTCAGTCAGCTTTTTATCAAAGGCTTCTTTATCGATAGGTTGCGGTACGAAGCTTTTCTTTAATACACGACGGACTTCAACCAGAGCCGCAGGGTTAAGCGGCTCGACATAGTAAAGAATAGGTGGACGCTCAGGATGCTCTGTCTCCAGCACCAGTTTAAAGCGGTTGGCAAAACTGAATGGCAGACGACGCATACTTGGCGCTGTGTCTAACATATCAACCATTAGTTGTTTTCCATTTGATCAATAAACGCTTGGATCTCTGTTGGGTGCTGACGCTCCTGGCCAAAGGCTGGCATAACCGGGATCTTCTCGTCAGCCATCAACTTCAAACCTTGATCCGCTTTGTAAAGCTGTTCTGCGCGAATAAAGTTGTATTTACGCTGCGTAATACCGTCGGCCGTCACACCATCGCGAATAATCGTCGGCTTGATGAACACCATCAAGTTACGTTTTTCTGTTTGCGTGCTAGTTGACTTGAACAGATGGCCAAGTACCGGAATGTCACCCAATAGCGGCACTTTAGACTCACTTTCAAGTGCGCGTTCATCGACCAAACCACCAAGAACCAACATCTGACCATCTTGGATCATGACAGAGGTGTTTAACTGTCGTTTAGCAAAGCGAACGTCAACCGCACCGTTTGCGCCTAATACGTTGGAAACTTCTTGTTCAATGTTTAACTGTACAGAGTCACCTTCGTTAATTTGTGGCACTACTTTGAGTTTGATACCGACTTCTTTACGGTCAACCGTTTGGAATGGGTTGTCGTTGTTTGAGCCAGCCGTAGAGCCCGTAATAACCGGAACCTCTTCACCCACAATAAATGATGCTTCGCCATTATCCATTACGGTAATACTCGGAGAAGATAGAATGTTTGAGTTGGAGTCAGAAGCAACAGCACTAATTAGCGCTGTCCAGTCACCCATGACAATACTCATTGCCGCACCATTTACTCCGCTAAGTGCTGACGCTAGCGTAGAGTAGTCACCTGATTCAGTAACATCATATGGCGTTCGTTCGCCATTAGAGTTGGTATAGTATTCAGTTCGGGTTTGATCTTTTGCTTCTTCTAGCCCAACCATCACCTGACCAATCGGGGCTCCTGAGTTACCGTACTGAATTACAGCACCCGTTTCTAATGAACCCCACTGAACACCTAGGTTAATACCATCACCTTCAGACATTTCGACAATTAACGCTTCAATAAGAACCTGAGCACGACGAATATCGAGTTGAGAAATGACGTCTTGTAATGCCATCATAATATCTGGTGGCGCTGTTAAAACTAACGAGTTAGTTGCAGCGTGAGCAGCAATGACGACCTCACCACGCGATGCACCTGATGTTTTCTGACCGGCTTGTTTTTCAGCTTGCAGGTTATCGGAAACACCTTTCAATACATCCACCAAATCTTCAGCTTTCGCATTTTTCAGGTACACAACTCGGTTGTTACCTTTTGTCGCCATTTCAACATCAAGTTGACGAATCAAACGTTTCAAGCGGGCTCTTACTTTTGGATCACCAGAAATTAAAATCGCGTTAGTACGTTCATCGGCCACAATTTTAGGTTCAAGGAACTCTGGCGTGCTTTTCTGATTCGCACTTTTATTCAGTGCTTCAACAATGCGTACCATTTCAGCAGCAGATGCATTACGCAGCTCTACCAATTCAATTTCTTTATCACCGGCTTGGTCAACACGCTTGATGATCTCTGCTAAGCGATTCACTACTGCCGCACGACCTGTGATCAAGATAATATTCGCTGGATCATAATGAACCACGTTACCGGCACCGGCGTTATCAATCAGCTGACGAAGTAGAGGAGACAACTCTCGAACCGACACATTACGCACCGCGACAACTCGAGTGATAACACTATCGCCTTGCGCGCTGCCATCACCTAACACAGGGATTGCTGAGGTTTTTGAGTCTTTTGCTTTGATAACCTTAAGTACCCCATTGTCCATCTCTACGACTGCGTAACCGTATACTTCAAGGACATTAAGGAAAAAGCTGTAATATTGCTCTTCGTTAAGTACGTCATAGCTGCGGACATCGATCTTACCGCGTACTGAAGGATCAACAATGATGGTCTTTTCGAGGTTACGACCCACTATGTTGATGAATTCTTGAATATCAGTGCCTTTAAAGCTCGCACTAAATTCGTTTGCCATTGCACCTGGTACGCAGAGTAAACTTCCTGCTAGTAGCCAAGCACTTTTGCTGAACCAATGTTTCACGTATGTCTCCCTGAACTTACGCCGGTTGCCTAAGTCTTACAATTGGATATAGATATCGTACTGTTGGCCGCCTCGCTCAACAGTTAAATTTAATTCTTGCGGATCGCTCATCACTTGCATCAGTTGTACTGAAGAAGACGGATCACTTAAATCGATCCCGTTCAGTTGAACCGCAATATCGCCAGGTTGTAGTCCTACATCATTAAATAATGCGGCATCACGACCAGGTGATACTCGATAACCAACAATGTCTCCGTCTTTTTTGACGGGTGAAATGGTGATGTATTTAAAAACGCTTTGTGGATCTTTCGCAATTTCCTCGCGGATTTGCTCTAATTTCTCTCCAACGTCAGACGTCGCTGCTTCTGCTCGCTGAGCTTGCGCCCTAGCTACCTGCGGCGATTCAGATAGCTTCTTATATTCTATACCTTCCATCATTAAGGTCTCGTCTCGACCTTGGTTATCAATGATGACGCGATCCACCAATACCGCTTTTAGTGTCGCACGTGTCCCTTCGATTTCTTCACCCAAACCGTACGTAGCTTGCTTACCTCGGTTAGCAATAACAGCAAGGCTGGTGTTGGCATCACTACTTGCAACCGCACCGACCAGCGTAAGGTTAAGGCGCGTCTTAGGGGCGTCTTTAACAATAGGCTGTTCTACAACCGCCGCTTTTTGCTCAGTGTATTTACCGAATAGGTTGGCATTCTGAAGGGCATTAAAATCTATCGCGTCGCCTTTATTGCTCGCAGCAACGCTACTCGCCGATGGACGCCATTGCGGCACTTCCGACGATTGAGGTATGGCTAACCACACAATTTTGCCAAGTATCCATCCGGTTATCGCAATAAACAGACAGGTAAGCAACAAGCTAAGTTTGGCTTGAATGGTATAATGATTGGACTTGATCTGAGCCAGTAGCGGTCTGCTTGATAATCCTGCACTTAGCTCTAAACGTTTCACTGAATGGATTCCTTTATTCTAACGTCCGTCATTTAAGCTATAACGATAGCTATCGACTTTAAATTGCTAAATTTGCAATAAAATTATTACTCAACAAAGAGCAGTGAACTATATCACAAGTTGTCTTTCATACCTTTTTCTTATGCAGTTTTTGCCAACTCCCTTGAAAAAAATACGCCTTGACTCCATCTGTAGGTGAATAATCCATCACTCATTGCCGTATTCGGGCAGTGATTAGATAGCGTAGTGTTCTATGAGTTCCCTAAATGAAGCCGTTAGGCTAGATAAATGGCTATGGGCCGCAAGATTTTACAAAACCCGCTCCATCGCGCGTAACATGGTCGATGGCGGTAAAGTCCACTATAATGGCCAACGAAGCAAGCCGAGTAAAATCGTTGAAGTGGGCGCTGAAGTCAGACTTCGTCAAGGCAACGAAGAAAAAATCGTGATCATCGAACAAATCTCAGATCAACGCCGAGGCGCTCCCATCGCACAAACCTTATATCGCGAAACCAATGAGAGTATCGCGAAACGTGAGGAACACGCGACTCAACGTAAGCTTAATGCCCACAACCCAAGTCCGGAACGCCGCCCAGATAAAAAGCAGCGCCGAGACATCATTAAGTTCAAACACCAATAAAAGCCGGAATTACCAACGAGGAAAGCACTCCATGGCAAATAATGTTTTAAACCGCTACCTATTCGAAGATCTTTCAGTACGTGGCGAGTTGGTACAATTGGATGAAGCGTACCAACGTGTTATCTCCAGCAAGGAATATCCGGCAGCAATAGAGAAACTGCTGGGTGAGCTACTCGTTTCAACTACTCTTTTAACTGCCACTCTTAAGTTCGAAGGTTCGATCACCATCCAGCTACAAGGCGATGGTCCTGTGTCTCTTGCCGTTATCAACGGTGACCATAACCAACGTGTTCGTGGCGTAGCTCGCTGGGAAGGCGATGTTGCCGATGACGCAAATATTCACGATCTAATGGGTAAGGGCTACCTTGTGATCACCATCGAACCGAAAAACGGCGAGCGTTACCAAGGCGTCGTTGGACTAGAAGGTGACACTTTAGCAGAAGTGCTAGAAGGCTACTTTGCAAACTCAGAGCAGTTAAAAACGCGCCTATGGATCCGCACTGGTGAGCATGAAGGCAAAGCACACGCAGCAGGTATGTTGATTCAAGTGATCCCTGACGGCACTGGCTCTCCAGATGATTTCGAACATCTAGAGCAGCTCACTGATACAGTAAAAGATGAAGAATTGTTTGGTTTAGAAGCGAACGAGTTATTGTATCGACTATATAACCAAGACAAAGTACGTCTGTACGAGCCGCAACCTGTCGAGTTCCATTGTGGCTGTTCTCGTGAGCGTAGCGGTGCCGCAATCATCACCGTTGAGAAAGCTGAAATTTATGACATTTTGGCAGAAGTTGGATCAGTTTCTTTACATTGTGATTACTGTGGCACAACTTATACGTTCGACGAATCTGAAGTCACTGAACTGTATGCACAAGCTTCTACGGACAAGAAAACCCTGCATTAATTTACATAGCTTATCAAGCACGTAATTTACCCTACAAAAGGCCAGCTTAATGCTGGCCTTTTTGTGATCAACCCCTCGTAATAACTAGCCTCAAGCGTAATAAAACAACTGCTTAATTTTAAACAATTAATAATGATTTTGCCCTAGCGCAAAGGATTGCGTGCACGATAGACTATTCCCACCAATATGTGACGGGTTACCTAAAACCTTATTGAAATCATGGGTAAATTTTGAGCTATCTCCCTGTTTTCTCCCCGCCCCGTTGCTAGCATGGTGAGCAGATTAAAATTAAAACATTCTTACAAAATCCCTACAAAATCCTTATAAGGAGCACCTATGACCGTTATGGAACATACTAAGGCTGCAACACTTGATCTAACCAAGCACGGACTGCATAACGTAAAAGAGGTTATTCGCAACCCAAGCTACGAAATGTTGTTTGAGGAAGAAACGCGTGAAGACCTAACCGGTTATGAGCGCGGCGTGGTTACTGAACTAGGTGCGGTTGCCGTTGACACTGGCATCTTTACTGGTCGCTCACCAAAAGATAAATATATCGTCAAAGACGCTACGACAGAAGAACATATGTGGTGGACGTCTGATCAAGTGAAAAATGATAACAAACCAATCACTCCTGAAGTGTGGGACGAGCTAAAAGAACTGGTCACAAACCAGCTTTCTAACAAACGCTTGTTTGTTGTTGACGGTTACTGTGGTGCAAACCCAGATACACGTTTGAGCATTCGTGTTATCACAGAAGTCGCATGGCAAGCGCACTTCGTTAAAAACATGTTTATTCGCCCGACGGAAGAAGAGTTAGCGATATTTGAACCAGACTTCGTAGTAATGAATGGCGCAAAATGCACTAATCCAAAATGGGAAGAGCAAGGCCTGAACTCAGAAAACTTCACCGTATTTAACCTAACCGAGCGCATGCAACTTATCGGTGGTACTTGGTACGGCGGTGAAATGAAGAAAGGTATGTTCGCCATGATGAACTACTTCCTTCCACTAAAAGACATCGCATCAATGCACTGTAGCGCTAACATGGGCAAAGATGGCGATGTAGCGGTATTCTTCGGTCTATCTGGTACGGGTAAAACGACCCTGTCGACTGATCCTAAACGTGCGCTAATTGGTGATGATGAGCACGGCTGGGATGATGACGGTGTCTTCAACTTCGAAGGTGGTTGTTACGCAAAAACCATCAAACTTTCGAAAGAAGCGGAGCCGGACATCTACAACGCAATTCGTCGTGATGCACTGCTAGAAAACGTAACAGTACGTGGCGATGGCTCTATCGATTTTGATGATGGTTCGAAAACAGAAAACACACGTGTTTCTTACCCTATCTACCATATCGATAATATCGTTAAACCAGTATCAAAAGGCGGTCACGCGAATAAAGTGATCTTCCTATCAGCCGATGCATTTGGCGTACTGCCTCCAGTATCTAAATTGACACCTGAGCAAACTAAGTACCACTTCCTGTCTGGCTTTACCGCCAAACTAGCGGGAACAGAGCGCGGTATTACTGAGCCAACACCAACTTTCTCTGCTTGTTTCGGCGCGGCGTTCCTAACGCTCCACCCAACAAAATACGCGGAAGTACTGGTAAAACGCATGGAAGCAGCGGGCGCTGAGGCTTACCTAGTGAATACTGGTTGGAACGGCACTGGCAAACGTATCTCTATTCAAGATACACGCGGAATTATTGATGCCATTCTTGATGGTTCGATTGAAGAAGCACCAACTAAGCACATTCCAATCTTCAACCTTGAAGTACCAATGTCACTACCAGGTGTGGATCCTAGCATTCTAGACCCTCGCGACACGTACGTTGACCCACTTCAGTGGGAAAGCAAAGCGAAAGATTTAGCAGCGCGCTTTATCAATAACTTTGATAAGTACACAGACAACGCTGAAGGTAAATCTCTGGTTGCGGCTGGTCCTCAGATTGATTAAATCGAGTAACAGCGACGTCGCGTAAACGCAGTGAAAAGTTGGCATTAACTTATCACCTTTACGTAGGCCAAGTTACAAAAATTGCTTCAAGCCCCTCTTTTGAGGGGCTTTTTATTGAATACCACAGAATATTGATACAAGCTAAAGCCTATCTAGTTTTATTTCATAACACACGTAGGTTCTAGCAAAGATGAAAACAGCGCGTCGAGTTCTACTTCTGTTACTGGTTATCTTAGTTGCCATTCCAGCCGCTACGATTGCGCTGCTAACAACATCTTACGCGGACGCAACCTGGCGCTTGCTGTCAAACACCTTTTCTCTTCCCTTCCGGGCCGGAAGCGTGCGTTATGGCTTTCCCTATCACCTAACTTTACAACGCGTGAACACCAGCGGAGACGATGCGTCTTACATCGAGCAAGTCGATTTATGGATGAATCCCGATGTTTATCGCGATGGTAAATGGATCGTTGATAGTTTATTGATTGATGGTATGAGCTTGCAGTATGGCGCACCAAAGCTCCCACCTTTAGACAACGTTTTATTCCATCAAATCGCGCTCAAAAATATTGATTACGCCGACGAGCAGTTCTCTGCCAATGGCATTGACCTTCAAATTCAATCACCACAATGGAATGGTCATTTAATACCATATGGCGAAGTTCAACTTGCAGCTGACCAACTCTATTGGAATGGCGAAGCCTTTAATCAAGTCTTAGTCGATATAGACTACAAACCGCAAGACAGTACGCTTTATGGCACCTCTTTTAACTGGCGTAACAGTCAAATATCTGGGCAAGGGGAGCAGTATCCTCAAGGCTGGTCTTTAGTAAATGTGACCATCAACAAGCTGAAACTGAGTAATACGCAGCGCCAATCACTGCTTGCAAAACCTTGGCACGATCTACCATTTAGCATTAATCATATTAATAGCTTAGATTTGCTTAACGCCGATATTGAATGGGGCGACTGGCACTGGCAGAACTTGGATCTTTCTGTGGAAAACGCCACGCTGCCACTGTCTCTCTGGAAGACAAAAGCTCAAGTGTCATTGCAGGCGGATAGCGTTCGATTCCAGCAGCAAACCGCAATAGAGCCACGTTTGAGTGCCGCTATCGAGCCAGGAGTAATCCAGCTCAACGAGCTCAGCTTAGATTGGCAGCAAGGTCGAGTGCAAGTTTCTGGATTGTTCACGCCAACACAATGGAAGCTCAAAGAAGCCTCTATTCAAGGCCTCAAGTGGGCAACACAGCCAGAAGACAACCTAAATTGGTGGCACGCCGCCACCAGCGAGTTAGAGCATGTTGCAATCGAACGACTCGACATTGAGCGCAGCCAAATTATCCAGCTATCTCACGAACCTTATTGGCAACTTTCCGGTTTAAATATCGAAGGGCAACAGCTTGATATTAAACAGTCTGCTCAACGTTGGGGCCTTTGGCAAGGCGAATTGGAAGTCAGCGTTGTCAACGCCAGCTATGACCAAATACTCACGTCTCACGCAGCACTTGCCATGCAAAGCAAAGATGGCTTTTGGCAATTGACTCGCCTTTTTGCGCCACTCGAGCAAGGCTACGTAGAAGGCATCGGACAAATAGATTTGAGTACCCCGAGCCAACCTTGGGCGCTCAACGTCAATGCTGATGGTATTCCCTTATCGCTCTTCCACGATTATTTTTTACCCGACACACTGGCTATTGATGGTTTTTCCGATCTCAGCCTCGATCTACAAGGGTTATCAGGTGATCGCAACATGCTGGCCTACAGCTTATCGGGTGAAGTGGAAGCCAATCTCCGAGATACCCGCTTGAAGTCCCAAGCGGATCATTCGCTCAAAGCCATTACCTTAAGTCCACTGCGTTTAAGCGCGCAACGAGGGGAAGTTGCCATAACGCCGGTCACCATCTCAGGAAAAGCCATAAGTGGTAAGGTTTGGGGAACATTTGATATGGCCAACAACCCGCTAAGTGGCATTACTTATCAATTGGAAGAGTCGTGCGGAAACATTGAAGGCGATCTACTAAGTGGCGAAACCCACCGTAATGAGTGCGTGAACGCATCAAAACTGGCCGAGCCTACTGATATTGAGACTCCACAGAAAAATGAACCTTCCATCGAGCAGCCAATCGTAATTGATAACATCAATTTGGAGACTCAAGAGGAAGAGCTTTACGAAGAAGTTATCGAAGAAGATGAAGTACCCGACACGAATTCCGCAGCAGAACAAACCCTCTCACCGACAGAGCAAGAAGGTGAAACAGATAAGCGCCCAGCAGATCAGTCGGCGCTTACCCCATCAGCAACTGAGTAACTGCGAGTAGTTCGGTATCAGCATATAGGTACCGACAAAATCCACAGCTGGCGTGTCACCACTATAAATCACTACGTGAATAACGATGCGTGCTTTGCGTCCCGACTCCAATCGGTCTAGGTCACCACTGATCCCATCCAACGAAGTACTCGCCACGGGGTTTTGTTCGACTGGTTGACGATAACGAATAGAGCTGTCGGCCAACACAATATCACCGTGCAACCCACGCTCTTTAAGCAGCAGCCACGTCATCCCCCACCCTGTCAAGGTTGCTAAGGTAAAAGCTGACCCGGCGAACATGGTGTTATGCGGATTAAGGTTAGGATTAAGCTGCGCACAGCATTCAAACTGGTAACCCGTGTACTGATTAATTTTGATCCCCATTTTGTCGCTAATTGGGATTTGTTGCTCCCAGCGCTGTTGAAGCTCAGTACACCATTCAGGGCGACGTAACACATTGGCCATCGGATCCAGTTGCTTCACCATTTGCTGATGGCGCACAGGGCCACGCTCATCGGTTAGCTCGCCTCGACGCTCAAAGCCATTTTTTTCATAAAAGGCGATGGCATCTTCACGGGCATTACACACCAAGCGTTTCGCTCCTTCTTGGCGCGCTAACGACTCTAGTGCAACCAAAACCAGCGAACCCATTCCTTTGCTACGGCGATTATTTTTAACCGCCATGTAGCGGATCTGGCCATCATTATCCGGTGTAATGTATAAACGGCCAATCGCCATAGGACGACCTCGACCATCAACAATCATGCGGTGATGGCTCATTTCGTCGTATTCATCGCGCTCTGAGCCGATCGGCATACGCCATGGCTCACGAAGCAGTTGCCAGCGAAACTGATAATACTTGTTTATCTGATTATCGGTTTTGGGAGTAATGAGTTTGAACATATCAATCCTTTGAAAGCACAACACTAATCAGTGTCGGAAAAATTACTCCAAGCCAATTCCATGATCTTGGAGTTAAAGCTTAGACTATGGCGCCTGTGTTACCAGATTAGACCTGCAACCAAAACGTCACTGGACCGTCATTCACCAAAGACACTTTCATATCGGCAGCGAAGCGGCCACGCTGTGTGGGTAAGACTTCTTCACACAAGTCAGAAAAGTAATCATACAAGCGCTCTGCATCAACAGGATGCGCACCGCGAGAAAAGCCAGCTCGCGTGCCTTTTTTTGTATCCGCAGGCAGCGTAAATTGAGAAACCACCAGCACTTTACCTTCCACCTGTTTAACGTTTAGGTTCATCTTGCCTTCGTCATCTTCGAACACACGGTAGGTTGTAACACGCTCCATTAAACGCTTTGCTTTAGCTTCATCGTCGTCCTTCTCTACGCCCAATAAGACCAGCAGACCACGATCAATTTCTCCTACGACTTCACCATCCACACGGACGGCTGCTTCACTGACTCGTTGAATTAGCGCTATCACTACTCTCGCTTCCTTCATCTGTTAACTGAGATTCAGCGGTCGAGTGTATCATGTCTAAATCTTCACTCCAGTGCTCTCGCTCACCAAGCGCAGCCGTAACTTCCGCCCCCAATAACACGATCATCCAGCATAAATACACCCAAACAAATAAGATAGGAATCGCCGCTAACGCGCCGTAGATGAGCTGATAAGACGGAAACTGAGTGATGTAAAGCGCAAAGCCTTTTTTACTCAACTCGAACAGTATCGCGGCGACTGCTGCCCCCATGGCACCATGAGCGAGGTGTACTTTTTTATTCGGCACTAGAATATACAAGCCAAGAAAAGCAAAAAAGGACAGCAACAACGGTAGCCAACGCAGAAATAAATTAAACGCACCAGATAATGTCTCGTTCTCTAAAATTTGCAGCGAAGTCACGTACGACGTCGCCGCAATACTCGCACCGACCATGATCGGCCCTAACGTGAGTACCATCCAATACATAGAGAATGAAAAGACTAAACGGCGCTTGTCTTTAACTCGCCAAATGTAGTTTAAGTTCTTATCAATGTTGGAAATCAGCATGACCGCTGCGATGAATAAAAACCCACCGCCAACCGCGCTCATTTTGCCCGTATTCGCCACAAATTCCTGTAATGCCGTATGTACAGCTTCTCCAGAAGCTGGCACAAAATTCTCAATAATGTAGCCTTGCAGCACCTCACCAACGTTCGCAAAAACGGGAAATTTCGACAATATTGATAACAATACCGTCAGCATTGGCACGATGGATAACAAGGTAATGTAGGCAAGATAGCCCGCGTTCACATTCACACGGTCATGCGTTAATCGCTTAAGAAGATACTTAAAAAACGCGACGCAACTTGGCAGTAGATTGATTAATCTCGCCTTGTAACTCTCTGATAACTGGTTCATAGTTCATCCCATAATTAGCGCCGAGGACATAAGAATGCCTTATTTATTAGCAATTGTACTATCAATTTTCACTTTAACAGGGTGTCAATCTGCTTATTACTCAGCAATGGAGCAGGTTGGGTATCATAAACGAGATATTATGGTCGACCGCGTCGAAGATGCCAAAGAATCTCAACAAGATGCACAAGAAGAATTCACCAGTGCACTTGAAGCCTTGTCTGCGATCACCAACTTTGATGGTGGTGAGCTAGAAAATGTCTACAACAACATCAATGACAAATACGAAGATAGCGAAAAAGCGGCGCAAGACGTACGTGACCGTATTGCTGCGATTGAAGACGTATCCGGCGCACTGTTTGATGAGTGGCAAGATGAGCTAGAGCTGTACTCGAGTGCGAAACTGCGTCGTTCAAGCGAGCAAAAACTACGTGAAACCAAAGCCTCGTACAAAACCATGCTTAGCGCTATGAAGCGTGCAGAGAAAAAGATGACACCGGTACTGGACACGCTGCGTGACAACACGTTGTACTTAAAACACAACCTTAACGCCAGTGCGATTGGTTCTTTGCAAGGTGAGTTCTCTAGCTTAGAGAAAGACATTCAGTTTGCGATCAAACAAATGAACGAAGCGATTGCAGAGTCCGATAAATTCCTACAAAAGCTCAATCAAAAGTAAATGATTTAGACCTCCTCCTAGTGAGGAGGTTTTAGTCGGCGACCTCACCGAGTAAACCGATGACTCTTCGAACAAAGCCTACCCTCTCTGGTACAGTTCCCCATGGCACTTCTACCACTTCATAACCCAACTCAGTATAGACACTCACTAACGACTGATGAATCTCCAATGCTTCTTCAAAGCTGTGCGGACGCACTTCATCTTGTACGTAAATGGATGCTTCAGGTCGACAAGTAAACACCTGACTATGGTACCCAGCGCTTTCGGTTAAGAAAGCTTGGTCAACCTTACAGCCGCCCACTTGTAGGTATGCAATGATGTCGGGGATGGCGCGATCAACAAACGCAACATCATGACAACGCGCATCACTCTTTTGTTTGTCCATCAACCCAAGGCATAACTTGGCAAACTCAGGTAAATTCGTCCACGGCAAAATACCATTTTCTAACTGGCTTTGCTGCTCAATCAAGTCGCGAGACCCTTCAGGAAACGTGGCATAACCACACGCGTCTAGCGCATTCAGCAGTGTTGTTTTTCCCGCACCAGGCCCACCGGTGATAATAATCGGGTTCATATTCAACTCCAGAAAACAAAAAGCCCCGAGCATAACTCGAGGCTTCTTCTTAATTGAATCGCTTAACGAAAATTATTTCGCGCCACGAGAAGCACGCTTACGGTCGCTTTCCGTTAGGAACTTCTTACGGATACGGATGCTTTCAGGCGTTACTTCTACTAGCTCGTCGTCATCGATGAATTCTAGTGCTTGCTCAAGAGTCATCTTGATAGGCGGAGTAAGAACCTGTGCGTCATCTGTACCAGATGCACGAACGTTGGTTAGCTGCTTACCTTTCAGTGCGTTTACCGTTAGGTCGTTGTCACGGCTGTGAATACCGATAACCATACCTTCGTAAACTTCAACACCGTGACCGATAAATAGACGACCACGCTCTTGAAGGTTGAACAGTGCGTTAGTTAGCGCTTTACCCATCGCGTTCGCGATTAGTACACCGTTTACACGTTGACCGATGTTACCGCCTTTGTGAGGGCCGTAGTGATCAAACGTATGGTAAAGAAGACCTGAACCTGAAGTCAGTGTCATGAATTCCGTTTGAAAACCGATCAGACCACGTGATGGCATAACGAAGTCCATACGCACACGACCTTTACCGTCTGGAGACATGTCTTTCAGCTCACCTTTACGTAGGCCGATGTTCTCCATGATGCCGCCTTGGTGCTCTTCCATTACGTCGATAGTTACCGTTTCGAACGGTTCCATCAACTGACCATCTTCTTCTTTGATGATTACTTCTGGACGAGATACCGCAAGCTCGAAGCCTTCACGACGCATGTTTTCGATCAGGATAGAAAGGTGAAGTTCACCACGACCTGATACGCGGAATTTATCTGGATCGTCTGTTTGCTCAACGCGTAGTGCAACGTTGTGTACCAGTTCCTTCTCAAGACGCTCAAGGATGTTACGTGACGTTACGAACTTACCTTCTTTACCCGCGAATGGGGACGTGTTTACTTGGAACGTCATCGTTACTGTTGGTTCATCAACAGACAATGGTGGTAATGCTTCTACTGCGTTTTGTGCACAGATAGTGTCAGAAATTTTCAGCTCGCCAAGACCAGTGATTGCGATGATATCACCCGCGTTAGCTTGTTCCACTTCGTGACGCTCTAGGCCAAGGTAGCCCATTACTGTACCCACTTTACCGTTGCGAGTTTTACCGTCAGCACCAATAATGGTTACCTGCTGGTTTGGTTTAACGCTACCACGAGTTACGCGAGCCACGCCGATAACACCAACGTAAGAGCTGTAGTCTAGCTGAGAAACTTGCATCTGTAGTGGACCATCAAGGTCAACATTTGGCGCGTCAACAACATCAACGATAGTTTGGAATAGTGGTTCCATGTTCTCGCCAGTTTCGCCTTCTTCTAGAGAAGCCCAACCGTTAAGTGCTGATGCGTAAACTACTTTAAAGTCTAGCTGGTCATCAGTTGCACCTAGGTTGTCGAACAGGTCGAACACTTGGTCCATAACCCAATCAGGACGTGCGCCAGGGCGGTCAATCTTGTTGATTACAACGATTGGTTTTAGACCGTGAGCAAACGCTTTTTGTGTTACGAAACGCGTTTGAGGCATTGGACCATCAACTGCGTCAACGATAAGTAGTACAGAGTCTACCATCGACATGATACGCTCAACTTCACCACCGAAGTCCGCGTGTCCCGGAGTATCTACGATGTTGATACGGTAATCGTTCCAGTCGATTGCTGTGTTTTTAGCAAGAATGGTAATACCGCGCTCTTTCTCGATGTCGTTCGAGTCCATGACTCGCTCTTCAGCTTCACCGCGAGACTCAAGCGTGCCTGATTGTTGTAGCAGCTTGTCAACCAACGTGGTTTTACCGTGGTCAACGTGCGCGATGATCGCGATATTTCTTAATTTATCAATCTGTGGAGTAGCCATGGATATTGATTCACTTAGATAGATGAAATGCCCCCACGCTGAGAACGGGTGCTCTCTGGCGACATTTGCTGATTAAAAAAACGGCCATAATGTACCAGATTTTAGCAAAAAGCCTAGAAATATGTGATCTACTCCCGAGCATTTCTGCGATTTTTACGCTTAATGCCCATTTTCTTCCTCAGAACGAATTGATTAAACGCAACTTTATTCCAATCGATGCATAATTCAAATTGACTCTTGCTCAAAAACTGGGCTGAATACGCAATGTACCTGTCACATTATGGTGCAACAATGATTTTTAGCACCATAATAGTGCAAGCAAAGATCATTTTGGTGCAAGCAAGTGCACCAAACTAGCATTCAAAAACACAATTGCTTGAAATTAATGGAATATTTTTTTTGGCACGGTTTTGGCTTTAGTTAAAACAGCATCGATTAATGAAAAGTCAAATTGATTAATCAATGCCAGGTTTCATGAATAATTCATAAATCGAGCTTTTACCGCTTATTAACACTGGAGGTTATCCAAGATGTCAGTAGAAAACGTTCTATCGCTGATCCAAGAAAACGAAGTTAAGTTTGTTGACCTACGCTTCACTGATACAAAAGGTAAAGAGCAGCACATTTCGATCCCTGCTCACCAAATCGACGCAGACTTCTTCGAAGAAGGTAAAATGTTCGATGGTTCATCAGTTGCTGGCTGGAAAGGTATCAACGAATCAGACATGGTAATGATGCCTGACGCATCTTCTGCTGTGCTTGACCCATTCACGGAAGACGCAACACTAAATATCCGTTGTGACATCTTAGAGCCTGCAACAATGCAAGGCTACGACCGTGACCCACGCTCTATCGCAAAACGCGCTGAAGACTTCATGCGTTCTACTGGTGTTGCAGATACTGTACTTATCGGTCCTGAGCCAGAATTCTTCCTATTTGATGACGTGAAGTTCTCGACAGACATGTCAGGCTCTTTCTTCAAAATCGACGACGTAGAAGCGGCATGGAACACAGGTTCTGACTACGAAGAAGGTAACAAAGGTCACCGTCCAGGCGTTAAAGGTGGTTACTTCCCAGTAGCTCCAGTAGATTCATCTCAAGACATCCGTTCTGCTATGTGTCTAGTAATGGAAGAAATGGGTCTTGTTGTTGAAGCGCACCACCACGAAGTGGCAACGGCGGGTCAAAACGAAATCGCAACTCGTTTCAACACGCTAACAACCAAAGCTGACGAAATCCAAATCTACAAGTACGTTGTACACAACGTTGCTCACGCGTTTGGTAAAACAGCGACGTTTATGCCTAAACCACTTGTTGGCGACAACGGCAGCGGTATGCACGTTCACCAGTCTCTAGCAAAAGATGGCGTAAACCTATTTGCTGGTGACAAGTACGGCGGTCTATCTGAAATGGCGCTTTACTACATCGGTGGTATCATCAAACACGCTCGTGCAATCAACGCATTCGCTAACCCATCAACAAACTCGTACAAACGTCTTGTACCAGGCTTCGAAGCACCAGTAATGCTAGCTTACTCAGCGCGTAACCGCTCTGCTTCAATCCGTATCCCAGTGGTACCAAGCCCGAAAGCACGTCGTATCGAAGTTCGTTTCGGTGACCCAGCGGCGAACCCATACCTATGTTTCGCAGCAATGCTTATGGCTGGTCTTGACGGTATCAAGAATAAGATCCACCCAGGCGAAGCGATGGATAAAGACCTTTACGATCTTCCAGCTGAAGAAGCAGCAGAAATCCCAACTGTTGCATACTCACTAAAAGACGCGCTAGCAGAGCTAGATGCTGATCGTGAGTTCTTAACAGCGGGCGGCGTATTCTCTGACGACTTCATCGATTCATACATCGACCTTAAGTCTCAGGACGTAGAACGTGTGAACATGACAACTCACCCTGTTGAGTTCGAACTTTACTACTCTGTGTAAGGTCGACACTGTGTAAAATGTAAACACAGCAATAAAATATTAGGCTCGCCTCGCAGGCGGGCCTTTTTTGTATTCGCCAGTCAAGCTTCGACGTTTAACATGAGGGGATAATAAAAATACGCTTAGAATTTTTTCCTTACAGGTCAAAGAGCTAAGCCATTGAAACGTGAAATCATCGAACAAGAGAAGGTGAGCAATGAAAGTTCAGCTTATTCCATCACTGTGTGCACTCAGCGGATTGTTAATCGCCTCTATCGCCTTCGCGCAGGTCGCGTATACGTGGGTAGATGAAAATGGCGTGGTTCACTTTAGTGATACGCCAAACAAAGGAGCAAAAGCGATCGCACTGCCAAACCTTGAAGCCAGCGCACCAGCTCCTGAGGTAGAAAGTACTGAATCGCTCGCACCTCAGACTACGCCATCTACTGCATCACAAAACAAGCCAGAGAAAACAACCGAGAAGCCTCTCCCATTACAACTCTCGATGCTGACTCCCAAGCACAACGAGACCATCCGCAGTAATCGAGGCATCATCAATATTCAATTAGAAACCAATCGCAAGCTTGGTATCGGTGAGCAATTGCAATTGTTACTCGATGGAAAACCTTATGGTGCACCACAAAACCATATAGTGTGGCAGTTAAACAATATTGACCGAGGCACTCACACACTTGCTGTGCACGCGAAAAGAAGCGGCAAGCTTATTGCATCTACTAGCCCTATAACGGTGCATTTACATAAAGCAAGTGTTAAGCCGACCGTAAAAGGGGCAAAATAGAATATCTGGTGAAAAAAAATCACATCACAGCGATGCTTTTCACTTTTTCTTCTAAGATTTATTCGCCATACTTAACGTTCAATTGCACCATTATTGTGCATCGCACAATCTTAAAGCAAAACAAGGACGTAATGTGGATACCAGTCTTCCTAGTGCCATTCTCAACAATATGGTGACAGCAACGCTGATTCTTGATGATGGATTGGCCATCCGTTATGCCAATCCGGCTGCCGAATTGCTGTTTTCTCAAAGCGCCAAACGAATTATTGAACAATCACTTTCTCAATTGATTCAGCATGCGTCGCTGGATCTCGCGCTGCTCACTCAACCGTTGCAAAGTGGCCAAAGCATCACCGACAGTGACGTCACTTTCGTTGTTGATGGCCGCCCTTTAATGCTAGAGGTGACGGTTAGCCCTATCACTTGGCAAAAGCAGTTAATGCTTCTGGTCGAGATGCGCAAAATTGATCAGCAGCGCCGACTCTCTCAAGAACTGAACCAACACGCCCAACAACAAGCGGCGAAGCTGTTAGTCCGAGGGCTTGCACATGAGATCAAAAATCCGCTTGGCGGCTTACGCGGTGCGGCGCAATTGTTAGAAAAAATGCTGCCAGAGCCCTCTCTCACCGAATATACACACATCATCATTGAGCAAGCAGACCGTTTAAGGGCGCTCGTGGATCGATTACTAGGACCGCAGAAGCCAGGTAAGAAGACACAAGAGAATCTGCACCAAATTCTTGAAAAGGTTCGCCAACTGGTTGAATTAGAGTCACAACGCTCAATCATCATTGAACGAGATTATGACCCAAGCTTGCCAGAGATTTTGATGGATACAGACCAAATCGAGCAGGCAATGCTTAATATCGTCAGCAACGCCGCACAAATTCTTAGCCATCAAGAGCACGGGAAAATAACCATTCGCACCAGAACGGTGCATCAAGCCAATATTCACGGCAAACGCTGTAAACTCGCTGCTCGTGTCGAAATCACAGACAACGGCCCAGGTATTCCACCGGAACTACAAGACACGCTGTTCTATCCCATGGTCAGTGGCCGCGAGGGAGGAACTGGATTAGGGCTATCTATTTCGCAAAATTTGATCGACCAGCACAATGGAAAAATAGACGTAGAAAGCTGGCCTGGTCACACAACATTTACTATTTATCTGCCGATCTGAGTGCGCTAATGGACTTCAAGTCGCGTCAGTTTTTCGGTTTGCTGCAAGGATTACTACATGAGTAAAGGATATGTTTGGGTCGTTGATGACGACAGTTCAATTCGCTGGGTAATGGAGAAAACGCTCTCCTCTGCCAACATCAAATGTGAAACCTATGCCGATGGGGAAAGCGTGTTAATGGCGCTCGAACGCGAAGTGCCGGATGTTCTAGTATCAGACATTCGCATGCCAGGTATTGATGGGTTGGAGCTACTAAAGCAAGTACAGCGCGATTACCCAGACCTTCCCGTGATTATCATGACCGCGCATTCAGATTTAGATGCGGCAGTGAATGCGTACCAAAAAGGTGCTTTTGAATATTTACCAAAACCTTTTGATATTGATGAAACTTTAACTCTGGTTGAACGAGCCATTGCACACAGCCACGAAAACAAACGCGAGCAGCTCTCTCCAGAAGACATTCCAGCAGAAACGCCTGAAATTATCGGTGAAGCACCAGCGATGCAAGAGGTGTTTCGCGCCATTGGTCGTCTTTCTCGCTCCTCTATTTCAGTCTTGATTAACGGTGAATCGGGCACGGGTAAAGAACTCGTTGCTCATGCACTGCACCGTCACAGTCCACGTGCTAACAAACCTTTCATTGCGCTCAATATGGCGGCAATTCCCAAAGACTTGATTGAATCAGAACTGTTTGGCCACGAAAAAGGCGCGTTTACGGGGGCAAACAATGTTCGTCAAGGACGATTCGAACAAGCCAATGGCGGCACTCTATTTTTAGACGAAATCGGCGACATGCCATTGGACATTCAAACTCGTTTGCTACGCGTTCTAGCTGACGGGCAGTTTTATCGAGTGGGCGGTCACTCTCCGATCAGTGTCGATGTACGAATTGTCGCGGCAACACACCAGAACTTAGAAAAGCTGGTGCACGAAGGTGACTTCCGTGAGGACCTCTTTCATCGCTTAAACGTGATTCGCGTGCAGATCCCGGCACTGCGTGAGCGTAAGCAAGACATTGAAAAGCTTACACAGCATTTTCTTATCCGTGCGGCTGATGAGCTTGGTGTGGAAACAAAAACTCTCCACCCGTCGACTGTAGAGATTCTTAACCGCCTTGATTGGCCTGGCAACGTTCGTCAATTAGAGAATATTTGCCGTTGGTTAACCGTTATGGCCAGTGGTAGCGAAGTGTTACCAAATGACTTGCCAAGCGAACTACTCGAAGAGAAAAAATCCATTTCAGACTCTGCACATGGTAGTTGGCAAGAACAATTGGCGGATTGGGCACGGCATTCACTCGCAGCAGGAGATAAAGAACTACTTTCTTACGCTTTACCAGAATTTGAACGCATTTTATTAGAAGCAGCCTTAGAGCACACTAAAGGTCATAAGCAAGATGCCGCTAAAGTATTAGGCTGGGGGCGAAATACACTCACCAGAAAATTAAAAGAATTGTACTGACAATCACTTACGTGGTGCGTTAACAACGAGCGTCGTTTGTCACTCGATATTAATAAAAACATCAGTACAATTGTGGCGCACCACCATCTATGTGATTAGGCGATGTCTACTGCTACGACTCAAATTACACTGCGTACTGCTGTTCTGATTCCATTTGTCATGATCTTCTTACTGGCGATCGGTGTCATTGTCTACGTCCAAAAACAAAGTTACGAAGAAGTGGTCACGGATATCAGTGACAAGCAACTTTCCGTGTTAACCGAAAGTGTCCACGACCACCTCAATAGCTATCTACGTAAGCCTTTTACTGCGGTTATGGCTCTCGCGCACAACGTCAGCTATCACAACCTTTATCGCCCTCACGATACCTCAGACATTCAAAACTACCTGCTGAGTGCATTCAAAAATCTTTACCAATCGATACCGCAGTTGGATGTAATCGCATTTGGTTCAGAAAACGGCGACTTTGCAGGCTTTCGCCGCGAGCTTTCCGACGATTACACCTTAATGGTGCAAGATCGCTACACCGATGGTGATCTGGTTATTTATGGAACCAACCATGTGAGTAACAACATTCGAACGGTTATCTCCCAATACGATCCTCGCACTCGCCCATGGTATAAGCCCGTTGCAGAGAGCCAAAACGCCACTTGGTCTGAAATTTATACCAATGCTGATGAACGCCAGGATATTACGCTATCAGCCATGACGCCGGTGTACAAACACGACCAATTTGCTGGTGTTTTGGTGACAGACATTCGTATCAATACATTCAACGAATTCCTGCGCGAGTTAAAATACAACACTAAAGCGTCGGTCTACATCATGGACCCAGATCATCGTTTAATCGCTCACTCAGGCCCGGGAAGCGTCATCTCATGGGGCACAAAATTTTCGGATAAAGGGCAGCGTTTGCTTGCCGCTGAAAACGCAGACCCGATCATCAAAATCAGTGCGAGCCGCGTCCGGTCTTTCGATCTCAACAACACCAAGCAACCTTATACTTTTTCATTTGAACATGATGGCCAACGTATTTTCAGTCGGCTAACCCCGTATCGAGACCAAGACGGCTTAACATGGTTTATCGGCACCTCCATTTCGGAGTCCGAGCTTCTCGGCCTGTTACCAAAAAGCCAGCAAGAGAGTTGGCTCGTTGGCATTATTGTAAGCCTATTTGGGATCGCCATCAGTTGGATCATTTTCAACCGAGTTACCAGACCAATTAACGCGACGGCCGCCGCCGCTCAGCACCTGGCAAATGGGGATTGGGATAGCGGCATGCCAAAGCCTGGTTATGTGTATGAGACAACCGTACTGGTTCATGCTTTTAATGAAATGGCGAACAATCTAAGAGCTTCATTCAAAGCATTGCGTGAACAGTTAGTTTATGACTCTCTAACACGCTTATATAGCCGTCAGGGTTTGGTCGAAATCTGTGAAAATCAGTCTCATCTTTGTCACGGCAGTTTATTTTTACTTGGTATCAACAAATTTAGAGATATCAACGACAGTGTGGGTCATCACAACGGCGACCAGTTGTTGGTCAGCATCGCTGAAAGGCTAAAACAGCAGTTTCGTGACAACGCATTATTGGCTCGGATTGGTGGTGATGAGTTCGCGGTGTTTCTCTCAAATGTCGACACTGAAACCAAAATTAAACAAACCGAGCGTCGATTACAGCAACTCTTTTCCACCCCATTTATGGTGGAAGGCGAGAATGTAGTGATGAAGATTTCACTTGGTATTGTACAAACCCAGCCAAACGAAACCATGCCTTTATGGTTACGCAACGCCAGCATCGCATTAAGTTACGCTAAACAAGACTCACTGACTGGTGTTTGTCACTACAGCCCAGAACTAGCGAGCGCTTCAAAGTTTCGTACGCAAATGCTGACCAAGATCCAAACTGGCATTGAAAACCGAGAGTTTATTCCTCATTACCAACCGATTGTGGATCTCGTCAGTGGCACAGTGTGTGGCGCCGAAGCACTGGCGCGTTGGCATAGCGACTCAGGTATGGTGTCACCATTAGATTTTATCCCAATCGCGGAAGAAAGCGGCATGATCAAAGCCATCGGCCAACAGATTCTGTTACAAGCTTGTCGCGACACTTACCAAGCGATCGAAAGCAAACAGTGGCCGTCGGACTTCCAACTGCATGTGAATATCTCCGTTAATCAACTATCTTGCCCAAGTTTTGTTGATACGGTGACAAGCGTATTGGATATCACGAAATTACCAGCAAGTAACCTCACACTAGAGATCACAGAATCACGTATCATTGATAGCGCACCGACCACACTAGAAAATATGACTAAACTGCGTGAAATGGGTATTGGTATCGCGATAGATGACTTTGGCACCGGCTACTCATCACTGGGTTACCTCCACTCTCTGCCGTTTACCTGCTTGAAGATTGATCGCACCTTCATCAATCAACTCACACAAGAAAACTTAAACAGTTCAGTCGTCGCTGCCGTCATCAATATCACAGCAGGTCTCAAAACTAATGTCGTCGCGGAAGGTGTCGAGGATAGCAATCAAGCACAATTACTGCGCTCTTTAGGCTGTAATCAGGTGCAAGGCTTCTACTACAGCCGCCCTATGCCACTAGAAGAATGGCCAACACATTTGGTGAACATGAAGTAGAAAAGAGCGAGAATCGTTGATTTCCTAGTCATCCTCTACTGACAATCTACCCAACTGTTATTTATACTTAACTGCAAATCTTACCCATGTATTGTCACAGATGATGTTTGGGCCCTGTTCCAGTTCATAACTATCCGGATCGACAAAATGATAACGAAGAACCTTCCTCTTACTGATTTGCACCGTCACCTCGACGGTAACATTCGTACTAAAACGATTCTTGAGCTAGGCCAAAAGTTTGGCATTGCCCTACCAGCGTACGATATTGAGTCTCTCACTCCTCACGTTCAAATTGTCGAAGCGGAACCCTCTCTTGTTGCTTTCCTTTCTAAGCTCGACTGGGGTGTTGCTGTACTGGGCGATCTAGATGCGTGTCGTCGTGTCGCGTACGAAAACGTAGAAGACGCGCTAAACGCACAAATCGATTACGCAGAGCTGCGTTTCTCTCCTTACTACATGGCGATGAAACACAAACTACCAGTAACGGGGGTTGTTGAAGCCGTCGTGGACGGTGTGCAAGCGGGTATGCGCGATTTTGGCGTGAAAGCCAACCTGATCGGTATCATGAGTCGCACATTTGGCACTGACGCATGTCAACAAGAACTGGACGGCATTCTGAGCCAGAAAGATCACATCGTTGCCGTCGACCTTGCGGGTGACGAGCTAGGCCAACCGGGTGATCGCTTTGTGTCTCACTTCAAGCAAGTACGCGATGCTGGCCTTGGGGTAACGGTCCATGCTGGTGAAGCAGCAGGTGCAGAGAGCATGTGGCAAGCAATCAATGAGCTGGGCGCAACTCGTATCGGTCACGGCGTAAAAGCGATTCACGATCCAAAACTGATGGATTACCTAGCAGAAAACCGCATTGGTATTGAATCTTGCCTGACGTCAAACTACCAAACAAGTACGGTAGAAACGCTAGAAAACCACCCTCTCAAGCAGTTCCTAGAGCATGGCGTTCTTGCGTGTCTGAACACTGACGATCCAGCGGTTGAAGGTATCGAACTGCCATACGAATACGAAGTAGCGGCACCAGCCGCTGGCCTGAGCCAAGACCAGATTCGCCAAGCGCAAATCAATGGCCTTGAGATTGCGTTCCTTTCAGAAGCAGAAAAATCGGAACTGAGAGAAAAAGTAAAAGATCGCGCTTAAATCCAGCGAAAACATAAAAAAATGCCAGCATCTGCTGGCATTTTTTATATCTTGAATCTGTATCTCTGATTAAATAACACGAGAGAACTGTTGCTGACGTGCCTTTGCTCGTAGGTATTTATCGAAGCTCATACAAATATTACGGATCAACAAACGACCTCGCAGCGTCACACGAATTTCATTGTCATCCACTTCCACCAGCTCATCGTTAATAAAGGTCTGAAGTAGCTGCAAATCTTCTTTAAAGTACTGTTCAAACCTCACTTTAAACTCAGACTCAATGGCTTTCTTGTCTAACTTGAAGTTACAAATCAGCTGCTTAATCACTTCGCGACGGAGCAAATCATCGGAGTCCAGAGAGACCCCTTTCCATAGAGCGTGACGAAGTTCGTTGACTTGAGCGTAGTATTTCTTCAGCTCTTTCTGGTTTTGCGCGTACGCATCGCCGATCATCGAGATTGCAGAAACACCAAAGCCAACCAAGTCACATTCACCTTGTGTGGTGTAGCCTTGGAAATTGCGATGCAAAATACCTTCGCGCTGGGCAACAGCAAGTTCATCGTCCGGCAAAGCAAAGTGGTCCATACCGATAAATTGGTAGCCAGCATCAGTCAGTGTCGCGATGGTGTCTTGCAGAATCGCCATCTTCTCTTCTGCCTTTGGCAGGTCTTCGTCTTTAATCTTACGCTGCGCTGCAAATAGCTGTGGCATGTGCGCGTAGTTAAACACGGATAGACGGCCCGGCTGCATCTCTAGCACTTGTTCTAGAGTCTTGGCAAAAGATTCTTTGGTCTGCTTCGGTAAACCGTAAATTAAATCTAGGTTCGTCGAACGAAAGCCTAACTCTTTTGCGCGCGCAACCATCGCAACGATGAACTCTTCATCTTGCTCACGATTCACCAGCTTTTGCACTTCTTTGTTGAAGTCCTGAACACCGATGCTCAAGCGATTGAAGCCTTCACTACGCAGATGATCCAGCATGGTCAGCTCGATTTCACGCGGGTCAACCTCGATACTGATTTCAGCATCGCTACTAAAAGTAAACTCTTGGCGTAGCAGGCTCATTACACGCGTGATTTGCTTTTCAGAGAGAAACGTCGGTGTACCACCACCAAAATGCAATTGCGTCACGGTGCGACCAACAAGTAATGCAGCACGTTGACGAATTTCGTGTTCAAGCACGTCGAGGTATTCATCCGCTTTGTGCGAATGGCGTGTAATGACTTTATTACATCCACAGTAGTAACAAAGCTTGTGACAGAACGGAATGTGTACGTACAGCGATAATGGGCGTTCTGGGTATTGAGTGCATGCCATATCATAATCAGAAATGGTGAACGCTTCATGAAACTCCAGCGCCGTTGGGTACGACGTATAACGAGGCCCGGAATAGTTGTACTTATCCAATACCGCTTGATCCCAGACGATTTGCTGTTTCGATTCAGTGTGTTGATTCGACATGGTGGTACTTTCCGTTAAATGCTAGGGCAACGAAAGCCGTCACCCGATATTCAGAGCCGCTATTTTGCCATACGACGATGACAAGCGTGGCAACGCCGACTGGCTTTTTAAGTATAAAACTAAAGAAGTGCTAGCGTGATCACGATACCCCCATTAGTCATAAGGAGACTATTGGGGGTCGCGCTTAAATCATCTGAATATTGATTTGATTATTCAGTGGCTGGACGTTTTTCTGCAACACTTTGAGCTCCTCAATAATCGCATCAGTGAGGCGGCTTTCCGCTTTATGACGCGTCAAGTTCTGTTGCATACGCTCTTTCTTGGCAAGTTGTTGGCGTTCTTCGCCACGCGCCATATCTTTCACTATGTGGTAAAGCTCAGAAATCGCAGGGTACGTTTTATCGAAATCAACGCGGTCTTCACCTTGTACATAATCCATGATGTTATACACACGGATACTGATTTCAGATAAATCGCACTGCCCTTGAATGCCCGCCTGACACAAGGTATGCACATTCTCAAAAATGTTGGCGTTACGTTTGTCTATCGCCAATTTTTGATGCTTCAGCTGCAATTCCTTTTGCTTTTTCAATTGAAGCAGAAGGTAACCTGCATAAGAAGCGAGTGCGATGATAATCACAACACCAGCAATAGCTAATAAGGTTACATTCATAGCTTAATTATCCTTTATAGTCGTCGAAATTAATGTCGTCGAAATCTGCCAGCAAGTCATCATCGTTGCGCGTGCTTTTCTCAGCAGGTGCAGTGAAGTCTTCCTCTTCTTCAGGTTCCAACAAACCTAGTTGGTCCATTAGCTTCTCAATGCGATCGAGTTTCTCATCGACGAATTTCTGTAGACCTGTGCCCAGGTTTTCACCCGCTTCAATACGGTCTAGCAACACGTTCAATTGCGCGTCATTTTCTAGCATCTCTAGTTCTTGCTCTGCCGACAAACGACGCTCTTGCTTCGTCATTTTCTTCGCAGGTTCAACAATCAGAGGTATTTTCTTTTTGCTGCCTAAGCGCGGGTCGCGATTTTGTGCAGCAGCTTGCTTTTTCTGCTCGTTAACTTCTGAGTTACGGTTACCCGTTTTCAGACCTTTACGCTTTTTAGCACGCTTGCGTAAGCGGCCTTCCACATCAGATTCTGTACGGTTACGAGTTACAACAAACTCAGGTGCACCAGCGGCACCCGGTTTTCTAGATTTTTTACTACGGCTCATTACTGGGGTTTCCTCAGTAAAATTACATCATTACCAATAAATTCGAGTTCGAGCTTATCCCGCTCTGCTAGGAACTGGAACGTGTCACGACTAAAGAACACTACGTGAGTGAGATCGTTCTTATAATGCCATGATTTGAAAGCCTCCACGTCGATGACCATTTTCGTCATCAGGCCTATCCAGCCCCCTGGCTTAACTAAATTCAACCATTGCTTCCACACCAAATCTGGGTGGTAGAGGTGCTCTATCACCTCTGTTGCTGTCATGAAGTCGTACGTTTTTTCTAAAACCGACGTATCAGGGTGGTAGTAGAGATCGTACAACGCCATGTTGTGCCCCGCCTCTTCCAGCATCAAGGAGAGCGTTGGGCCAGGACCACAACCAAAGTCGATACCATTTGATTGTGGAGAAATTCGCTCTGTGATCGGGTCAGTAATACGCGACAAAAAGCGTCGGTAACCCAAATCATCGGGGTTGTTCTCATGCAAATCATAGTGAGCTTTTTCGCTTTCCGCATCCAAACGTTGGTCTGGATTTACGAATACCAAGCTGCACTGCTCACATTGAAGATATTCACGACGCTTATCTTCAAAATAATGGTGAGTGCGCTGATTTTGGCATAAAGGACAGGTATGCATGCTGACTTCCTCAAACAGGGATGCGAAACATACCAGAAAGTGAACTCGGATTGGAGTGTTGTTGAGTATTTTTTCAGCAATTTTTGTTAAAAAACTTTGTTTACAACCTATAAAGCTAAATAAGTGCAGTAATATCAATTCAAGTTACGACTGAGCAAGTCAACGGATATAAAAAAAGCGACAGTCAGACTGTCGCTTTCTAAGTGCCATCAATTGGCGAAACTGTGTTGCACACATTTGGTGCACCAATGATCCCTTTGTTTTTAGAGCTTTCCCTGCCAAAAAGAGTTGTTTTTCATCTTCCTGATGAATTTTGGCTATCCGTTTACTTCCTGTCTACTGAGCAACTTCCTGTGCCTGATCCGTTTCACTGTCTTAACCGTCAGACGAGATGACCATCCTTATCTGATAGGCTCCCTACCTATCTAAATCCCTTTCTAAATCACCAAGCATCCGAGCTACATCCTTGGAGACCTAAACCGTGGTCTTAAATCCTTACATTCACTCCCTGTGAACGACTTCTACTTTACGCCATCCCGTTATGCTCACAAGTAATGGGTTGAAAAAATAATCCGCCTATTTTTCTAAAAAATCAAAATTATCATTTAATCAAAAACTTAAAAACACTAACAAGAAAAAGCCAACATCAAGTATGGCAAATGTCTCACAAACTGCCGAGCCAACTATCGCTTTCGCATCCAAACTCGACTGTGATATCTGTCACGAACAAAAATGCCCTAGTGGATTCACTAGGGCATTTTTGTACAAGTTGCTCGAACGATGTAGGGACATCTACCCAACCAGCTCAAGATGCAGGTTCTTGAGCGATTTAGGTATATTAGTGCAGACCGCCAACGTATTTAGACAGCACTTCGATATCTTCGTCTGTCATTTTCTTCGCGATGTCGCGCATCATGGCATTCATATCATTACCACGGTCGCCATCACGGAATTTTTCTAGCTGAGCTTTGATGTAGTCAGCATGCTGACCAGAAATTTTCGGGAAACCTGAAAGCTCAGTACCATTGCCACGAGGACCATGACATGCAATACATGCGGTTAGGCCACGCTCGGCATCACCAGCGGTATAAAGCGTTTTGCCTTTTGCTACTACATCTTCAGGTGTTGAGTTTTCTGAAACTGGTAGCGAAGCGTAGTAAGCAGATAGGTCTGCGATATCTTCATCGCTCAGTGGCATTGCCATACCACTCATTACAGGATCGTAACGACCTTGTTTACCACCACTTGTCATGCCTAGCTTAAGTTCTTTTAACTGCTTCTCAAGATACTTAGCGTGTTGGCCTGCGAGTTTCGGGTACGTTGTTATTGCACTGTTGCCATCTGCTCCGTGACAGGCGACACAGGTTTGTGATTTTGCTTTACCAGCCTCAATATTACCTTGGGCCCATACTGAGCAACTGGCTAAAAGACTCAAAATTAGCGCTAATTTATTCATGACATTCCATTATAATTATCAAGCTTCCAGTACCACGGAATGTGAACATACCGCGTACACTCATGGTACAATAGGCGACCTTATGCCGAGCACGGTTATTTTACACATTTTCACAAAAAAGTAATCAATCGACTACACAAAGTCGAGATGGAGTTAACAGTGAGCGTAAAAATTCATTACCAAAATACGCATTTCATCACCAGCGCACCCGATATTCGTCACCTGCCGGAAGACGAAGGTGTCGAAATTGCGTTTGCAGGACGCTCAAACGCTGGTAAATCGAGTGCACTTAACCGTCTAACTAATCAAAAAAGCTTAGCCAAGACATCAAAGACACCTGGTCGTACGCAATTAATCAACCTTTTCAAAGTAGAAGAAGGTTGTCACATTGTCGATCTACCTGGATACGGTTTTGCTCAAGTACCGGTAGAGATGAAAAACAAATGGCAGAAATCTTTGGGTGAATACCTACAGAAACGCGAGTGCCTAAAAGGCTTAGTGGTTCTAATGGACATTCGTCATCCAATGAAAGATCTCGACCAACAAATGATTTTCTGGGCCATCGATAGCCACATTCCTGTGCAAGTTTTGCTAACCAAAGCAGATAAACTAAAAAGTGGTGCACGCAAACAAACTCTACTGAAAGTTCGTAAGCAAGTAGAAACTTTCGGTGGTGACGTTTCTGTTGATGTGTTCTCTTCACTGAAAGGATTAGGTGTCGATCAGCTACGTGCAAAACTGGATACCTGGTTTGCACCAGCACTAGCACACCTGATAGAAGAAGACGAACAAGAGATACCTGCGAGCGATGAAGAATAATTAACAATATTTGTTAAATTTCTTCGACACGGCCCTGCCATTTGGTGGGGCTTTTGTTTATCTGAACTAAATAACAGGCAATAAAAATCCCCGCCTTCCTGGCAGGGATAACGGGAGAGAAAAATTGGTAATTATTGTTATGTGACGAAGCATTGCTGAACTGAGATTCGATTTCAATAGGTTAAAAAGCGCTCTTGTTTCCTGTGTATCACCAAACATTCACTCCAAAAACACCCAATAGCGTTACAATTCAGACAGTTAAGCCAAGCAAATCTTCAAAAAGATGTAACTTAGTTTCTTTCAAGAAAAAATAATAGTGTGACTGACGTAAATTTACAGGATGAATAACGCAATAAATTTGAAGGAAAAATCGAGATTTTGCAGTGACTTAGAAAGGTCAAAAAAGAAGGTTTTTGAAGGCTAACTTTAAGCTGCTGATCCAAAAGAATAATTTTCTTTCGCCCAATAAAAAACGCCCCAGTCAAAAACTGACTGGGGCGGCTGAATCAGCCTAATCCAATAACGTGAAACAAAAGGTCTGAAAGATAGAACATCTTACCTCTGTACCCTACGAGTATTAATGTACAACAATTGGTCAGAATTGCAAAGAATTTTTGTAGTTTTTTTTCATGAAATTTTTATTAAGCAACATCAAAGTTAACTTTGCGCTAGCTTTTTTAATCTCAAAAAAAAGCCAGCGTTTGTGCGCTGGCTCATAATTAATTGGTTATTTTGGTCTAAAAGTGACTAATGAGCTTGATCCCAGTTATCACCGTGACCTGCTTCTGCAACCAACGGTACTTTTAGCTCTGCTGCAGATTCCATCAATTTCTGTACTTTACTTTCAATTTCGGACAATGATGACTCTTCAACTTCAAAGACCAATTCATCGTGTACTTGCATTAATAACTTCACACGACCATTGCCTTCTTCCTGAATCCACTGATCAACCAACAGCATCGCTTTCTTAATGATGTCCGCTGCCGTACCTTGCATTGGTGCGTTGATTGCCGCACGTTCAGCAGCTTTACGACGCATCCCGTTGCGCGATTTGATTTCTGGCAAATGCAAACGTCGACCAAAAATCGTTTCAACATACCCTTTATCTGCTGCTGTGCTGCGTGTGTCTTCCATGTACTGCATCACGCCTGGGTAACGTTCAAAGTATGTATCCATGTACGCTTGAGCCTCACCACGAGGAATGCCTAATTGCTTCGCCAAACCAAACGCACTCATGCCGTAAATAAGACCGAAATTAACCGCTTTCGCACGACGACGTTGCTCACTTGAAACGTCCTCAATAGAAACACCCATGATTTCTGCTGCGGTTGCCGCGTGGATATCTTTGCCATCACGGAATGCATTCAATAAAGCTTGGTCGCCAGAAAGGTGCGCCATGATGCGCAGTTCGATTTGCGAGTAGTCGACCGCTAAGATTTTATGCCCTGATGGCGCGACAAACGCTTGACGAATACGACGGCCAGCTTCGTTACGAATTGGAATGTTCTGTAAGTTCGGATCAGTAGAAGATAGACGACCCGTTGCAGTCACTGCTTGGTGGTAAGAAGTATGCACGCGCCCCGTTGATGGGTTGATCATCTTCGGCAGTTTGTCGGTGTAAGTTGATTTTAGCTTCGCCAAACCACGGTATTCCAAAATCAGTTTTGGTAGTGGGTAGTCTAGCGCGAGTTCTTGCAGAACTTCTTCATTCGTCGATGGTGTGCCTGATGGCGTTTTCTTCACAACCGGTAAACCCATTTTTTCAAATAGGATGGCTTGTAATTGCTTTGGCGAGTTCATGTTAAACTCTTGCTCTGCAATTTCGTACGCTTTCTTTTCAAGCTCATCAAGGCGAGCGGTAATCTCGACCGACTGCGCACTCAGCTTCATTTCATCGATAAAGACCCCAGTGCGTTCAATGCGCGAAAGAACTGGCACCAACGGCATTTCAATCTCTTCGTAAACTGTCTTCAGGCTTTCATCCTGCTCGATATTAGCAAACAAGCGATTGTGCAGACGAAGGGTCACATCCGCATCTTCTGCCGCGTATGGCGATGCTTGTTCCAGTTCGATTTGGTTAAACGTAAGCTGATTTTTGCCTTTACCTGCAATTTGCTCAAAAGAAATGCAGCTGTGCTGTAGGAAGCGAAGCGCCAAGCTGTCCATATCGTGTTTACCGCCGACACTGTTGTAGATATACGATTCCAACATCGTGTCGTGCTTAATACCTTTTAGCTCAATGTCGTAACGAGCGAGTACAGACGCATCATACTTTAAGTTTTGACCGACTTTTGCTTTCGCTGCATCTTCAAGAATTGGCTTCAGCTGTTCTAGTACCCAATCACGATCAAGCTGTTCAGGCGCATCTAAATAGTCATGTGCAACTGGCACATAAGCCGCAATACCTTCATCGACAGCGAATGACAAACCAACTAGATTCGCTAGCATGTAATCTAGGTTATCGGTCTCCGTATCAAATGCAAACAGCTCAGCCGTTTGAAGTTTATCTAGCCAAGCATTGAAGGTTTCTTTATCCAGAATTGTTTCATATTGGCTGCGATCGATTGTTACCGCAGAAGTTTCCATCTCGGCTTGAGAAGAAGAAGCTTGTGAAGATCCTGCAAGCTCTACGGCCTCCACAGATCCAGAACCGCCTTCAAGTAGTTCATTCAACCAAGATTTAAACGTCAGTTGGCCATACAGCTTCACTAATTCGTCTTTATTTGGTTCCGCTTTCAGCAATGATTCTGGCGTTTCCTCAAGCTCAACATCCAATTTGATGGTCGCGAGCTCATACGAAAGCATGGCATTTTCTTTGTTGTCGATGAGCTTTTTCGCCATGGTTTTAGAACCACGGAAACCAAGCCCTGCAATATCATCGAGGTTTTCATACAACTTCGTCAGACCACCAATACCTTGCAGTAGTGCGGTCGCTGTTTTATCACCGACACCCGGTACACCAGGAATGTTATCTACTTTATCGCCCATCAGTGCTAAGTAGTCGATGATCAACTCAGGTGGAATGCCAAACTTTTCAACCACACCTTCACGATCCATTACGACGTTCGTCATGGTGTTGATCAAGGTAATGTTATCATCCACTAGCTGCGCCATGTCTTTATCACCAGTACTGATCAATACAGGCATGCCCTTTTGTGATGCTTGGTATGCTAACGTACCGATGACGTCATCCGCCTCGACGCCAGGAACACAGATCAGCGGCAAACCCATTGCACGAATAACATTGTGTAATGGTTCAATTTGACAACGCAGGTCATCCGGCATTGGCGGACGATTCGCTTTGTATTCTGCATACATATCATCACGAAAGGTTTTTCCCTTTGCATCGAAAACCACCGCGATGCGCTCAGACGCAAACTGACGCATCATGCTGCGTAACATGTTCACGACGCCGTAAACAGCATTAGTTGGAATTTCACCATTGCTCATGGTGCCCGGGTAGGCGTGAAAAGCGCGATATAGGTAAGAAGAGCCGTCGATAAGGATCAACGGATTTTCAGGAATACTTGCCATAATTGTCTGTATCCAATTCAGTACTTGAGAGATCTGCCTAGGATGCCATGACTGCTGATCTGAATCTATCTTGTTCGCTCGATCTAGGTCGCGTAAATTTTTCCGACTTTATTCACGAAAACACCACCTCCTGTGGATAACTCTGTTTATAGAAATTATCCACTGGTTATCCAATAACAAAAAACACAAGAAAACACCAACCAAAACCATTGATTAATAACAACAAATTCGCATAACGGCGAGAAGATCAACGATCCTAAAATGATCATCGCATGTGGAAAAGATATTAATAGTGACGTCAAATAGAAATCGTAGAAAAGAAAAAAGCGACCCGAATGGGGTCGCCTAGCAGAAGTGGTAAAGCAAATTCTGTAAATAGAGCAGCTTAACCAAGAAGCTATAAATTACACTGGAAGCAATGTGAGCAATGTCGTGTCAAAAAGAATTCGTGCAAGTTCTCGGAAAAATGTTTCATCACTTCTCAACTTTCAGTTAATTAACTTCTGTTAATAAGTCACTCAACGTCCTTGTGAACTTTCCTCATTCCCTAAGACAGGTTTAATAATAATGATTCTCATTTCGTAGTCAACAGTTAAATGAGAAAAAATCTCATTTATTTTCACATTGCTTTAATGAAATGCACTCGAGATTCTCGAAGATTTACTTTTTCTTCAAACTTTTCAATTATATAGCCATTTCTCAATAACAAGCGAAGCATAGCCGGAAACTGGTTTCGAGATTTCACTTTTAATGTGTTGTAGCCTTGTTCTGCCACCCAATCCTCTTGAGCTTCCAAAAGCAGTTGTGCCACGCCTTCATTTCGAGCTTCAGGGACAACACCACCTAACCAGCTATAGAAAACACCATCCTCTAATTCGTAACCTATTTTGAAGCCGACAATCGTGCCATTTTTTTCTGCAACGAGGATTAAACTGTTTTTCTCTTCTAAACGTTGAGTCATGGAGTCTACCGTTTCTCCTTTCGAAAACTCGGTAACACGCGCCACAACTTGAAGTGCTTCTTCCAATGTGCCTTCACGAATCAGCATTGTCATTGTTCTCTTCTCCAAAATAAAAATACCCAAGCACCTTGGATTGTTACTGTTGTAATCCGCCTGAGGTTACTTGGGTATATACAGACGAACAACTCTTGTTGGTCTGGTATTTCTCACTGAGCGATAATTACTCTTCTGTCGCTTCCGGAGTACGATTTAGGTGTTGAGCAGTTTGTGCATTCTCTTCTGCCAACCACTCAGCAACGTCTTTCGCAAAGTACGTTAAGATGCCATCTGCACCTGCACGTTTGAAGCACAATAGTGATTCCATCACAATTTCACGCTCTTTGAGCCAGCCATTCATGATCGCCGCTTTATGCATCGCGTACTCGCCAGAGACTTGATAAGCAAATGTCGGTACTTGAAGTTCAGTTTTTACTCGGCGAACTACATCTAAGTATGGCATACCAGGTTTAACCATCACCATGTCCGCACCTTCGTTGATGTCTAGCGCCACTTCGTGAATCGCTTCATCAATGTTTGCTGGGTCCATTTGGTAGTTTTTCTTGTTGCCGCCTTTTAGATTTGAAGAAGAGCCAACCGCATCACGGAATGGTCCGTAGTAGTTCGATGCGTACTTAGCCGAGTAAGCCATGATTTGAGTATGAATGTAGCCCGCGTTTTCTAATGCTTCGCGGATCTTACCAATTCGGCCATCCATCATGTCTGAAGGCGCGACTACGTCAGCACCCGCTTCTGCATGAGACAAAGCCTGCTTAACCAATACTTCTGTGGTTTCATCATTCATTACGTAGCCATCTTCATCGATGATGCCGTCTTGGCCATGTGTCGTGAATGGGTCGAGTGCCACGTCTGTGATTACACCAATTTGAGGAATGTGTTCTTTAAGCGCTCGTACTGCTCGCTGAACCAAACCTTCTGGGTTGTAGGCTTCAGTAGCACATAAGCTTTTAGCGTCTTGGTTTACGACAGGGAAAAGCGCGATTGCTGGAACGCCTAGATTTGCAAGGTATTGTGCTTCTTCTAGCATTAAATCAATCGACAAACGCTCTACACCCGGCATGGACTCCACGCTCTCACGACGATCTTTACCCATAAGAATGAACATTGGGTAAATCAGATCATTAACAGAAAGTTGGTTCTCAGCCATCAAACGACGACTAAAATCGTGCTTACGTAAACGACGCATACGGCGTGCAGGGAATGGACCTTGAATTGATACAGACACCATTTTCTCCTTGTCTGGACGGTTATGATGATCAAATCATCTGGTGAACAAAATCATATCACTCTTGATGCATGTTGCGAGTGACAATCTGGAAAAAGGTAATGAAAAAAACTGAAAATGACCCAGCACTCACACTCAAGTATACTTCGAATACGAAACCAACTATGAAGCACAGAGAGTAACGATGATCGATACCCACGCGCACATCTATGCCAGCGAATTTGATAACGACCGCGATGAAGTAGTACAACGCGCCTTAACGCAAGGCATTAATAAAATCCTGTTGCCAAACATCGATCTGGACTCTATTGAGCCCATGCTACAAACCGAAGCGGCATATCCTGACGTGTGCCACTCAATGATGGGACTCCACCCTTGTTATGTGGACAGCAATGTTGAACAAACGTTGGAGATCATCCGCGGCTGGTTTGAGAAACACAAGTTTATTGCGGTAGGCGAAATCGGTATCGACCTGTATTGGGATAAAACCTATCGTGCTGAGCAAGAAATGGCGTTCGTAGCTCAACTTAACTGGGCAAAAGAGATGGACTTACCAGTCGTTATCCACACTCGTGATTCGATTGAAGAAACACTCACTTTGCTAAGACAAGAGCAAGATGGTCGTCTGCGTGGTGTATTCCACTGTTTTGGAGGCAGCTTAGAAGAAGCGCAAGCAATCAATGAGCTAGGCTTCCACTTAGGCTTGGGTGGCGTATCGACCTTTAAGAATGGCGGGATGGATAAAGTCATTCCACATTTGGATATGCAGTGGGTCATTTTAGAAACCGACTGTCCATATTTAGCGCCTGTGCCACACCGTGGTAAACGTAATGAACCAGCCTACACTTCTCTCGTTGCACAACGTGTTGCCGACTTGCGTGATGTCGACATCGCAACCATCGATGCCATAACGACTGAGAATGCCAAAAAGCTGTTTAATATTTAATTCACGAGAATTGAAAAAAGCGACGAAATCAACGTCGCTTTTTTATCACCTAAACTATTGAATGAACGATTCAACCCGTTGAAATAGTAGAACAATCCATACAAAATTATTGATAAACATAATAATTAACTAGCAACTCTACTTACTTCTCATATCGTCACTTTACTTCGTCCGCTTTGCAAAACTGTCGACAACTCGACACATTATTTTTCTATACTGATTTACGCCCATTAATTAGCACAAATGTAAAACAGCATGAATATGGAAGTTGAAGTGTGTACACATGGTGCTTACTTACAACGCGTACCGCGCAGTTTTTTTCAAAAGCTGCTGGGCATCAAGGAAGTATACGTATGCACAAAATGTGGTTACGTCATGAAAGTTAAGTAATTAGCCCAAGAAAAAACCAACCGCAAAAAAAGCGGCTCAATTGAGCCGCTTTTCACATCTAGATTAGCCTTATTCTTCGGTTTCCGCTTCTACTTCTTCGCTTCGACGAGTATAAAAACGCGCGAAGAACAAACCGACTTCAAACAGTAAACACATCGGAATAGCGAGTAAGGTTTGCGAGATCATGTCTGGTGGCGTTAACACCATACCTACGACAAACGCAGCCACTATAATATAAGGACGTTTCTGTCTTAAATCTTCTGGTGTAGTGGCCCCAGTCCAACACAACAAAATAATCGCAACAGGCACCTCAAATGCGATACCAAACGCCATAAATAGCGCCAGCACAAAGTCGAGATAACTCGAGATATCAGTTGCAAACTCTACTCCACCAAGAGAGATGGCGGTAAAGAAGCCAAACACCAATGGAAATACCACGAAGTAGGCAAATGCCACTCCACAGTAGAACAATAGCGAACTAGAAAACAGCAGTGGCATGATCAATCGACGTTCATGCTTGTACAAACCTGGCGCTACAAAGGCCCAAACTTGATACAAAATAAACGGCACCGCAATAAATACCGAAGCAATTAACGTCAGCTTAAGTGGCGTAAAAAAAGGTGACGCTACATCCGTAGCAATCATGGTCGCGCCTTCAGGTAGACGTTCTACTAAAGGTGCGGAAACAAACTCGTAAATGTGGTTAGAGAAATAAATTAGTCCGACAAACACGACCAACACTGCGAGGATTGAGCGCAGTAGTCGGTTGCGAAGCTCCAACAAATGACTAATTAAAGGTTGTGTCTGCTCGACGGTAGACATGGCAAACCTCTTATTAAAAACCAGATCAAAAAGGAGCTACCAATCACTAGTAGCTCCTCCTAATGAGACTATTCGGCTTTCTTATCTGCCGCTGTAACCTTGCTCTCTTGCGCTTTCACGGCCTCTTCGACTGCTGGCTCTGTTTTTACAGGCTCAGCCTCTGAATCGGTGTTCTTTGCGTAAGGACGATTTACAGATTGCGCTGCCTTCTTCAACTCTTCAACTGAAGATTTCAACTCAGGGGACAAATCATCCATCCCCATTTGTTCTGCTTTGCGCAAGTTTTCTTGCAGCTCTTGGACTTTCAGCTCGTGTGACAATTCGTCTTTGACGCTATTTGCCATACTCTTAGCGGCACCGATAAAGCGAGACACGCTGCGAATAGCATGAGGCAAACGCTCCGGCCCAAGAACGACCAGACCAACAACAGATATTAATACCAGTTCCCAAAAACCGATATCAAACACGTTTTACGCCTGCTCTTTGTCTTTTTTCGTTTCAGGAGCAGCTTCTTTTTTCTGCTGCTCTTCTAGACTTTTTGGTTCGAAGTCTGCGTCTTTGTCATTTTTCGCAGGTTCATCTTCGCTCATCGCTTTTTTGAAGCCCTTAACGGCACCACCCAGATCGCCACCGATACCGCGTAGTTTCTTTGTTCCGAATAGCAATACAACAATTACAGCAATGATTAGAAGTTGCCAAACACTGATACCACCCATTCTCTTTACCTCGGGTCTTTAAACAAACAAAAATATTTCAAGAGTTTAACGTCTATTGACGATAAGCTCGCCAACTAAGCAGCCAAAATGTGACACCTGCGATACCGCAGGCCAACGAAAGCTGCTCAAAAGCATCGTTCACCAATATTGCCGAGCATACGACTAAAGTCGCGCCAACGCCAAACAAAAACTTTCCTGTCGCCTGCAGGCGCTTGCTCTGGCGATACCCTTGATAAAGCTGATCCATACGTTGATTCATCGCTTTACCTTGTTTCAGGCTATCGTAAAGCAGCTCTGGCAGTTCAGGTAATTTCTCTGCCCAAAATGGTGCGCGGTCTTTAATCGCATTCACTAGAGCTTGCGGCCCAACTTGATTCATCATCCATTCTTCCAGGAATGGTTTTGCGGTCTCCCACAAATCAAGTTGAGGATATAGCTGCCTACCAAGCCCTTCCACGTACAACAGCGTTTTTTGCAACAGTACAAGCTGTGGCTGAACCTCCATATTGAATCGACGTGCCGTATTGAACAAATTCAACAACACATGACCAAAGGAGATTTCGCACAATGGCTTAGCAAAAATAGGCTCACACACAATGCGAATCGCGAACTCAAACTCATCGACATTGGTATCCGCAGGCACCCATCCTGAATCCACATGTAACTCCGCCACTCGGCGGTAGTCACGATTGAAAAACGCCAGGAAGTTTTCCGCCAGATAACGCTTGTCTTCGCTATTAAGTGTACCAACGATTCCGCAATCTAGCCCTATCCACATTGGGTTCTCTGGATGTTCGGGTTTGACGAACACATTACCCGGATGCATATCGGCATGGAAAAAGCTGTCTCGGAACACCTGAGTGAAGAACACACTCACACCGCGTTCCGCGAGCAATTTCATATTGGTGCCATTTGCTTTCAAGCCTTCAATATCAGAGACTTGAATGCCATATATTCGCTCAGAAACCATGACAGTTTCATTACTGAAGTCGGGAAAAACTTCAGGAACATACAATTCTTCGCTGCCCTCAAAGTTGCGGCGCAACTGAATGGCATTCGCCGCCTCACGTCGCAAGTCGAGTTCATCAAGCAGGGTTTTCTCGTACTCACGCACGACTTCAACTGGTTTTAAACGACGTGCTTCAGGCATCGCTCCGGCGACTATACGCGCCATTCGGTGCATCAGTTTTAGATCTGAATCAATGACTGGGCGAATATCTGGGCGGATAACCTTTAATACCACTTCTTGGTTAGTGTCTTTTATGCGCGCAGTATGTACCTGAGCAATCGACGCAGACGCCAGTGGTTTGATATCAAACTCGGTAAACCATTTTTCTAACGGACCACCTAATGCTTGCTCCATCTGCTTTTTTGCCAACTCGCCATCAAAAGGCGCGACTTGGTCTTGAAGTAAAGCTAGGGGATCAGCGATATGCGGAGGAAATAAGTCACGGCGCGTCGACATCATCTGACCGAACTTAATCCAAACCGGCCCCAGCTCTTGCAGTGCTAAACGCAGACGTTCACCGAGTGGTTTTTCTGGGTGCTTGTTCTTAATCCAAAACAAGCTTTTGCGCAGTAAAAGCGGCGCTTTGGTCAGTTGGTGATCGGGAAGCAGCTCATCTAAGCCGTATTCCAGTTGTACTTTGGCGATGTGGTATAAGCGCTTTAGTTCTGCTGGCGTCATGGTTTCTCCAATGCAGGCTTATCTGCATCCAGCTTATTCAGCAAAGCCGTTAAACGAGCTTCAATGCGAGAAGCCTGGCTGCGAACCTCATCAACTTGGTCGCAGAAATAGGCCACTTCTAACGGAGCGGGAGCCAGTTTCCATTCTTCAGTCACTACTTGCGCCAGATGACGCTGGTGTTTTTCTGCTTGAGACGCAAGAAAGTTGCCGATGTTTTTTGAACCTTGCACAAAGGTATGTGCGGCGACATCGCCAGTCACGCGAGACAACCACTCTTCAACATCTGGTTTGCAATCCACCATCAACTGAGAGAATTTCTGCGCCAATTGAATATCGCCTTCTAGTTCAAGTTTATCTTGTTTAATAAGACGAGTGATGTTGGCCTGATCGCGCAGCTCTGGTAACACACTCAAGTTGAGCGATAGATAGCAGTTAGGCTGCCCTTCGTAATGACCAAGCACATCAATTTGCTGACTAAAAACGAATGTCAGTGTTTTATTGATCTCTTTCAGGTGAACTTGAATAACTTGACCTTTTAGACGCGCTAAACGACGGCCCAATGCAGGGTCGTCTTTGATCAGTGTATTCAGTGACGTTTCAATCACAGCGGTGATAAGTGGTTCAAATGGCATGCCGTTAACCCTTAGAATTTATAACCGCGATGCAAAGCCACAATACCACCAGTTAAGTTGTAGTATTTGGTGTTTTCAAAACCTGCGTCTTGCATCATGCCTTCCAGCGTTTCTTGGTCTGGATGCATACGGATTGACTCCGCTAGGTAGCGGTAACTCTCTGAGTCATTCGCAACTAGCTCACCGATTCTCGGCAACAAGTGGAATGAATATGCGTCGTATACTTTCGATAACGGCTCTAGCACTGGTTTTGAAAATTCCAACACCAATAGACGGCCGCCTGGCTTCAGTACGCGGAACATTGAACGAAGCGCTTTGTCTTTGTCAGTCACATTACGCAAACAAAAACTGATGGTGATGACATCAAAATAATCATCTGGGAACGGCAGTTCTTCTGCGTTGGCTTGAACGTAATGCACGTTACCCACAATACCGTTATCACGCAGTTTATCGCGACCAACGTTAAGCATTGAGTTATTGATATCGGCAAGGATGACATGGCCTTCATCGCCAACAATGCGCGAGAATTTCGCCGTCAAATCCCCCGTACCACCACCTAGGTCAAGAATACGTTGGCCAGGGCGAGCGCCACTACAATCGATAGTGAAGCGCTTCCAAAGGCGGTGAATACCACCTGACATCAGGTCATTCATGATGTCGTATTTTGTTGCCACGGAGTGGAATACTTCGGCAACCTTAGTCACTTTTTCGTCTTTTGCCACTGTAGAGAAACCAAAGTGAGTGGTTTCATTCTCTAACGCTGTATTGGATTGCAAACTTGTGTCCGTCATTCTAATTCCTCTTAGGCAGCGCTTTCCTCTACGGGGCGTTTGTTGACAAATAAAATCGCCCACTGCACTGCGGGCGATTAGTTTACTTTATCCTCAGCCGGATGTCTTTCTACTAACGGGTCATTTTCTGAAAATGCATCACTCTGCGCTAACTGCGCGAGGTCGGAAGAAATCGGTCGTTTAATTTCAACTCCCAAGTGTTTAAAGCTTTCGGCTTGGCGAATCACATTTCCGCGCCCTGTGGCAAGCTTGTTCATCGCACCTTGATAGCTTTGATTCGCCTTATCCAGCGCACCGCCGAGCCCCTCCATGTCGTCTACAAACAATCGTAATTTGTCGTAGAGTTTTGTCGCACGCTGCGCAATCATTTTAGCGTTTTCATTTTGGCGTTCATTGCGCCATAGATTATCAATGGTGCGCAGTGCCACCAGCAACGTTGTTGGGCTCACCAAAATGATGTTTTGCTCCATCGCGTCTTTAATCAAGCTCGGATCGGCTTGAATCGCGACTTGGAACGCCGGCTCAACCGGGATAAACATCAGAACATAGTCCAAACTCTGAATACCTTTGAGTTTGTGGTAGTCCTTCATGCTTAACCCTTTGATATGTGCACGTAGAGCAGCTAAGTGCGCATTCAAAGCCTGATCGCGCTCAGCATCAGTTTCGGCGTTGAAGTAGCGCTCATAGGCAACCAGCGCCATTTTAGAATCCACAACCACTTGTTTGTTTTGTGGGAGATGCACAATGACATCAGGTTGGTAACGCTTGCCTGCTTCATTTTGTAAGTTCACCTGAGTCTGATATTCGTGCCCTTCACGCAAGCCAGATTCGGCAAGTACCCTAGCGAGCACCACTTCGCCCCAGTTACCTTGCTGTTTGTTGTCCCCTTTCAACGCTTGGGTCAAATTAACCGCTTCGCGCGTCATTTGCTCGTTCAAACGTTGCAGGTTTTTCAGCTCATGCACTAAGGTATGGCGCTCTTTAGCTTCTTGGCTAAAGCTGTCATTAACGTGCTTTTTGAACCCTTCTAACTGTTCTCTAAGCGGTGACAACAAGCCTTCTAAACTCTGACGGTTTTGCAAATCGACCTTCGCGGTTTTTTCTTCAAACAATTGGTTGGCCAAGTGCTCAAATTGTTGTTTCAAGCGTGCTTCCGCTTGTTCTAAAATTTGCAGTTTTTCGGCATTAGCTTGGTTAATTTGCTCATGGCGAGCTTGCTGTTCACGCAGCTGCGTTTCTAGACGTGATTTGTGTTCACGCATTTGACCAAGCTCATCAAAGTATTGCTGGCGCTCTTGCTTTACAGCCTCGAAGTAACGCAGTTTTTCCATAGCTGCCATCAGCTTTCCGTGCGTTTGACGCACTTCAAACGCGGCTTTATCGCGCTCATCATCTAACTCATCCAACTCTTGCTGAGCATCGGCAAGGCTTTGCTTGACCTGTTCAAGTTGCTGTTGATGAAGCTGTTTTTCTGAAACAAGTTGTTGCTCGAGAAGCTGAGTTTGGGTGATAAAACGCTGTTTCACCCACCAACCGGCAGCGACACCACTAAGCGTGGCAGCACAAAGAGAAGAGAGAATGAGAGATTGGTACTCAAGAATCCATTGCATAATAGCGAGTTAGCCTGTGTTTTGTATCTATAACAATGGTATTTAGACACTGGATAAATGTCCAGTTTGTTGGATGAAAAATCCTCGCATACACTAGGCCTTCCTATAATATTCTTTCTTCCGCTCAAATTATCCAAACCGAGCGGCACATCATCACGCAGAGGCATCATGAACGAGCGTCGCGCCCTAGGATTTGGGCTCTCAGCAGTATTACTTTGGTCTACCGTTGCAACCGCATTTAAACTCACGCTGGCAGAATTTACGCCGATTCAAATGCTATGCATTGCCAGCATCGTCTCTGCGATTGCACTAACAGTAATCTGTGGTGTGCAAGGTAAATTGGGCCAGTTAAGCGCTACATTTTTCTCAAACCCTTGGTATTACCTACTGCTTGGGTTGATTAACCCTTTGGCGTATTACGTTATTCTGTTCAAAGCATATGACTTGCTGCCCGCATCTCAGGCTCAAGCGATCAACTACAGCTGGGCCATCACCTTAACGCTAATGGCTGCTGTTTTCTTAGGACAAAAGATCCGTGGTAAGGACTGGCTGGCTTGCGGTTTTAGTTATGTCGGCGTGATAGTGATTGCCACACAAGGCAATCTTTTAGGCATGGAATTTGAGAGCCCGTTGGGTGTTGGTCTTGCGCTGCTATCAACGCTGCTGTGGGCCGGTTACTGGATTTTAAATACCAAAAATAAGGCCGACCCTGTGGTTGGCGTTCTGCTCGGCTTTTTGGTCGCTATTCCATTCGCCATTGGTTTAAGTCTTTATGAAGGTGCTGACTGGCAGGCAATCTCAGCTAAAGGCTGGGCAGCGGTGACGTATGTCGGACTGTTTGAAATGGGGATCACTTTCGTTTTGTGGCTGAGTGCACTCAAATCAACGCAAAACACCGCGCGTATCAGTAATCTGATCTTTGCTTCTCCATTTATCTCACTCATGTTGTTAGCTACCATCATCGGCGAAGAAATTCACCCTTCAACCTTGATTGGCCTGGTATTGATCATCAGTGGCTTAGTCATTCAGCAAGTCTCATGGGGCAAGAAAACCAAAGTGGTAAACGCTTCTTAATCACCTATCAAAAGCCCTAAAAAACGATGCAATAAGTTGGATAAAAAAGAGATATAGATAACATTTTAATGATAGAAAGCACTTTACGCTGCTAGGATTTAGCTACGCGTTGGATACGATACTCACAAAGCCCAATAGCTTACGCTAGATTCTAATATAATTACCTTTGGGCGATTTAGGACTCGTTATTAATTATGTTTCGCTTCGCTATTCCTTCGCCTTTGATGGCAGACTGGCAACACGTTCTGCGACAATGCTGTAATGTAACTCAAGCTCAGGGACAGCTTTATACTCTGAGCGATACTCAGCAGTGGCTATCGACTGAGGTGTCCACCTCAACCCAAAATCATCGTGCTATCGTCGATGTGATAACGCAAGTTGTCGATCACTTTACGCCGACAGATTTTACAGTTAGCCATACCCCCTTTGAAGAGCAAACCTTGAGCATTGGACCGATTTGGCTACCTAATGGCGAATTGCTTGCCGTACTGACACTGACTCACCCTAATGATCAATCAACGGTTGTTTCGGCATGGCTAAGCGCAATCGCGGGGCGGATCAGCTTTGATATCAACTTGCACTGTCAGCAAGAACAAACGCGACATCAAAGCGCGGAAATAAAGCCAACACCAACACTACAAGAGTTTATCGACTGCCTTGAAGACCACGTATGGATAAAAGGCATGGATGGTCTTTATTCGATGACCAATCGAAGCGTAGAAAACGCGTGGCAAAAAACCAACAGTGAAATCATTGGAAAAGACGATTTTGCTCTGTTTAGCCATGAACGTGCGGAAAAATTCATTGATGCCGATAAATTGGTGGTAGCCACGGGCACGCAAAATATTGTTGAAGAATGCCGTCAAATTGATGAAAACAATAACCCCACTTGGCTAGAAACCATTAAGTCTCCTGTCCGTGATCATGCGGGAAACTTAATCGGCATTCTGGGGATGACACGTAACATCACCCGCCGAAAAATGGTAGAAACGCAGCTCTCCTTAGCGTCCCAAATTTTCAACAATTCGCAAGAAGGCATGGTCATTACAGACCGCAATGCCAACATCATTGATGTAAACACGGCTTTTACCCAAATTACAGGTTACCGCTCTGAAGAGGTGATAGGAAAAAACCCACGAATTCTGCGCTCAGGCCATCATGATCAAGGTTTCTATCAACAGTTGTGGCATCAACTCGAAAACAAAGGCCAATGGAAAGGCGAATTCATCAACAGAAAGAAAGATGGCAGCATTTATCCGCAATTAGCGACCATTAGCGCCGTAATGGACGATAAAAACCACCTTATTAACTACATTTGTGTGTTTGAAGATATCTCTGTGCGTAAGGCACACGAAGAAAAGCTGCAGCGCATGGCTTTTTACGATCCATTAACCAATCTACCTAATCGCACCCATTTACTCAGCTTACTCGAACAACACATCGAAACCGGACACAAAAACCAGCAGACGTTTGCCACCCTATTCTTAGATATCGACCATTTCAAACACATCAACGATAGCATGGGCCACTTCTGTGGTGACCAATTGCTGTCTAAGTTAGCGATTCGTCTGCAAGATGTGCTTCACCTCAATGCGCATGTGGCTCGTATTGGCGGCGATGAATTTGTGATTATTTTGCCAGACATCCATAGTGATGTTGCCTTACTGGAAACCGTCGGCGATATTCTAAGCGTATTCCAGCAACCATTCGACTTAGCAAATCACGACTCACTTCGTGTCTCGACCAGTATTGGTATTGCCTTGTACCCAAGAGACGGTCAAGACAGTGAAACCTTACTGAAAAACGCAGACACTGCGATGTACTTAGCGAAGAAAAATGGACGCAACGGCTACGCGTTTTACTCACCGGATTTGACCGATAAATCCGTATCCCATGTACGCATTCAATCCGCTTTGCATCAAGCAATAGAAAAACAACAACTCCGGTTAGAGTTCCAACCGCAATACAACTTGGAACAAAATACGATTGTCGGCGTGGAAGCTTTATTACGCTGGCAGCATCCAGAGTTTGGCCTTGTACCACCAGCAGACTTTATTCCAATTGCAGAAAAAACAGGGCTGATTCAAAGCATTGGTGAGTGGGTGTTACAACAAGCTTGTTTGCAAGGTAATGCTTGGCTGGACCAAGGCATCGAGTTTGGCAAAATCGCCGTCAATGTTTCTGCGTTGCAGCTTCAGCAGTCAAATTTCATTCAGCGATTAAGTACTATCCTCGATAACACCGGATACCCTGCCCAACGGTTAGATTTGGAGATCACAGAGAGCTTTTTACTGATCGACCCTCAACAAGCCATTGCATCGTTAAATCAATTACGAGAACTGGGTATTGAGATTTCTCTGGATGACTTTGGAACTGGCTATTCGTCTTTGTCTTACTTGAAAGGTTTGCCAATCAACAAACTGAAAATTGACCGCTCATTTGTCAGTGATGTCCCAAGTAATAGCGACAGCAACGCGATTGTGAATGCCATTATTGCCATGGGAAAAACGCTGTCGTTGAAAGTCGTCGCGGAAGGGATAGAAACTCGGGAACAAGCCGATTATTTATTCGAAAAAGGCTGTATTTATGGTCAGGGATATTTGTTTAGTCAGCCAGTGAGCGCTGAAAAACTGTTTCGTTGAACCAGCTTGATCCTCAAGTCACTCTCGCGGTGCCACGTCCGCGGAGGTAATTTGTTTTGCTTGATTTTGGGTTGATTGGCATAGCTCTAGACGATCAACCAAAATATTGATACAAACCAGCAACGGCACACCGATCAATAGTCCCATTCCGCCCCAAAGCCAGCCCCAAAAAACAAGCCAAACAAAAATCACTAACGGGTTTAAGTTAAACCTTTTCCCCAATAGTGTTGGTGTAACAAACTGACTTTCAATCAAATTGAGCAGTAAATAGATAGACACCACCGTCAGCATAAAACTGACCGACTCCAACTGAAGATAAGCAACAAAGCCAAAGCTCACCATGGATATGACAGGGCCGAGGTACGGCGCAAAATTCATCACGCCTGCAAATGCGCCCCATAGAAATGGATCTTCAAGGCCTAGAACAAAAAACACGGCCCCAACACTCAACCCCAGCCCCGCATTCACTAAAGTGATGGTGCCAATGTATCGAGATAGGTCTTTCTGTAGCGCTTTGACCAACTCAATCGCTTGGCGCTGTTTGGCGAACCCATGTAGGTAAGACACTGACTTTCGAAATAAGCTTCGTCCATGATTGAGCATAAAGTAAACCATAAACAGCACGATCATCGCTTGTGTCAAAATCGTCGGCGTAGTGGTCGCGAGCGTTTTTACCAAAGAAAATACGGTGTTGTTCCCGACCTCATCCATACTCATATCGTTGGCGATATTCAATGGAGTATTAAGGTGATCAGCCGAAACTTTAGTAACTTCGCTTACTTCTTGCGACACATTTTTCACGATACTGGGCAGCTCAGACCACCATTGCTTGGCGGGCTCCGACATGGCGGCAAGACCAATAATTGAAGCGCCAACGAGGAATGACAGCGTCAACACGACGGTAATAGCACGTGGTAAGCCTTTGTCTTCAAGATAATTAATGAAAGGGCTGCACAGCAGAGAAATAAAGGTGCTAAGCACAATAGGTAACAATATTGGCTTGGCAAAATACAGCCCTGGGACGAGTAACAGGACGAGAAGCGTTGCACCAATCGCAGTGTTGGCAGGAATGTTCAATTTCGCTGTCATAATAAGCTCAGAATCGGTAAGAAAATTTTGCGGTGAAATCCGCTATTAGAGTGGTTCGCCCTCTGTCGTCGCAGCGTTGCTTACTTGTGTTGCTGCATTTCCATTTTGCTCCGCATCTGACTCATCCAGAGAAGCTGCCGCGACCGGCTTTGTGAGCGAATCGGTAATATCAGACACGCTGCTAACCAATAGCCCCATTGACGAAATAGAAGAAGTCAGTCGAGACAATCGACCTGCTTTTGCAGCGGTAACGGCAACGACAGCACTAATGCCTAATGTCGTCCAAGGGTTTTCTCTCACAAACTTCTTGGTGGTAAACGTGAACATTTCCATCGACAAACAGCATTGCTCTAGAGACGCTTTACCTTCCATCCGCTTGATCCGCATGGCTCGATTGAGCTTTTGTAGCGAGCGCATCCCACCCCTCCTGTAATTGTTCTGTCGTATTTTTGAATCCAAGAAATCCAACTAAACGCTTCTGCCACCAGGCTAAAGCAAATAATGCCAAGCCTAATGATGTGATAAATACACCCACGGCAACATACACGTTGGCAGTTAACTGATAAGCCACCACCCCAGAGGCAAGGCACAAACTGAATACGAACAATACCGACAATAGAGTAAAAACAACGGTACACAGCAAAATCTGACGCACTGCGGACACGTTAACTTTCATCTCCAAGAGGAACAAATCCAACGTTGAACCTGACCATACTTTTAGCGATTTCGTCAGTTGGTCCAATTGCGCAAGAATGCTGCTCAAACCATTAATGGTTTGTTGGATATCCTGTTCTTCTGCCCCATCAGGGGCTCGGCCGCTGTCTGAAGCCGCCGAGCCTGATTGCTGATTGGTAACTTGCCCTGAGTTATTCATGTGAAGCCTCGCCTTTCTGTTGTGTGGCTTAATCCTTGGTGACCACTATTATTTGATCAGCTTCGAAACCGCCCAACCAGCAAGGAAGGCACAGCCTATGCTCAGCAATGGGCGCTCCTTGATTACATTTTCTGCCGACTTGGTCGCCTGCTGAACTTGCTGTGCACCGACATCCAGCTTCTCTTTGGCTTGGTCTTTCATCGCGCCAACAGCTTCCGTCGTGGCTTGCTCCGCTAAGTGATATGCTTCTTCTAACTGCTCTTGAGGTTTTACTGTGCTTTCTTTTGTAGTAGCCATAACTAGCCTCCATTAATGAGTTGAGTAGTGAATCAAGTGAAACAATGTTTGACCTCACTTACTCCCTACAAAGCCATATCCATGCCAGAATTTTAAGGTATTGTTTTTTATTGGTTTTATTTTTGTTTCGATAAAAAGCCGTATCTGTACGTGTAATTCTTTCCAGGCTTTCCCCGCCATTCTTGTAATTTTTTCTTAGCGCCTTACCGACTGTTAGCAAGTTATTGCAAAACAAGACATTAAGCCACTGATTAATAAGACTTAAAGTTCATTGGCATACAACCTGCAACTGAAGACGAAACATCGTGTTTGTATTCCATACGCTCAAACACCCCTATCACCAGTAAATAAGGAGTGGCATATGAAAAATGAAAACATCGCCTCAATCATTGAGCTTATCGAAAGCGGAAATGAAATTTACAACAAGGCCATCGAGAACATCGACAACACTTCTTTGAATAATGTGTTGGTAGAACTGCTCAGAGTACGTGAGCGTGCAGTCATTGAGCTCACTCCCTACTCTCTAGCAAGTAACAATGAAGAATCTGCCGACGACACTCCGGTTTCCTACACCATCAAGGCGCGTGAGGTTTACAGCGACGTGATGAAGGAAGTGTCCTCTGACAAAGAGTCAATGTATTTAGAACAGCTTGAAGGTGTCGAAAGCAAGGTACTCAAAGAGATTGAGAATTTGATTACTTCCCACCCAGAGCAGGCGGATAACTCGGTTCTGCTGAAAGTTCGTAGCGATATAAAAAGCTGCAAAGAAAAACTCAGCAGCATCAGCCTTATTAGCTAAAACCTGGTGGTCGCCTTTGCAACAAAGCTCGGTATTGAGCAAAGAAATGGCCAACTTGCTTTGGCCATTTCTGACAAGCCCACAGGCGCATTAACATAACCATCACGAGAAATGTCCCACGACAATAGTCATAAATAAAGAGGTCACTATGACATTGGATAACAATCGAGTAAGGGAGCTACTCGTAAAAATGACACACCATCGCCAAACGTGTTTGCCTCTCGTTAACCCGCAATCACATATGACACTCGCAAGAGCGGCATATCGATTCGTGAAAATAGAAAAAGTGATGATCAAAAAGATGGCGAAGCTGTTCTTCGATCAAGACGGTGAACAATTCATTGCAGAAAATGCCACCGAATACGGCGTTGCCGAGCTAGGTAATTACAAAGAAATGCATTTTATGAATAAATTACTGTTAGATGATTTAAAAGCCCTGCTTAGAGCCATTGACGACACCAACTTAACCGCACTTGTTTCTTATTGGTTAGCTGCTTTACAAGTTGAAAACGATGAAATTGAAAAGCACTTACCTCAGGGTGAGTAATTATACTCGCCCTTCTTTCTTCACTTTGTTTAAACCACATCCCCAATCAACCTAGTAAAAGGTGCAGATAGAAAAAAAGCCGCTGCATCTACTACGCAGCGACCTTGATAGCCTTTTTACGACGCACACCAAATCATCAAACAACACAGAAAAAGCGCCATGTAGAATACGAAGCAAATGGCGCGTTATCCGCGGATTACAGTGTTAAAGCGAAGATGATTTACGTCTCTGGCCTGGAACAAATACGTTCAATGACTTTGGACGCAGCTTGATTGCCAGTTGCTCATCAGAATACAGTTCACCATCAATCACATACTCAATCGGCTTATTCGCAGAAATAGTGACACTCTGAGCCGTCGCGTATTGAAAATGTGTCGATTCTTCCTGTGCGCCTACGCTCGTTAATGTCAGATCCGACAAGGCGATAAGACGTCCGCCTAAAGACTCGGTGTTATCTAAATATGTGATATGCAGCTTGCCATCATCAGGCTGCGGCGCATCACCACCTTGGGCAAGCAACGTACTAAATGGAGCGATATTCGCAACGACAAAACTATGGATTTCAAGCGTTTGTGTATTCTTGTCGTGGTTTCCATCTTCAGTTGGATCGTCTAACGAAACGGTTAAAGCTTGCGTTTCTTCCGCCACTACAGCATTAAAAAAGCCGGTGAGGTAAGCGAGTTGCCCAAAAACATTTTTCTCTTCTCGCTGAGCGTGCTCGATCATTTTCTGTTCTAGCCCAATACCTAAGACCAACAAAATAAGCCGCTGATTACATTCCGCAGTATCAATACGTTGGCAGTGTCCGCCAAGCAACGCTTCACACGCTTTTTCGACCGGTGAGAATTTTGCGCCAACGCCATAAAGCACATGACATAACGCATTGGCAGTTCCGAGCGGAACAATACCGAGTTTGAGGTCGGTATCCACCAATTGGCTCGCCACCTCTGTTACTGTGCCATCGCCACCAGCTACGATGATTTGCTTAGCTCCACTTTCTTTTGCCTGTTGTGTTAGCTGCTCGGCGCTGAGGTTTGTGGTGGTTTGATGAATACTCAAGCGATATTTTTTGGTTAGCTCACGAATCAAGTGCTGTTCGTTTTCCTCCCATTTGCCGCCACCTGAAACAGGGTTAACCACCATCCAAGTGGATTGATCCAGCCCCAGTACGCCTTTTTCACTGATCGCTCGTAACGTCCTAATCTGTAATTTATTTAATCTCGCGGTACTACGTACGTCATTGATTTTTTTCATCACAGATTCAACCGTCAGTGACGGGTCTTTGCTCAGTAAATACGCCGCCACAACAAACACTGAACGACCACGCCCTAACGCACAATGCACAACCACAGCCCGCGAGCACGAGATTTGAGTATCAATCCAGTTAATCGCATGGCGAAGGCGCTCTAGCGTTGGGGCTTTGTGGTCGAGTACCGGAATCGAAAGGTAATGAAACTGCTTGTCGGTCATCGCACTTTCAAGGCCTGCAAATTCTGCGGTGACATCGACAATACAAGAGATCTCATTGGATTCGAGAAAATCTAAGTCACTCTGAAACAAACGGCGAGATAGGTATAAATTGTCGCTGACTTTTTGGATTGGAGGCACAGTATCACGCCGTCTTTCCCAGGCGTTATACGCTCTAGCCCCCAATAAAAATGGAATGAATGCCCAGCGAATCCACCTGACAATCTTGCCATCTTGGTTTTTTCTAAAAATAGAGGGAATGTCGAATACGTAGGCTACGCTGACCAACGCTAAAGAAAGAGATATCCACAAGAACAGCAGACTAACGATAATTTGAGGCGTATATATAGCGGCCAATAAACTGATCAGAGCGCCAAGAATATAATATTTGATGATAAACATTCGCTCTCCTTGCCTTCAGCGAGTGCACTTTTTAGTGGAAGTTAGAATACGCGGGGGATTGAGCTTGGATACATGAACTTGAGTAAACGCCTTGATTGAGTGCCTTCCCGTGCCGAAATGGCACGAAAAGGTCCAACACTCTACCTAGCTTGCCATCTCTTCAACATAACCATCCGCTAGTTTCATTTTCTGCTTATCGGTCATTACCTTACCGGCTAACTGGAAGAAACGCTGCTCTTCTTCCTCAAGATGGTGCAACACTTTGTGACGCAAGGTTTTCATTAGGTTGAGCCACGCTGGCGAGCTCATATCGGTTGCATCAAGCTGTGCAATCACTTTATCAATTTCATGATGCTCTGCGATGCCATGGCGAGTGAGATCAATGGTCTTATCGCTATCTATTAAAGGCGCGTAGAAAAATCGCTCTTCTGCCGCTGCGTGCTGTTCGAGTTCCTCTTTAAGGTTGTGGTAAAACTCTTCACGAGCGGGGGAATCTCCAGACGTTTCCGTCAGAGCATCGAGTAAAAGGCGCTGCTTTTCATGACTCTCTTTCAGTACATCAAATATGTTTTTCATCTTTGACTCCTTATCTGATTGTAAACAATTGGGACAAAAGGAAGGGCGGTGATTGACCGCCCCTCTCTTACATAGCTATGCGTAAAAACCTAACCTGATTCGGCTAACAATCTTGGTCTTCAGCGTTTAGGTTTTCTTTAATGTTTTCACATTCATCTTCAATCGCATTTTGGGTTTCTTCGGCGGCTTCATCTATCTTTTTGCCGGCCTGTTCCATTGGCCCTTCTTCACTACAAGCTGCCAACGCAAACACCAAACCGAATACTGCGGCGATACGGTAAATAAATGACGTAAGTCGCATAGAATCTCCTATCTATTTACGTTTTTTCTTCCCAGCAGAACAATCACTATTGATACAATTAATGACAATAGGAATAGGTAAAATATCACTTGCGCGATAGAGGCAGCAGCTCCTGCAATACCGGTAAAGCCTAATAGTGCAGAAATTAGTGCCAGTGCCAGAAAAATAAACATCCAACGAACCATAGTGTTACCTCCTAATAAAAGTGGGTTAAATCACTCGGCTCGCTATTATTGAACCACTTCTAGCTTATCAATCACCTTATTTACGTCATTGGTGTTATTTGCAATTGAAATTGCAAGATCATGCTCCGCATCTGAATTAACTTTACCTGCCAACGTTACCGTTTTGCGTTCTGTCGTTACATCAATATCCGTACCACTCACATTGGTATCCATTAGTAGGCGCGTTTTAACTATAGTCGTGATTTTAGAATCGGTCAGTGTAGCTAAAGCTTCTGAATCAGTTTCTTTCTTGCCTTCATTCACTACTGACAATTCGTTGTTTACTTTTTTCACACCATCAAGACCAGTAACAAGCTCTTCGGCAAGTGATTTTTCAAGATCATTGTTTACCGAACCAGAAAGGGTAACGACCTGATTCTCTACATCGGTATTGATATCAAAAGAGTTGAGATTGCTGTTTAGCAGTAGTGTGGTTTCAGCTTTACCATCTAGCCAAGCGTCCATGGATTCTTTTTCCCATTTATCACTCGCTAAGACTGCTGTAGATGAAGTAGCAAGAACTGACGTAAGTACAATTTTAGCTGCGATGTTATTCATAGTAATTCTCCTTTATTGACGTTGCACTTCCCTAGGAGCAAACCATGTGCCAACTTTATAACTCATTGTTTTTAATTGACTAATAAAGGAAAGAGGTAAAAATGAGATGAGCAATAAAGTATAAGCATGAATTATTTACACGTAAAAAATGTAATTTTTAATCGGTGATAAAGCCTCCGTCACTTGTGCCTAAATAACCTGATAAAACAGAAAGGCTATTTCCCCAGAATCAATTAATAGCAAACTTATTATTTTAAAAATAAAAATCTGAACAAAAGGAAATATCTACTGATGGCTCTCACCGATATATATCAAAAAGGGGCTAACAACATAAAAATACCGAACAAATCCTTAAATCTATGCTGACAATATTTTGTCTTGTGAAGTGAGAATAATCCACGTACATTGTTTCTGTCATAGTAAAGAGGACATTTCTATGTCGATGCCAAGCCTGTTTCTAAGAATACAAGATCCATCACTTAAAAATGCCATCGCTTCTTGCCAGGAACTGAACAAATTTCGTCTGCATGACATCGATGCCGCAGACCAATGGATTGAAGATTTCCTACAACTCAAACCGGAAGTTGCGATTGTTGAAGTCGCCCACTTTACTAGTGCAGATTATCAACGTCTTTCTAATATCGAAGACATCTACGATATGGACTTGATCATCATTAGCTCTGGCGCTCCAAACGAGAACTTGGATAAGCTGATGAACTTGGGTGCTATTTTTCACTACAGAAAGCCCGTTGATATTGCCATTCTGACGGACACCCTGAGTGAAGTCAGCCAGTACTATCAACACAAACAAGATCAAGGGCGTAAAGTGTCCACCAGCGATCTTGACCAATTTGGTCTTTTGGTCGGCTCTTCCTCTCCGATGCATCAGCTCTATCGTATGATCAGGCGCGTTGCTAAAACAGAAGCCAACGTCCTTATTGTCGGTGAAAGTGGATCAGGCAAAGAACTGGTGGCGCAGACCATCCACTTAGCGAGTGAGCGTAAACAGCAGCCCTTTATAGCGATTAACTGTGGTGCCATTAGCCCTGAATTGGTTGATAGTGAACTGTTTGGCCATGAGAAAGGCGCTTTTACCGGAGCAAATAAAACTCACCAAGGTGTATTTAAGCAGGCAGAGGGCGGCACCCTATTTTTAGATGAAATCACCGAGATGCCTATCGAGCATCAAGTGAAGCTATTGCGGGTGCTAGAAACCGGAGAGTATCGCCCAGTTGGCAGTAATACAGTTCATATCGCTAATACTCGCATCATTGCTGCTACAAACCGTGATCCTAAAATCGCCATTGAGGAGCAGTTCCTGCGTGAAGATCTGTTTTTCCGCTTATCGCATTTCCCATTAACGATACCGCCACTGCGAGAACGAGGCGGTGATATCGTCGGTCTGGCCAAGCACTTTATTGCGCACCGCAACGCCAATGAGGCAAAAACCAAAACGATTCTTGACTCTGCGATCCAAAAAATCGCTGCACACGACTGGCCAGGTAATGTCCGTGAGCTCAAACACACGATCGAGCGTGCATTTATTTTGGCTGATGACACCATCCGAGATGAACACCTGATCTTCGACACACCACCATTGGAAACAGGCACCAGCATCGAAGACCTTGTTCCGGCGGGCGTTTCGCTAGAAGAGCTAGAAAAAGCCGCCATTCTCAATACCCTTGAAGAGAATCAAGGCAATAAAACGGAATCAGCGCAGGAGTTAGGCATTAGCGTGAAAACGCTCTATAACAAACTCGAAAAGTATCAAGACGAGTAACTCGCTATGAGAATACAAAAAGAGTACTGAATAAAACTCAGTGCTCTTTTTGTATCTTATCTTTTATGCAGTTAGGCTGCGTTTGGTGTTTGATTAAACCCACTGCCCCGCAACAAAACCGCTCGACCAGCACCACTGAAAATTGTAGCCCCCTAGCCAACCAGTCACATCCATCACCTCACCAATAAAATAAAGCCCTTTAATGTCTTTGCATTCCATGGTTTTCGAGGATAAGTGATCAGTATCGACACCGCCGAGTGTCACTTCCGCAGTTCGGTAGCCTTCAGTGCCATTCGGGGCGATATCCCAATGCTCTAGGCGCTCCACAATCGCCGCAAGCTCCTTTTGATTGAACTGTTTTAGCGGTTTATCGACTAGCTCTTTACGTTCAATTAAGACTTCAACCAGACGCTTAGGCAGCACTTTGGCAAGCGTATTCTTGAGTGACTGATTTGGATGCTTCTCACGACTGCGTTCTAATAACTCAGCAACATCATCGTTTGGCACAAGATTGATCAACACCTTTTGTCCGGCCCGCCAGAATGAAGAAATCTGTAACACTGCTGGACCAGATAACCCACGATGTGTGAAGAGCAGGGCTTCTTTGAACATGGTGCCATCTTCAGCCGTAATTTCCGCAGGTACCGCGATACCAGATAACTCAGCAAAGTCTTCTTTGTCTTCTTTATGCAGAGTAAATGGTACAAGCCCTGCCGTGGTTGGGATAACTCGAAGACCAAATTGTTCCGCGACTTTATAACCAAATGGTGTCGCTCCCAGTTTTGGCATCGACAAGCCACCTGTTGCGATAACTAAAGACTCACATTCGACAACCTCAGTACCAGCATGCAAACGAAAGCCTTCATCAATTTTTTCAATCGAATGAACATCGCATTGGTAACGCTGCTCGATGTTCGGCATGTCACACTCAGCTAACAACATCTTCACGATATCTTTGGCCGTAAATGCATCGACACAAAACAACTGGCCGTGATCACGCTCTTCGAACTCAATGCCATGTTTACACACCATCGAGATGAAATCCCAGTTAGTGTATTGGGAGAGCGCCGACTTAACAAAGTGCGGGTTTTGACACAAATAGTGATTAGCTGAAACGTCGTAGTTAGTGAAGTTACAACGACCACCGCCCGAGATAAGGATTTTACGTCCTGGCTTTTTAGCATGATCGAGCACCAAAACACGGCGGCCTCGCTTGCCTGCTTCTGCAGCACACATTAAACCTGCTGCGCCTGCGCCAATTACAACAACATCAAATTTCTCACTCATCGGTAGCTCTTAGACTGATTGGTATCGAATCAAAATAAAAAAGGATGTGCACATTGCACATCCTTGCTTTCTAGGCGCGACATTCTACCGACAAATACCGAAAGGGAAAAGCGCTTAAACTCTAAGCGCTCTGTATGTCCGCAAAATCTCAGACAGAACAACTTCTGGATTATTGACTCTTAGAGAATGAAGGCCGCAAGTAGCGTCACGCCGAGCAACGCGGTCGATAGAACAAACAATTCACGCACTCTTTCACACTTACCAGTAAAAATTTCATCGTGGTGATGATGATATTCTTTACTTTTAATGTAGTGATACAACCTCACCTGCTTGGTGACATTTCCATGAGTAGTAAAAAAACCATTACCATCAACTTGCTGATATAACAGCGGATGCGCTTCACGCATGATATAAATTAGAGAACGAAGAGCGGTGAGATACCGGATCATATTAACTCCAGTTACCACCATTAGCGCAAATAAGATTGTGTCTCCACTGATCATCTTTTCCTCCCTACATCTTCAACAATGCTCAAGAGAAAAAGACGACCAAGACTTCGTCTTTACCCGCTACTTACAACGTCCCAAAACGCGTTTACGCAGCTGGAGCATCCATGATTGAAGATGAACCTTCTTTCGCCATTTGTGCTAGATCTTTGTCGATGAAGAACAACGCTTTACCGTCTTCACCTACCAGTTCGATCTTATCTAAAATCCCTTTAAACAACTTCTCTTCTTCGTGCTGTTCTGACACGTACCACTGTAGGAAGTTAAACGTTGAGTAGTCTTGGCTAGTAAATGCAACGTGCGCCAGTTTGTTGATTTTTTCCGTGATCATTTGCTCATGTTCAAATGTCTCGCGGAAAACGTCACCTAGGCTCGCAAAGTCATGCTTAGGCGCATCAATAGCGCCTAAGATTGGCATTGAGCCAGTTTCACTCACGTAAGTGAATAGGCGTTGCATGTGCTCCATTTCTTCTACGGCGTGAGCGCGTAAAAATTCAGCCGCACCTTCAAAACCTTTGTCTTCACACCAAGCACTCATTTGTAAGTATAGATTGGATGAGAAAAATTCTAGGTTAATTTGCTCATTCAATTGTTCGACCATAGTTTGAGACAGCATGTTAACTCCTATTATTGTGCATGCAATATACCCAAGTAACCTCGAAATAAGTGACGCTGCGAGAATAGCTTGGTCTGGCAGACACGGCGAAGTTTCACTTCAACTCTAGTCAGTAACACTACGCTTATTTCAGCATATCAAAGTCACTTGGGTATAACGCCACTATAACATGATTACTGAGACAAGACTTTGTACCTACGGCACCGATATGAGATCACTTCAGCAAATTTTTTTTGGGGTTGGTGCTAATCTAAAACTATGACCTTACAAGGAGATAGCAATATGAGTTACAAACACATACTTGTGGCAGTCGACCTTTCAGACGACAGTAAAGTGTTGATTAAGAAAGCCGTATCACTGGCTAAACCTCTGGATGCGAAAGTCTCTTTTATTCACATCGACGTGAACTACGCAGAACTCTACACCGGGCTTATCGATATCAATATGGCAGAAGCGCAACATCAAGCAATGGAAGCATCGCGCACACAATTGGCAAACTTCGCTGAATATGCGCAATACCCAATTGTCCATACTTTAGTCGGTAGTGGCGATTTGAGTAATGAGCTGTGCGATACCATTCAAGATTACAGTATTGATTTGGTGGTTTGTGGTCATCACCAAGATTTCTGGAGCAAGATTCTATCTTCGACTCGACAGCTGATTAACTGCTCACCAGTCGATATGCTGGTCGTACCGCTAAAAGACTGATTGGCGCAGCGATAAAACTTGGTTAGACTGCGGGCACATTTGTTGTTGATAAAGATTCTCATCCATGGCTTATCTATCCGCAGTTACCCTACTTTGGGCATTCTCATTTAGCCTGATCGGCGTTTACCTCGCCGGTCAGGTTGATTCTTGGTTCTCGGTGTTCATGCGCGTGGCACTGGCGAGCCTGGTTTTCATTCCCTTTTTGAAATTCCGTGGCGTTAGCAAACCCCTGATCGCGAAACTGATGACCGTCGGTGGCTTCCAGCTCGGCTTGATGTATTGCTTCTACTACCAATCTTTTTTGCTCCTTTCCGTGCCAGAAGTATTGCTGTTCACCGTATTCACACCCATTTACGTCACGCTAATCTATGACTTCTTGAAAGGTCGCTTTTCACCTTGGTACTTAGTTACCGCTGCAATAGCCGTATTTGGTGCCGCCTGGATTAAATTTGCAGGCATTAATGAAGATTTCCTACTGGGCTTTTTGGTCGTACAAGGAGCAAACCTCTGCTTTGCCATCGGTCAGGTGGGCTACAAATATATCATGGAGAGTGAACCCGTCGATTTGCCACAACACACCGTGTTTGGCTACTTCTACTTAGGTGCACTTTGTGTAGCAACCGTGGCTTTCGCGCTCATGGGTAACCTCGACAAACTACCTACCACTGCAACACAATGGGGCATTCTGACATACCTTGGGTTGATTGCTTCTGGTTTTGGTTACTTTGCTTGGAACAAAGGCGCGACTATGGTGAACGCAGGTGCACTGGCAGTAATGAACAATGCATTGGTTCCGGCGGGCTTGATTGTAAACATTGTGATTTGGAACCGCGATGTTGATGTCATGCGACTCGCCATTGGCGGTGCGATCATCATGCTATCCCTATGGATTAACGAAACCTGGGTGAAAAAGCGCGTAGAGATGAGCTACGCCAATAAGTAACGCAGCTAATCCTATAAACATTTCGACAATAAAAAACGCTCTCCGACTGGAGAGCGTTTTTTTATTTGATTAATGCACTTTGGCTTGTGAGATTGCGTTCATCAAAGCATTAGGTGGCGTTGGCAGCAACACTTCTAGTTTCGCATTACGCGCTTCAAGCTTGCGCTGACGCTTAAGTAACTTTTGTTGTTTTTTCGCCACTTTTAGTAACTTCTTTTGCTGCTTATAGTGCTTTTTCAGTGCTTTTTTCGCTTTCTTGAGCGATTTTTTATCCGCTAAATCAAACCATACTGGTGCGTCGGCTCTTACTGGCTCCAGAGATTTTTCGGCTTGTTTTTTCTCTTTCACACGCTCAACAACACGCTTCACAATCGCGGCTTTTTCGTTGCTTTGTTTAGTTGTCACTGGAATCGCTTGTGATGGCAGAGCTTCAACCAATAAGCCACATGCTTGTTGCTCACTCAATGGCTTGTCTTGGCATTTTTGTGGAGGAATTGCGGCTGGCTTACAAAGGGTATCTTTGGCCGATGAAGAGCGTGCGCAAGAACGACAAACGAATTTTGGTGCGACAACTAAACGATGGATATCACCAAGTTCTGCCGCGATCTGTTTGCGACTCATTTTACATAAACGTTTAGCCATTCTACTACTCCAGCTTCCCAGTTATCGACCGCATCACAACAAGTGAAATAATAATAATTCTTAGTTAGATATACAGTCAGGGAAGGGAATTAGCAAGAGAAAACTATCAATAGAGACGAGGAAAGAGAGGCTGAGTCACAGCACGATACACCATACTGTGACAAGAAAAGTTGAGCCGTCAGGAAGTTATGCCATCGATGCTTTAACGTAGACATCGAAGCGATTTTTTTTCGTTTCAATCGCCATGGTCGGTTTTTTCTCGTTCAGCCAGTTAGCATAGTCTGGGCGTTTAACTACTACACGCTTTGTGGCTAACGCCATGGCTGGTTCTAGTAGGCCATCGGCGTCCAAATCAGCGCCAACCAACGATTGGAAAACGCGCATTTCTTTTTTCACGAGCGCCGACTTCTTTTTATTTTCTGGGTGCGGATACATCGGGTCAAGATACACCACATCTGGCTGGACAAAGTCTTTATCTTGCGCCAATTGTTCCAACGCATCATGGCTAGAAGCATGGATTAGCGACATGCGCTCAGATACCCAGGTGCCGATTTCTGGGTCTTGTTTCGCTCGATCCAAGCCATCATCTAACAAAGCCGCGACGACTGGATGACGCTCGACCATCTGCACTTTACAACCTAGTGAGGCGAGCACAAACGCATCACGACCAAGACCTGCCGTGCCGTCTAACACGGTTGGCGTTGCCCCTTTGTTCAACCCCGCAGCTTTCGCAATTGCCTGACCTTTACCACCACCGAACTTGCGACGATGACCGACCGCACCACCAATCAAATCCACAAAGATTGCACCCAGCTTTGGCTCATCCACTTTACGTAGCTCCAAACGCTCGGTGGTTAGCACCAAAGCAAAATCGCTATCGTCAGTATGAGAAAGCCGCCAACGCGCAGCGAGTTCATCAAGATGAGATTGTTGAGACAGGTTTTCACAGATCAATTGCAGTTGCAAAAGGAGGCTCCAATAAAAATCGAGGTAACTGGCGCTGAGTGTATACCTAAGTTACCTATTAATGCTAGGTTGAGCTTGCTACGCAGAGGTTATACAACCGTCAGTTGCTCCACTAGCTCAGAAAGCGGCTTAGGATGACCAATACCGTAGCCTTGGCCGTAGTCCACACCGAGGTCTATCAAATGCTGCATGACCTGGTCATTTTCGACAAACTCCGCCACCGTCACTTTGCCTAGTTGTTTCGCCAAGTCATTGATTGAACGAACCATCACGCGGTCCATTTCATTTACGTTGATATCTTGCACGAAAAGACCATCAATTTTCACGATATCGACAGGAAGTTTCTTTAAGTAACCAAATAAAGACAATCCAGATCCGAAATCATCCAATGCAATCATGCAACCCAAAGCCTTTAGCTTGGTAAACAGCTCAATGGCTTGATCCAGATTGCTCATCGCCGCTGTCTCGGTGATTTCTAAGCAGATTTTTTCACACGGCAGAGTCGAACTTTCCAATCGCTCCAATAAGAAGTCAATAAACTCTTGATTCCCCATAGATTGACCTGAAAGGTTTATCGAACAGCGACCAAGCTGTTCAATCACCTCAGGACGCTGTTCAAACCACTCTAGCGTTTGAGTAATAACCTGCTTATCAATCCAATGGGCAATGTTGTAGCGCTCGGAAGCAGGGATAAACAGCGCAGGAGAAACATAATCACCGTACCCATTGCGAATACGCACCAAAATCTCAAAATACATTTGAGTCTCGTGCTTTTGTAAGCTTTTTATCGGTTGAGCAAACAGTTCTAAACGTTGATTCGACAATGCCTCATGCACCAAATTGACGCTCTGCATTTCCATCTGACGACGCTGCAACTCTTCGTTATCTAAGCTGAATAGATTATAGCGGTTACGGCCTTGCTCTTTAGCGGCGTGACAAGCAGAGTCTGCTTGAGCGTGCACCATTTGTGGCGTATCAGCGGTATGATCGATGATACGGATACCAATTGAGCAACTGATGAACAGGCGTGTGTCTTCCCAAATAAAGAGGTGTTCGCTTAGTGTCGAGATGATCAGTTTGGCAATATTGATGGCGCCATATTCGTCACAGTCTTTGAGTAACACCGCAAACTCATCGCCTCCCATTCGAGCCAAGATGGAATTGTACGGCAGAACGCCTTCCAGCATACTGGCGCAGAATTGAATCGCCGCATCACCTGCATCATGCCCAACCGTATCATTGAGGACTTTTAGCTGATCTAAGTCGAGGTACAGCATGGCGTGGACTCGACGATGGCTGTCCACTTCGCACAGTGCGGTCTTAAGCTCTAGTTCAAAATGGTTTCTGTTGTAAGTCCCCGTCAGTAAGTCATAGCGAGCTTGGTATTCCAATTTCTCGGAGAGCAGTTTGGTTTCGGTAATATCTTCGCCCACAATCAGCAGTTGCTCAGATTCACTCAGCGGACGAATATTCTCGCGCACCCAAACACGATGACCATTTGCATGACGATACTCGACTTCACGTCGCCAAACACCATGCACTTGCTGGTTGGGTTGCAATAACACTTGGCGAGGGAACAGCACTTTGTCATCAAAATAGAACTCCCTCAGGCGATGTCCGAGCATGTCCATCGGTTTGTAGCCAAGAAGTAGTTGAGCAAATCGATTCACTTCTTGAATTCGGTTATTACTATCAAGCGTCACCATCATCACGGGCTGCTGCTCATAATAGTTGCGTAGGGTTGACTCACGTTGGTAGAGCTTGTCCTCCATCAATTTACGACTGGTAATATCGCGCGCTTCAAACAAGTATTGCTTATGATTCCCTACTTGCTGAGAAAAAGGCTTGAGCGAAACTTCTAATACCAAGGCGCCGTGTTCTTTACTCCAAATTTCAGCTTCAAACGTCGACACTTGATGGTGAGGCGCATGGAAATACTCCTCTAGCAGCGCTTGGGCTTTCTCACTCCAGTTGGGATGAAACCAAAGTGGTCGGTCTAAACGCAGTCCTTGGTGATAAAGTAAGGATTGAAGGTGATCGTTGCCCGATTTAAGCACACCGTTGGCATCCAAAATGCCCATATACTGCATGCTCTGATCGAAAATCGATTCTAGAATAGCCTGGCTTTCTCGCACAGCGCTCTCACTTCGACGCATCCGCTGTAAATAATAACCCATCAGCAAAATGACCACCGACATCACCACCAACAGGCTACCAAACAGGCGAATTTCCTTGGCAAAACGTTCAGAAAGCTTCATTGGCTTATTAAAAAATACCGCAGAAACCTCTTGTTCAGCCCCCAATCCCCAACGCGCTACCGCTTGGTAATCGAGCTTTATTTCAGAATCACTTTTTTTCACGGCAGGCAGAGGCTGATCAGGGTTATCCAAAACGAATTCAAGCATCTCTGCACTCTCAATACCATGCCGATAACCACTTTGAATAACCCCTCCAACTGCGCCATGACCCAAACCAATGTCATGCACCATAAACAGCGGCGCGTTTGAGACTTTGTTGACACCAACCCAGTCACGCTCGCTGCCAACCATACCTTGTTTATCTCGGTAATAGGTCCAGAACAAGACGACTTTATCGGAACTCAGTTTTGCGACTTGTTGTTTTAGATCGATGATACTGTCTGGGACAACTTGTACGATTTTGTCTCGATATTGCGGGAACTTGAGGACAAAATTGTCGATTTGATAACGCAACACCTCACCGGTCACCGAGTGGTCACTGACGATGAGAACTTGTGTGTAGTTCGGATGTAAGCGCTCAATAAGAGCGAGATTCGCTTCCAAATCGACATCTTCCATGACTCCGGTTGCATTCAGAGAACGATGTAAAGAAGGATGGTAGTTATTAATGCCGTTAAATATAACTGGGGTGTCTTTGATGATTGGGGCTAAACGCTGCATGAGTTCAAGTGCATTGTTATCGCTCACTAAAATGGCATCGAATCGCTCTTTGCGTAATTTCGTAAGATACAAGGATTTTAGTTGCGCAAAAAACTGCTCACTCTGGTTACGTTTCGAGTCTAGATAGAGCACACGCATGTCCAGCGCTCGATCGCCCAGCTGTTGCTCGATGCCTCGCTGTATGGAGTCCGTCCAGAAAAAACCCTGATGATAGGAGTGCACGACCAACACCTTCGGATCTGAGGCCGTAGCAAACGCGCTCCAACATAGCGCGGCAATAACCAGAAAACGCTGCACATTATCTCCATAGCTCGGAGTTAACCCGCAGTTACTCCTGCCAAACCTTGTGAATCCTATCCGCTATGAGTATAAAAGGGAGGTAAAACTCTATCCCTAACGGAAATCATAGTATGAATGCGAGCCTGCCGAAACTCGACGACCTTGACCGCGCAATATTAAAAACACTGATGGCTGACGCCAGAACGCCCTACGCAGAAATGGCAAAGCAGTTCGATGTCAGCCCTGCCACTATCCATGTGCGTATCGAGAAGATGAAGTCGGCGGACATCATCGAAGGAACGGAGGTGATCATCAATACTAAAAAGCTTGGCTACGATGTGTGCTGCTTTATTGGTATTAACCTCAATGCAGCTCGTGATTACCACTCCGCGTTAGAAAAACTCAACGCGCTCGACGAAGTCGTTGAAGCTTACTACACCACGGGCGCGTATAACATATTCGTCAAATTGATGTGCAAATCGATTGAAGAGCTGCAATTTGTACTGATCGACAAGCTGCAAGCCATTGATGAGGTTCAGTCCACGGAGACATTGATATCGTTGCAGAACCCGATCAACCGCAACGTAAATCCGTAAAATTTTTTATAAAAAATGTACAAAAAAGGCCAACCGTTCGGTTGGCCTTGATGTTTTTTGCTCAATTTACGCCGCAATACCCGAATGGCGCAACAGTGCATCGATTTGTGGCTCGCGGCCACGGAAGCGCTTAAACAGCTCCATTGGCTCTTCACTGCCTCCCATTTCTAGGATGTTGTTCAGGAAGCTTAGACCCGTCTCTTTGTTGAAGATGCCTTCTTCTTCAAAGCGAGAATACGCGTCTGACGACAGCACTTCAGCCCATAGGTAGCTGTAGTAACCCGCACTGTAGCCACCAGCAAAAATATGGCCGAAGCTGTGTGAGAAACGCGCCCACTCAACCGCAGGAACTACCGCGACTTTCTCTTTCACTTTCGCCAGAGTTTCCAGTACACGCGCACCCACTTCTGGGTCATATTCAGTGTGAAGCGTGAAATCGAACAAGCCGAATTCTAGCTGACGCAAAATACCCATCGCAGATTGGAAGTTTTTCGCTGCGAGCATTTTGTCTAGCATCGCTTTCGGTAGCGGCTCACCTGTCTCATAGTGACCAGAAATGAACGCCAGAGCGTCCTCTTCCCAACACCAGTTTTCTAGGAACTGACTTGGTAGCTCAACCGCATCCCAAGGCACGCCATTAATACCTGAAACAGCACCTGTATCAACTTGCGTCAACATGTGGTGGATTCCATGACCAAATTCATGGAATAGCGTCACGACTTCATCGTGCGTGAACAGTGCTGGTTTGTCGCCCACTGGACGGTTGAAGTTACACGTTAGATACGCAACCGGCGTTTGCAGCTCGCCAGATAGCGTAACGCGACGACCACGACAATCATCCATCCACGCGCCGCCACGTTTGTGTTCACGAGCGTAGAGATCTAGGTAGAAACTGCCACGGAGTGTGCCTTCAGCATCAAAGATATCGAAAAAGCGCACGGACTCATGCCAAGTGTCTACGCCTTCGCGCTCTTTTACTATCATACCAAACACGCGGTTTAGCACTTCAAACAGACCGCTCACGACTTTTGACTCTGGGAAGTATGGGCGCAGTTCTTCATCCGAAATTTGGAACAGGTGCTGCTTTTGTTTCTCGCTGTAGTAAGCGATATCCCAAACGTTCAGCTCTTCAACACCAAACTCACTTTTCGCAAACTGACGTAACTCTTCGACTTCACGTTCACCTTGCGGTTTCGCACGTGTCGCTAGGTCATTCAGGAAGCCCAGCACTTGATCCGGCGTTTCAGCCATCTTTGTTGCTAACGACTTTTCACTGTAAGTATTGAAACCTAGCATACGTGAAATTTCATGGCGCAGTTTTAGCTGCTCAGTAATGATTTCTGAGTTATCCCATTTGCCTGCGTTTGGACCTCGATCAGAAGCGCGCGTCACGTACGCTTCGTACACTTCTTTACGCAACTCTTGGTTATCGCAGTACGTCATGACAGGTAGGTAAGATGGGATATCTAGCGTAATGAGGTAACCATCTAACTCTTTTGCTTCTGCGGCAGCTTTCGCTGCTGCCAGCGCCGATTCTGGCATACCTGCTAGGTCTTTCTCGTCTGTGATGTGCTTGGTCCAACCCATGGTGGCATCCAGCACATTGTTAGAGAATTTAGAGCTCAGCTCAGACATACGTTTGCTGATCTCGCCGTAACGGTGCTGCTCATCGGATGGCAAACCAATGCCTGATAACTCGAAATCACGCAGTGCATCAGTGATGGTTTTCTGCTGGGCACGAGTTAACGTTGCAAATTCTTCGCTCGCTTTGATGGTTTTGTACGCTTCGTACAACCCTTTATGCTGACCAACCCAAGTGCCGTACTCTGACAAAATTGGTAGGCAACTTTCGTAAGCTTCACGTAGCTCTTCGCTGTTCACTACCGAGTTCATGTGACCCACTGGCGACCAGATGCGGCTTAAGCGATCATCCGCTTCTTCAATTGGCGCAATCACACTGTCCCAAGTTGGGTGAGCGTTGTCTTGTAGAACTTCATCGATTTTTGCTCGGCAGTCAGCAATCGCTTGCTCAACGGCAGGCTTGATGTGTTCTGGTTTAATTTGAGAAAACGGAGGTAGGTCCGTAAACGTCAGAAGAGGATTAGACATGAATAATTCCTTTTGTGTTTTGACTCTGTGATTGCCTGTCTATTTTGTGTAGATAGGCCAACTCAATGTACAGACGAGCCAGCAACATGGATTGGGGGAGCTCCGTTCCCTTTCTCTATGCCGCGATGACCATCATATAGTCAACCAGCGCTACTCTGTCCTTGAGTCTTGTTATACCTAAATGAAATTTCACACCCTTTTGAGTGCGAGAAACTCACCTAGTTCAATTCGATTACCAATAGTAAGTGTGGGTGACTTAAAGAAATTTCAATAGCGTCCCCTTATCAGAGGAACAGATTTGATTGGAAGTTCTACATCTTTAAGTTACTTGAGTATAATACCGCCATAGAGTGAAAATCACAGACCACACTCAACCAAAGAGTGTTTCGAGAGTTTAATTTGTTAAGTTACCGCCACAGCTTCCACGCTGGCAACCATGCCGACGTGGTCAAACACATCGTTCAAAGCCTCATTCTTGATGCGCTGAAACAAAAAGATAAGCCATTCGTTTATCACGATACCCACTCGGGTGTGGGCCGTTACGATCTGACTCACGAATGGTCTGAAAAAACGGGCGAATACAAACAAGGCATCGCACGTATTTGGGATAACCCAAGCATTCCCGAAGACATCAAAAGCTACATCGATGCCATTAAAGTGCTCAACAATGGCGAGAAGCTGCGTTACTACCCAGGCTCACCACGTGTGGCGCGCGCGCAAATCCGCCCACAAGATCGCATGGTGCTGACCGAGTTGCACCCAGCCGATCACCCATTGTTAGAGCAAGAATTCCATCGTGATCGCCAAGTGAGCATCTTCAAAGAGGACGGATTCCAACGCCTCAAAGCAAGCTTACCGCCACAAGAACGTCGTGGTTTGGTGCTGATTGACCCACCATACGAACTCGCGAAAGAGTACCGCGATGTGGTGCGAGCGATTCATCAGAGCCATAAACGTTGGGCCACCGGTATCTACGCGATTTGGTACCCAGTGGTAAACCGTCACGACATCGAAGATATGATCGAAGGTTTGGAAGCACTCGGTATTCGTAAAATTCTGCAAATCGAGTTAGGTGTTGCACCGGATACCAACGAGCGCGGCATGACGGCATCCGGCATGATTGTGATTAACCCGCCATGGAAACTGGAAAGCCAGATGAAAGAGATTCTGCCATTCCTGCAAGACGCGATCGCACCAGCAACTGGCCACTGGAAAGTGGACTGGATTGTGCCAGAGTAAGCACTTCAGTACTGATATCTTCAAGCGCAACGACATTTTCGTTGCGCTTTTTTATGCTCTCAACTCCGCCGTCTGATCGCGCTTATTCTTCTTTTTATACCTCTCATCGCTATTTGTCATAAGCAATGTCACTTTTTCCCATTTAGGAATTCGTTACATTCGATTTATGATAGTGGGATAACGGTGGCATTGAGTTCAGGCAAGGTCATCCCAATCTATCTATGTACCAGATAAAATTTATAAGCTCTTGGAGAAAGTAATGGCGACTCATTTTGACTATATCTGTATCGGTGGCGGCAGTGGCGGCATCGCATCTGCAAACCGTGCGGCGATGTACGGCGCGAAAGTAGCGCTAATCGAAGCTCAAGATCTCGGCGGTACCTGTGTCAACGTAGGTTGTGTACCGAAGAAAGTGATGTGGCACGGCGCACAAATCGCAGAAGCAATGAACCTGTACGCAGAAGATTACGGTTTTGATGTCGACGTGAAAGGTTTCGACTGGAGCAAACTGGTTGAGAGCCGTCAGGCGTACATTGGTCGTATTCACCAATCTTACGATCGCGTTCTTGGCAACAACAAAGTAAACGTAATTAAAGGCTTTGCTAAGTTTGTTGACGAGAAAACCGTAGAAGTAAACGGTGAACATTATACTGCGGATCACATCCTGATCGCGGTGGGTGGTCGTCCTACTATTCCAAACATTCCAGGCGCTGAATACGGCATCGATTCAAACGGCTTCTTCGACCTAGCAGAGCAACCAAAACGCGTTGCGGTTGTCGGCGCTGGCTACATCGCAGTTGAAATTGCTGGCGTGCTGCACGCACTAGGTACAGAAACGCACCTGTTCGTACGTAAAGAGTCACCACTGCGTAGCTTCGATCCAATGATCATCGATACGTTGGTTGAAGTAATGGAAGCAGAAGGCCCAACACTGCATACCCATTCTGTACCAAAAGAAGTGGTAAAAGAAGCCGATGGCAGCCTAACTCTGCACCTAGAAAACGGTGAGAGTCAAAACGTTGACCAACTGATTTGGGCAATCGGTCGTCACCCAGCAACTGATGCAATTAACCTAGCGTCAACTGGCGTTGCAACGAACGAAAAAGGCTACATTAAGGTAGACGAATACCAAGAAACCAACGTGAAAGGCATCTACTGTGTGGGTGACATCATGGAAGGCGGTATCGAGCTAACGCCAGTAGCCGTGAAAGCGGGTCGTCAACTTTCTGAGCGTTTGTTCAACAATAAACCAAACGCGAAGATGGACTACGATTTGGTACCAACTGTGGTATTTAGCCACCCACCAATCGGCACTATCGGTCTTACAACGCAAGAAGCGGAAGAGAAGTACGGCAAAGACAACATCAAAGTCTACACGTCTGGCTTTACTGCGATGTACACCGCCGTTACTAAGCACCGTCAACCATGTAAGATGAAGCTTGTATGTGCGGGCGAAGAAGAAACGGTTGTTGGTCTACACGGCATCGGTTTCACGGTAGATGAAATGATCCAAGGCTTCGGCGTAGCAATGAAGATGGGCGCAACCAAAGCAGACTTCGACTCTGTTGTGGCTATCCACCCGACGGGCTCAGAAGAGTTCGTAACGATGCGTTAATTGCGCGCTAATCGCATTGCTGATTTCAGCGAATCATTTGAAAAGGTCATCTTAGGGTGACCTTTTTTGTTTGCCCATGCTTAACTCGCATTCTCCAATAACGTGCGAATAAACTCGGCTTTGATAGCACTCTCCTGCTTACCGTCATGAATCAGGCACAAGTCTGCACGCAGTGATTCTTTCAGCTTGATAAAACGAATCCCATGCCAATGATGCTGAGAAAACGTCGACGGCACCAACGTCACGGTATTGCTGTTTGCCACATACGCCATCAAGGTGCTTGGCTCCACCACTTGTTTGCCAATATGGGGTGAAAAGCCTTCTTGCAGACAGGCATTAATGATGAAGTTTGCCGAGGCAGAATTCGCCAAACTCATAAACGCAAACTCACACGTCTTTAAATCTTGGAGTCGCAGCAAAGATTTGCTGGCTAACTCATGTTGCTCCGACACCGCCACCACAAACACATCTTTGCCCAAAGACACCGACTGATACGGATAAATATTGAGTACATCGGCAAAACGAACAATGCCTATATCGATTTTCTTCTCGCTCAGATGCTTCTTTTGCGTCTCTGGGTTGAGGTCAAAAATGTCGGCGTGATAAGTGTCATGCTCAGCATGGAAGTGCTGTAACAGACGATCAAATCCGCCCCAAAATGCGCTACTTACCACACCAACTCGCAAGATATTTCTCTGGTTCAATCCCACTTGCTGCACTTGATTGAGTGAGACATCCAAGGTCTGAAAAATCAGTTGGCATTTGGACTCCAACAATCGCCCGGCCTCCGTCAGCATGACGTTTCTTGAGTCACGCTCAAACAGTTTGACGTTAAGCACATCTTCCAACTCTTTGATGCGATTGCTCAACGGCGAATTGGTGATATTGAGGTTCTCGGCCGCCTTAGTGAAATGCTTGGTTTGTGCGACCTCGTAAAAGTAACGCAGCATCTTCAGCGTCACGCGCTCAAATGGTTCTGACTTCATGCATTGAGTCCTAGCGAATTTCATCATCCTCTTTTTAAGGATGATAGTAGCGAATAAAGCAAAGATAACCAGCGCAGAAAGTCACACAATGGAATCAACACACAACCAGAAGGTGACTAACATGAATCACGATCCAGTAATCGGCGCGCTACAAACCATTCGCGAACGCAAACCAAACTTCCAACCTAAAGCGGCGTTTATTTTAGGCTCTGGCTTAGGCGTATTGGCAGACGAGCTACAAGACAAAGTGGTCATTCCATACGAAGAGCTCGAAGGCTTTCCGGTTAGCACCGTGCAAGGCCACTCTGGTGAGTTGGTACTTGGTACCATGGGCGGCGTAGACGTCGTGTGCATGAAAGGTCGCGGTCACTACTACGAACACGGCTCAATGAAGGTCATGACAACGCCCGTGCGCACCTTTAAAAAGCTGGGCTGTGAGTTTCTGCTCGTCACCAACGCGGCAGGCTCACTTCGCCCTGAACGCATCGATGTCGGTTCTCTGGTGGTATTTCATGATCACATCAATACCATGCCTGAATCGCCAATGATCGGTCCGAATGATGAAGAGTACGGCCCGAGATTCTTCAGCCTCGCCAATGCGTACGACAAAGCCCTGCGCGCAGAAGCGTTTGAAGTCGGCAAAGCCAATGGCATTCACCTGAATGAAGGTGTGTTTGTCTCTTACACAGGCCCCAACTTTGAGACCGCAGCCGAAATCCGCATGATGCAAATCATCGGTGGTGATGTCGTGGGCATGTCGGTCGTGCCAGAAGTGATTTCTGCGGCGCATTGCGGCTTACCCGTATTGGCAGTGTGTGCGATCACCAACATGGCAGAAGGCTTGGGAGATGTAGAATTGTCTCACGCCCAAACATTGAAGTGCGCGAAGCTAGCCGAAGCCGATTTTATTCACTTTATTAAGCGCTTTATGAAGCATCACTTCTAAAGCCGTTTCATTCCCAAAAGCAAAAGGGTCATCAAGTAACTTGATGACCCTTTTTCGTATCACGTTTTCTAACGTTCACGGGCATTTCGGAGCCGTTTGTGCGTTTTACTTAACTGCGCGAACCAATTCAGCAATGCCTTCCCAATCGCCGTTGTCCATCATTGCGGTTGGTACCATCCACGTACCGCCACAAGCCACAACCGATTTCAGCGCTAGGTAATCTTCCACGTTGGATGGGCTTACGCCACCTGTTGGCATGAATTCCACTGGGTAAACCGCCGTGAGTGCTTTCAACATGTTTACGCCGCCTGATGGCTCAGCAGGGAAGAACTTCAACGTACGCAGACCCATTTCCATCGCTTGCTCAACCAAGCTTGGGTTGTTTACGCCCGGTACGATAGTCACGCCACGTTGCTGACAGTATTTCACTGTGGTTGGGTTGAATCCTGGGCTAACGATAAAGTCCACACCCGCTTCGATCGCGATATCCACTTGTTCTGTGGTCAGAACGGTGCCCGCGCCAATCAACAGTTCTGGGTACGCTTCACGCATGATGCGAATCGACTCCGCCGCCGCTTCGGTGCGGAATGTCACTTCCGCACATGGTAAACCGTTTTCTACCAACACTTTTGCCAGTGGCAGAGCGTGTGCTACGTCGTTGATTGCGATAACTGGGACGATTTTGATTTCTCTTAATCGTTGTTCAAGTGTTGTCATGGGGAACCTCTAAAGAATAAAGCTTAATGTTGCGACGATAATAAACGCGATACCGCCAAGTAACGTTTCCATTACCGTCCAAGTTTTTAATGTGGTTTTCTCATCCATCTCAAGCAAACGAGATACCAACCAGAAACCAGAGTCATTGAAGTGAGACAGTACCGTTGCACCACCCGCAATCGCGATTACGATAAAGCAAAGGTCTAGTTCACTCAAACCTGTTGATGCTGCCACAACTGGCGCGATAAGAGCTGCCGTAGTGGTTAGCGCTACGGTTGCCGAGCCTTGAGCAACACGCAGACAGGTTGAAATCACAAACGCCGCCACAATCACAGGCATACCTGTGTCTGTAAGAACGTCAGCCAGTGCATCACCGATACCACTTGAACGCAGTACGCCGCCAAACATGCCACCTGCACCCGTTACTAGGATAACGCCACAGATTGGAGCCAATGACTCACCACACAATTTTTCTAGTTTTGCCATGCCGTAGTCTTTGGCAAACACAGCCAGACAGACAATCAAAGTAATCAGCAACGCGACTGGAGTTTTACCTAGCATACGTAGGAACTCAACCAGTGCCGTTTTGCCATCAATCACACCCGCAACCGCCAGTGTGTTCAGTACCGTATCCAAACAGATTAGCAGGACTGGCAGCACAAGGATGGTCATAACCGTGCCAAATTTTGGTGCGTTGCGCTCATCCACCATCGCTTCGCCATTAAAGAAGGCTTTAGATAGTGGGATATCGAATTTTTTGCCCGCGTACAAACCAAATAGGTAAGCGCCAAGGTACCAAGTTGGAATGGCAACCAAAATACCCACCACCAATAGCAGACCGATGTTTGCGCCAAGGAATTCTGCCGCTGCAACCGGACCTGGATGTGGTGGAACAAACGCGTGCATAACCGCAAAAGCACCGGCTGCTGGCAACGCGTATTTAATTGGTGAGCCACCAAAACGAGCCGCCACACTTAGGATGATTGGCATCATCACTACAAGGCCAGCATCGAAGAAGATTGGGAAGCCAAACAGTAATGAAGCGACGCCCAAAGCAAATGGTGCGCGCTCTTTACCAAAGCGACCAATCAAAGTGTCTGCCAGCACTTTCGCACCGCCAGTCACTTCAAGAATTTTACCGATCATCGCACCAAGACCAACCAGCAATGCTACGGAAGCCAGTGTGCCGCCGAAGCCGCCCATCATGGTCGATACGACTTTCTCTGAAGGAACGCCAGTGGCGATTGCCGTACCTAAACTCACCATAGTAAGGGAAGCAAAAGCATGGACTTTCAGTTTAATGATCAGAACGAGTAACGCTGCAATGGCAAGGCCTGCAATCGTCAGTAGGAACGTAGGATCTGGGGCTTGGGTTAATTGCTCCATAGGTTCACCTTTAAGAATTATTGTTTGTGTTATGGTTCACATTTATTTCAGTTACCGGTAACATGTTACCGATAACATGAATAAGATAAACCCATATTTTAAAGTGAATTCAAAAATTGAGATCACGCGCAAATTTGGTTATGAGGATAAGTTATGGCTGGTAGTAGTGTCATCGTTATGGGCGTTTGTGCTAGTGGTAAAAGCACAATTGGTGAGCATCTAGCGAAAAAGCTAGGGCGTAAATTCATTGATGGTGATGATCTTCATCCACGAGCGAACATTCAGAAAATGGCTTCGGGCCAGCCTCTGAACGATGATGATCGCAAGCCATGGCTAGAACGCATTCGTGATGCGGCGTACAGCCTAGAAAGCAAAAACGAACACGGCATTATTGTCTGTTCAGCACTGAAAAAGATTTACCGCGATCAGATCCGCGAAGGCAACAACAACGTGACCTTCCTGTTCCTTGATGGCGATAGGGAGTTGATCCTTAATCGCATGCGTATGCGCAAAGGCCACTTCATGAAAGAAAACATGGTGAAGAGCCAATTCGAGACACTAGAGCGCCCAGACAACGAGCCTCAAACTCTGATCGTCAGTATCGACGGAGACATCAGCGACGTGGTGGAACGCTCTGCCGCTGAGCTAATCAAAATGCAAGCGATCGAGGTGGCGTAATGACTCACTCTGTTGTTCTTGAGGTCACACAACGCTTGACCGAGCGCAGCCGTGAAGCGCGCGCTGCCTTTCTTGCTCGCACCGAAGTGCAAGCCGAAGCTGGCAAAGGCCGTGTTGGTTTATCTTGTGGTAACTTAGCCCATGCAGTCGCCGCTTCTTGCTCTTCTGAAAAGAAAAATATTCTCGATTTTACTCATGCCAATGTCGCGCTGATCAGCGCCTACAACGACATGTTGAGCGCCCACCAGCCGTACCAAGACTACCCAGCACAAATCAAAAAAGTGCTGGCGGACTACGGCCATACGGCGCAAGTCGCAGGTTGTGTGCCAGCGATGTGCGATGGGGTGACTCAAGGTCAAGCAGGCATGGATATGTCGCTGTTTTCGCGTGACTTAATTGCGCAATCAACGGCGTTGTCTTTGAGTCACAATGTCTTTGATGCCACATTACTGCTTGGCATCTGTGACAAAATCGCACCGGGGCAACTGATGGGCGCGCTGTCTTACGCACACCTACCAACGGCGTTTGTGCCAGCGGGTCTGATGGCAACAGGCATCAGCAACGAAGAGAAAGTCGACGTGCGCCAAAAATACGCAGCGGGAGAAGTCGGCAAAGACGCTCTGCTGGATATGGAGTGTCGCGCTTACCACTCTGCGGGTACGTGTACATTTTACGGCACCGCCAATACCAACCAGTTGGTGTTCGAAGCCATGGGCTTGATGCTGCCAGGTTCGGCATTCATTCATCCCCATACCCAACTGCGTAAAGCGTTAACCAATCACGCGGCTCTGAAAATCGCCTCAATGACGGCGGGTTCTGCACACTTCCGTCCGCTGGCCGAGGTGGTCACAGAAAAGAGCTTGGTCAACGGCATCATCGCTCTACTTGCATCTGGCGGCAGCACCAATCACACCATTCATATGATCGCCGTGGCGCGTGCTGCTGGCATCTTGCTCACCTGGCAAGACATCAGCGATCTGTCGGATGTGGTTCCTTTATTAGCGCGCGTTTACCCGAACGGCCCAGCCGATATGAACGCGTTCCAAGACGCGGGGGGCGTGCCAGCGTTATTGCACCGCTTGAACCAATCCGAGCTTTTGCATCGCGATGTGAAACCCGTGTTTGGTGAATTTGAAGACCAAATGACGCTACCGAGCCTTGTCGATGGCCAACTGACCTGGACATCGTGCCAAGGCAGCCAAGACGGTGACGTGATCGCCAAACCAGACGCCACATTCCAAAATACTGGCGGCACTCGCGTATTGACTGGCAACTTAGGCAAAGCCGTGGTGAAAGTGTCTGCGGTGAAAGAAGAGCAACGCGTGATTGTTGCACCAGCGATCGTATTCCAATGCCAACACGAAGTGGAGGCCGCGTACAAACGTGGCGAGCTGAACAAAGACTGCATCGTTGTGGTCACACACAACGGCCCAGCGGCAAACGGCATGCCTGAACTACACAAGCTGATGCCAATTTTAGGGAACGTGCAAAAAGCGAGCTTTAAAGTCGCGCTAGTGACGGACGGTCGTTTATCTGGTGCATCCGGTAAAATTCCGTCTGCGATTCACGTTTCTCCAGAAGCCATTCGTGGTGGCGCGATTGGTTTAGTGCGCAACGGTGATTTGATTCGCCTTGATTGTCAAACGGGCGAACTGAACAACTTAAGCGACACCACTGGTCGCGAGTTGATTCATTTCGATACCGAATCGACCCAACAAACTTGGGGACGAGGCTTGTTTAGCGTGATCCGCCAAAACGTATCGAGTGCAGAAGAAGGCGCAAGCTTTATTGTTTAAGGCGAGAAGAAAAACCTCGTCATTCCGACGAGACTAAGCAAGATCAGGAATCTAATATCAACGAGCTGTGAAGCCAGAGAAAATCCCCTCTGCCACTGCACTTTTTGTTGGTAGATTCTGAATCACACTCGTTCCTCGCTATTCAGAATGGCAAGCTTTGGAGTTGACCTCGGTTCTTTCTAGAAACGAATGAATCCGTCATTCCGACGAGCCTAAGCAAAATCAGGAATTTAATATCAGCGTGCAGTGAAGTCAGAGAAAACTCCTCTGCCACTGCACTTTTTGTTGGTAGATTCTGAATCACACTCGTTCCTCGCAGTTCAGAATGACGAGCTTTAGGATTGGCCTCGGTTCTTTCTAAAAAACGAATGAATCCGTCATTCCGACGAGCCTCAGCAGGATCAGGAATCTAATATCGACATGCTATGACGTCAGAGAAAACTCCTCTGCCACAGCACTTTTTGTTGGTAGATTCTGAATCACGACCGTCCCTCGCAGTTCAGAATGGCAAGCTTTAGGATTGGCCTCGGTTCTTTTTAAACGAATGAATCCGTCATTCCGACGAGCCTAGGCGAGATCAGGAATCTACTATCAACGTGTTGTGAAGCTAGAGAAAACTCCTCTACCACTGCACTTTTTGTTGGTAGATTCTGAATCACGCTCGTCCCTCGCTGTTCAGAATGACGAGCTTTGGGATTAGCCTCAGTTCTTTCTAAAAAACGAATGAATCCGTCATTCCGACGAGCCTAGGCGAGATCAGGAATCTAATAGCAAAATGCTGTGAAGCCAGAGAAAACCCCTCTTCCACAGCACTTTTTGTTGGTAGATTCTGAATCACGCTCGTCTCTTGCTGTTCAAAATGACGAACTTTAGGATTGGCCTCTGTTCTTTTTAAAAATGAATGAGTCCGTCATTCCGACGAGCCTAGGCGAGATCAGGAATCCACTATCAAGGTGCTGTGAAGCCAGAGAAAACCCCTCTTCCACAGCACTTTTTGTTGGTAGATTCTGAATCACGCTCGTTCCTCGCTATTCAGAGTGGCAAGCTTTGGGATTTGCCTCGGTTCTTTCTAAAAACGAATGAATCCGTCATTCCGACGAGCCTAAGCAAGATCAGGAATTTAATATCAACGAGCTGTGAAGCCAGAAAAAACACTTCTGCCACTGCACTTTTTGTTGGTAGATTCTGAATCATACTCGTCCCTCGCTGTTCAGAATGACGAGCTTTGGGATTGGCCTCGGTTCTTTCTAAAAAACGAATGAATCCGTCATTCCGACGAGCCTAAGCGAGATCAGGAATCTACTATCAACGAGCTGTGAAGCCTGAGAAAACACTTCTGCCACAGCACTTTTTGTTGGTAGATTCTGAATCTTGCTCGTCTCTTGCTGCTCAGAATGACGATATCTAGCATTCAGTAAGTTACATCAAGCGGTCTTCATCACTACGACGGCAGCAATCACCACAAAGATACCAAACCAGCCGATTGGCTTGAGTTTCTGCTTAAACAGCAAGGCTCCACCCACTGCGGTACCCAAGATACCGATCGCACCCCAAGAGGCATAAGCAATGGCTAAGTCGATCTCTTTCACCGCTTGTGCCAACAGTGTGAATGCTGTCAGTACCAACACAATCGCCGCAATGCCCCAGCCTTTATATTTAAAGCCTTTTGAGCGTGTCAGCGCCATATTGGCCATGATATCGACCAAGGCAGCCATCACGACAAATCCAAATGACATCGTAAAAAATTGACTCATGATTCGCACCTTGTACTAGTAGAAAATGAACGTTCTTTTGCCGGTTTATCGGCATTTTTCTTGGCGTTAGGTTGACCATGTGATTCCCCTAAGGTCACACACACAATGCCAACAACGGCTAACATCAAACCAAACAATTCTTGATGGTTTAAGTTGGCATCAAAGGCGATGATCGACACCACGGTGATCAACGAGATACCTAACCCTTCCCAAACAGCGTATGCCACACCTATCGATATTTTCTTCGCGGCAAACGCGAGAAAGTAGTAAGAGATTGCGATCAGCACATACATTACGATGTAGCCCCACCACCCGTGCCCTTGTCCGATAAGAGACATAGTGCTGGTGCCAGCCACTTCGGCAACGATGGCGAGCAATAAAAATAGACGTGCAACTAGCATGATTAATCCTCCATCAGAAATTAAAAAAATGCATAACGGAGAATGGTGAATGCCGCGTACCTGTATCGACATTCAAAAAGTTAAAAAGATAAAAATGAGCCACTTCTCCTGACTATTTGAGATAAGGTTAGCGCTGGGTAGGAAAAAGAGACAGGTAATTGAGATATTCATTTTTGAATATCTTAAGAAGTAAGTTGTCTATGTAATCACACAATATTGATAAGGTTAAAGCATCTACTCTCATTCAGCCGATGCCATAAAGTGACATCACTGCGTAAAAATCAGCGGCGTATTGAGGGTTTGTCGCACCACTTTATGCAGGTGTCTGTGCAAAGGATGGTTGCGGTTGGTTTGAAGGAAACCGCCAGAGACAACAAACTGGCTAAACTCACGATTAACGGGTGGCATTGCGTAAGAGGCGAGTTCTGGCATCAACAATGCTGAGCTTTGACTGGCATACATAATCGCGTCGGTTTCTTGCAACATTTGGCAAGCCAAACGCAAATTATAGGACTTCAGTAACACTACTGGCTCATAACCCATGCGTCGATACTCGGACTCCACGGTACAAAGCGGTTTATATGACGCAGGCGCAGGCAAAGAGACGAGTGGTAGTTTGGACACCGTGTCCCAATCATTGCTGACTTTCGACAACGTTGGGTGGTTTTTGCGCGCCAAAATCACTCGTTTTTCAACGAATAACGGGCGCATGTAAATGTCTTTCGACAGCTCGGTCTCTTGGTCAAGAATGCAGTAATCGTGCTCGCCTTCTAACATTTCATCGTGCGAGTAAGTATTCCAGCTGGAAAAGGCAAAGTGCGCTTTGGGAAAGGCTCGATGACAGCCAGTGAGCAGTCGCTGCCCTTGTTCATCCATCAAATAAGGGTCAGTTACAATCGCAATCTGCCCTTGGTATTGCAGTGGGTCGAACACTTCAAATTCTTGCACCACTTTTTCCAGTGGTGCAACCATATTGTCGAACTCGGCGGCGAGACGAATCGCCATGGGTGATGGCTCTACCCCATGTGCTTTACGCACAAAAAGCGGGTCATCAAACACTTGCTTCAACTTCATCACGCCGCGGCTGGCGCTCGGTTGAGAAATGCCAAGCTGCATTGCGGCCAGCTTGATGCTGCGGTTTTCCACCACGGCTTTTAATAAACGCATTAAGTTGAGATCCAATGCATCCAGCTGATGTGCCATACCCTAACCTACCAATACCATTGATGAGCGAATACAAAGAGCAGTTAACAATTAGTTAAACACTCTCTCCCGACGTGATCTGATACCCCATATCGAAGACTTTTTCTTCTTGCGTTTCGCCTTTCAGGCGCGCAATTAATAGCTCTGCGCTCTTTACACCAATTTGGAAACGCGGCGTATCAACGCTGATCAGTTTCGGGCTGATGGTTTGACCGATATCCAGCGCGTTATAGCCCGCCACTGCCAATTGCTGTGGAACTTGAATGCCACGTTGCTGCGCACTCAGCATGGTGCCAATTGCGATGTCATCGTTGGTACAGAACACCCCATCGAGCGTTGGGTGCGTTTCCAGTGCGCGTTCGAGCAAATCATGCGCTAAAGAAAAACTAGAATGATCACCAGTTAATACATGTTTGGGTTCTAGCCCTGCTTCTGTCATCGCGCGATCGTAACCTTGCATCCGCAACTTGGTTCGCGTATCCAGACGCGCGCCAAAATAGACGATTGTACGCTTCCCCGTATCTAGCATCTGCTTAACCACGGTGTACGACGCATCTTCATGATCGAGTCCAACCGCCATATCAATCGGCTCCGATGGCAGTTCCATGGTTTCGACCACCGGAATGCCCGCATTTTTGATCATCTGTAATGTACGCGGCGTGTGATGGCTTTCAGTTAGAATAAGCCCATCGACTTGATAAGAGAGTAATGACGCGATCTTGCGCTCTTCTTCAAGCTCATCGTAGCTAAAATGCGCTAAAAGCGTCTCATAGCCATTGGCTTTGGTCACCATCTCTATGCCCTGAACAAAGGAAGCAAAAATTTGGTTGGACAAAGACGGCAGTAAAATACCAATGGCTTTACTGGAGGACTTTGACAACATCGCCGGTGCACGGTTTTCGATGTAACCCATCTCTTCAATCGCAGTCGCAATCTTGGCCCGAGTCTTTTCTGCCACCGATTCAGGGTTACGCATATAGCGTGAAACGGTCATCTTCGTGACGCCAACCTGGTCTGCGACATCCTGCAATGTCGTACGAGTTTTCTTATTCTGTTGAGCCATAAATATGTGATTTATCAGTAATGTTACAAGTAACATTATGACGAATAGACTCTCTGCCGACAAGTTCAGTGAAAATAATTCGCAAAATCATGACGTTATTACTCCATTAGCAATCAAATTGCGTTTCATGGATTGTGAATCAAAACCGAATAAATAAATGACATTTATATCAAAGTTCTTATAAAATGCCGTACCTAAAAGAATAAGACATTAGTCACAGTGCAGTTAGGCTCTAGCGAAACCCAGATTTACTACCACCTGCTTGATCTGGACGACTCCCAAAAGCAGCAATACCTCCAAGCATTGCAACGAAGTCAACCTGAGCTGTATCGACAACTCGTTCCTCTTTTAGCCAACGAGACACCGGAAGAACAACTAACGCAGTTACTTTATTTTGGTGCTCATCAGGCAACGAACCAAGACGTCGATCTAAGCGGAGAAATAATCAGTAAGTACCGCCTAACTCATGAGTTGGGGCGTGGTGGCATGGGTGTCGTATACGCAGCTCTACGTGCAGATGAAACGTTCGAGCAAGATCTGGCTATCAAGTTTATTCAAAGCAATTTGAGCAATGTGTTAGGGCAACGTGCACTCTTCGACGAAGCTCAACTTCTCGCGCGTCTAAACCATCCTTACATCGCGAAAGTGTTTGACGGCGGTCTCCATCAAGATTCGGTTTACATCGTGATGGAGCGGGTGTTTGGTCAAACTTTGGATGAGTATCTATCTGAAAATAAGCTAGAAAAAACGGAGAAGCTGCTGTTGTTTAAGCAGATCTGCCAGGCGATGGAGCACGCCCACCAACACCAGGTTTTGCATGCCGATCTAAAACCAGAAAATATACTGATTGATCGTAGCAAGCGTCCCAAGCTGCTTGACTTCAACTTGACTCAAAAAGCGCACTCCAACCGAGAAGACTCACCCTCAGCGCTGATTGCGTTTAGCCAAAATTTTGCCAGCCCAGAGCAGCAAGCAGGACAGGTTCTAACAGAGCAAAGCGACGTGTACTCCTTAGGCAAAATTCTCGCTTTGATGTTTCCATCACCAACAATTTGGTCTGATGTTTACTGGGTGATAAGACGCGCAACGCGTCCTGCCACTCAAATGCGATATATCAATGTTCGAGCATTGCGCATTGATATCGAACGAATTATCGAACGCCGTCCAATCGAGCAGAAAAAAAACTGGCCATTGTATAGCGCCTTTCGCTTGGTACAACGACGTCCCCTTGCTTCGGTATTGTCAGGCATCATTGTGCTCTCTGGTGTGTTATTTGGCAGCGCCATGATGCAAAAGAATATCCAGCTGCAACAAGAGAAGAAGATTGCAGAAGATATGATGTACGAAATGACTCGCCTCATCTTCCACGCGAAGGGGCAAAATGTCGAACATCTCTCAGTGAACTCCATGATGGAGTTAACACGAAGGCGGATACTCTCTAACCCAGATATCCCCAAACATATAAAACAAAAAATGTTGTTGGCGATGATGACACCGGTGCCAGAGAAGCACCTAACTACACCAATGAGTTGTCAGCCAAATTGTGCGTCTAAGGACAGCACCAACCAATAAGGCTTAAAACAAGATGTATACACGTTCAGTGGTATTTTGGCTGTCTGCATTGACGGCTACGTCCACGTTGGCAGCAGACGTTTCAGTTGCCACTTCACACCCACCAGCTTCAACCTTGAAGCAAGGCTACTTTATCGACGCCCCAGTGACTGGCCTGTATTACAAAACCAGTTCCAATATCACTGGCGTCACTCAGCAAGGAGCATTTCATTACCAACCCGGTGATGTAATTAGCTTCTTCCTTGGTAACGATGATAAAGGTTATCTGCTGACGACCTTATCAAGCCAAGAAGTGCTGACGCCGACGATGGCGACAACCAAACCTAGCCGCAGCATCAATATGACGCGTCTGCTGCTTTCTCTCGACAGCACGCCTGAGAATCGTGAGGAAATTGTCCTAGCAAACCGTGTGCTGTCTGATCCTCACTTTCAAAGCCAGCTCAAAGGCCTTGATCTCAATTACCTGGATGACGCTAAACGCTACCTCAATCTCGATTGGGTATCTGTCAATGAGGCGATTGAGCACCTAAACGAAAGCCAGCAGTACATTGAAAAAAACTTTTCCTCTGATGAGATCATTTTTGAACCTCGCGACATGACGTTCAAAAACATCGTCATCAAAAAGAAGGATTGGCAAGGCCGCGCTTGTGCTTACGATCTACGCTATCAGCATCATCCCAAATATCGTCCTCCTATTGGTGAAACTCGATTCACCATCACCAAAGACTCATTGATTGAACACCCAAGCATTGGCGACCATTTTCAAGGCTGCTTCCTCTCGATGAAGCGCCCTATCACGGAAGATGTCGTCGAACCGATAAGCAAGTTTGCGGATTGGTTTAATATCGTTGGTTGTTCAATCACAGGGTGCACCCGCAACGACTTGAATGGCTTCTCTCTCGAAGACTTCGATGATGAAGGTGACTGGAAGTACCGCTCCGTTGCCCTCAATTTTGATCCGAGCACCGAGTTATTGATGGAAAAAGTACAAGGTCTCGGGCGTAAAAAAAACATCCAACACAATAACCGCACAGAAATGCTCTGGTTTACGTATCCAAATACTAGCGAACACGATATTGACTACCTCGGTGTGTGGCAGCAAACCGAATACCACCAACAGTCCATGACACAATCGTGCCTATTGATGCGCCATCAACAAGTCATGCGACTGCCGCAAAATACGGACACCTGCCCAACCGATACAAGCCTGTACACCCAAGATGTTACCCGCGAATTTGCCGACATGTGGTGGGTCAACAATAGCGCCCCCAAAGCCGAACTCGCGCAAATGAACGTCATGGTACGTTGGTCAACAACCCCATCCGAAATCAATTACACCACCTGGGAATACTTGCCTGCTGGTGCAACTTGGGAGCAAGGCATTTTATATCGCTATCAACAAGATGTTCTCCGCAACCAAGACGGTTCCGATCGCATTGAAACCCACACCATTTCTGAATTTGTCAAAGTGAGCGAGGATGTATAACCATGGCAACAGCAGTAGCACTGACACAAATCATTCAACAATGGCAATCTGGTGATAAACGAGCTGAGAGCGAGCTCTATCAGTTTGCTTATTTACAGTTGCGTAAGATCGCCCAACACGAGCGTGAACGAAATGCAGAAAAGTACGGCACCGACAACAAAGTACTGGCAGACAGCGTCAACAGCACCACGGCATTAATTCATGATGCTTACCTGAAAATGTCCAACTGCGACATGAGTGAAATTGAAACAAAGCGCGATTTCTTTTTGATGGCCGCCAAAGTGATGCGTCAAATCTTGATCGACAACGCACGCTCGCACCAAGCACAAAAGCGTCAACACATTACATTGATGAGAGATGAAGAAGATCGTTTCGAGCAATTGATTATCATGGATAAAGCTCTGGATAGTTTCAGTAGCCGCTATCCACGCCAATCGAGCGCACTCAAACTCAAGTATTTAATGGGCATGAAAAACCAAGAAATCAGTGAGCTACTCGAGTGCAGCGCAAGCCTGATAGAGAAAGACCTCAAATTCTCTCGCAGTTGGCTACAATCACGAATGGCGCACACGTAATCATGAACAAAAAGCTTTGGATAATCGGCGCAGTATGCGTCGGTTTGTTCGGTATTTACTTCATTTCAAACAAACACAATTTGGCATCTGTGAAAGACTCGTCAGACAACGCCGACAAGTCAACCCAGCAAGCACATCGTCAATATGAGCGCACATCTTTAGTTGAAGTAAAGCAAGCGTTGACAGGTTCTGCGTTGGATCGCACTCCTAAAAAGACGGGAGATGACGCATTTAACTCCGCCCTTTTAGGACAACCTGGCCCTGTTACGAATCCATTTCATACCACAGAAGACAACACGTTTTACGAGTCAGCATTGGGTGATAAGAACAGCCGACCACAAGAGGACCCATCAGAGAATAATAAACCCATCATCAACCTCACTGTGGAACAGCAGCTACAAACCATTATTTATGCTTGGGAGCTGAAACAAAACTCTCCGGTGAGTTATTCGCTCAACCTTAACCAGCTTTTTGAAGACCCAGATGGCGATCTCCTCACCACTCAGATTTGGCTTGAAAACGCCAATGGGTTAAGAGTCCTCAACCAAGGACAAATGATGGTACAAGGAGCGCCTGAGGAAATAAAAACCACCACATATTTGGCGGTAGCAGCGCGCGATGATTATCACGGTAATAGCGATCATGCATGGGTCACAACGCGCTTTGAGTTACCCGTTATCACACCCGATCAAAATGACACAGAACATCCGTTAGTTGGCGATGTAGTTTATCGCCTAGAGACGACACAAAATCTTGCCGGTATCGCGTACGCGTATGAAGTGGTGTATTGCGAGGCCTTTCAGTTTGAGGGGGGCGAAGTAAGTTATGCCGCCTCACACAACAAACGCCAGTGTCCTGAAAAGGGAGACTTGAAAAAAGTGGGCAAGTACAAAATCAGTGATGACTCGTTGATCGTTTATGTCCAAGGTGTACGCCAAATTTGGACCATCAAAAAAGAATACCCATCTCAGGTTCATGAAGATACTCGGAACTACTTCATCACCGTGTTTGATGGTAAACAATTCGAAAGCTATACCATGCAAAAGAACAAGCAGTCCATGGAAAAGCGCATCAATGTCCACACTGGCGAGTACGAATATCAAGGAACGTCGTTTGACTACCTCTTCCCAATTTCAGGAGGAGGTTACATAAACGGGACTGCTAGCAACTACATATTTGATAGAAGTGTTCAGGGTAACGAACCAGTGCACAAACTGGACTCTGATCTCAATATGAAATCAAATCAACATGACCTCTTTTGTCATGATTATTTATTTTACTGGTACAGCTCTATCGTAGCTGGGCGAGGAGAGTTTGCCGATATTATCTCTAGCTCAATGGATTTTGACAACGTGACACCAATACATTGTGCTGACTGGCCAGATAATTACTGGCAACGAACATTTATGTTTTACAACCTTGAATACACAGATTACGACATATTCATTCCAGGCGAAGTCTACAGTTATGTGCTTAAACCTCACCCTCAATTTGCTGATCGCGTTGAGGAATTTAAGATCAACATGATTTATCACGCCCCTGTCCTTAGAGACACCCAATAAACCTTTTTTACCGGTGGTTATATTAACAAAACAATCATTCCCAAAATAAAACTGGAACCGTGATCAAATTATAAATTTTCCATCATAGACAAAAAATAGAAATAAATTTTACGGGTTTTGTGCGGATTTTCGTGTCTTGAACCTAAGCTCAATAGTCATTAAAAAGACACCACTCTCTTATATCTCACTAGTGAGATATAAAGAAAAAAATAATAAAAAAAGCGACTTTCTCATTCGGAAACGAAACAAGGACAAATAAATAATGAATAAGGTGAGTTTACTAGCAGCGTCAGTGGCTATCGCTCTTACAGGCTGTGGCGGTTCAGATGGTGGTTCAAACAGTGCTAACGACGGCGTTGTGATCACAGGTTTTGACGGCTACTTCAAGCATGCCGTTGTTTTTGAAGATACGAACAACAACGGCCAATGGGACACTCAAGAAACATTCCTTGGTCTGACCGATGAGAAAGGTCAACTGAAATTGGATGCAAAACCAGAAAGCACTCTAGCGCTACAGACCATCACACCAAACGGTTCAAAGCAGAAACAGCTCATCGCCTTGGATGCGAAAGAGTACGCTGGCAAATACACGGTTGATATGGATCATCCAGGCCAAGCTATGGCGCACGAAATCGTATTCCGTGCACCAACATCGTCAAACGTGATTTCACCTATCACGGATCTTGTGGCGATTGAAATGGCAAAAGATCCAGCCATTAGTGAAGAAGATGCGAAAGCGAAAGTAAACCAAGCGCTAGGAGGCTCAGAAGAAGCACCAATTGATCTGTACAGTGATTTTGTTGAAGGTGCGACAAAAAACGCCGAACTACATAAAACCGCTCAGATTCTGACCGACTCGAAAGCACAAAACCCAACGAACTACGAGAAAAAAGCCACGGAGTTTGCTCAAGCGGCAAACCAAGAAGTGGAACGTCTTGTTGCATCTGGCGAAAACATCAATGACCCAAATCTACGTCCAATCATCACTGACGCGACCCCAGACAGCGACACCTTAGCACCTGAAACGGCAGTTAATAACAAGCTAACCATAAACAAAATCGTCGAAAAGGCAGCTAAAGATAAGCTAGAAAAACTACCAAAAATCGTACAAGGCGTGGACTTTGATGGCTTAGAGCTAGACATTGAAGGTCTATTTGCAGACAAAGACCAAAACCTTGTGACAACCAAACTGACGCACAGCTTTGCAGGCACAGGCATTGAAGTTGTGCAAACTGGCAACCTGATTGTTCTACATCCAACTGCAATCGTAGAGAAAGCTGGTGATTTTGAGATTGTTCTAACGGCGCAAGACATTGATTCGTCAGGTAAGGTTTTGGGTACGGTAAGCACCGTATTTCAGTTCGAAATCGAATCGGCAAACTTACCACCAATGGTTGTAGAAACAGAACAAGCGCGTCTGCAGTCCATCGTTGATGGTTGGTACCTACAACAAGGTGAAGTGTTTGAACAAACACTCGATATTTCTGGTTTGTTCCAAGATAAAGACGGTCAAATTACCGACTACTCAGCGGACTATGTAGACATTGAAGGTCTAACAGTATCTGAGGATGGTAATGCAATTATCACCATTAAAGGCACACCAACAAAAGCAGGTGAAGCTGGAGCAGTACTTGCGATTAGCGCAACAGATGGCCATACCGCGGTACAAATTGCGCTCAGCATGCCAACGGTTATCGAAGGCGTCACGCCACCACCAGTAGTACCGACTTTGGGCTTCACTCACGAGCACTTCAACGGTCAAGAATGGAAAATGGGTAGCTTTGCACAGAAAGATGGTGAAATTGGCTACGCCATGTTGATGCAAGATTCTGAAGGCCTACTATTCTGCTGGGGTTCAAACCACGATGAGATGAATCAAGAGTACAAAGCGAACATCAGTGACTTCCTAAAAGACACATGGGAACACGATGCTTACGCCATTCTTGCCGATCTGGACCAACAAACTGGTTACACGGAATACAACAATAAAGACTGTAACGACGTTGAGCTGAAAGACGGTAAGCTATACAACAGCTACGGCGACGAGTATGAAATGTTGTACCAGCACAAAACCGAGCATAACGGCACTCAAATGATCGTTAAAATATCAGATGATGAGCTGTTCTGGATGGACTCAAGCAATACCCCATTTGCAGAATCACTTTCGGTTGCAGAACACATCAAACACGGCACGGTAGAGCATGACTTGATGGTAGAAAGTAATGGCACAGGCGACGACACAGTCCTGAAATACTCGTCAGGTGCGTACGAATACGACACTGATACTTACAACTACACTTCGTTCATGCCAACAGGATTCCAAACTCCAGGTAATTGGGAAATCCAGAATGATGAAGACCGTGAACTGCTGATTCTAGAAGAAACAGGCTCAGAGTCAGATTACAAAACTCGTCATCGTTACATCAACCGCGATTTTGGTGACTTTTATATTGGTATTCGTTGGAGTAAAGAACAAAACGGTCATGAATCCGCACCGGAATATGGTCTGTACTCTAACAGCAAAGAAGCCATGACAAGCATCGCGAGTTCACTACCGATTTTGGAGCCTGGTGATGATGACTAAAGCAACCATCGTTAACCCTTGCTGTGATAGCGTGCATTTGCGTAGAAGACGCAGAACACTTTGGGAACGATTGGTCGGCATCAAAGAAGTGTATATCTGCTCTAACTGTCACAAAGAAACGCCACTCAAATAGCGATAATATTTGAGACCGCAAAAAAGCCCCGAACTCGGGGCTTTCTTCTATATTTTGACCGCAATATCTGAGTCGTTATTTCACGCACACCACGTTCAACAATGAGGTCCCGGTGAGCTGATTGGGCTCACGATCGGCGAACAAACCTTTCTTATCTTTGCCCCAATACGGCAGTTGCAGTGGCCATTGATTTTTTTCCATCACCCCAGACGCCCTCAGCGCTTTAAACTCTGCAGGGTTAGCTAAGTTCATACCCAGTTGCTGACATACTTTGTGCGAGTTTTCGTAGTTGAGGCGGTTCCACGGCTTACCATGTTCCATGTAAAACTGATTATGGTGATCGAGTAAATATGGGACCACGTACGTTTTGCCCTGCACTGAAGTTCTCAACCGAACTTCAATGTCATCATTTCCAGTGACAATTGGCTTCGCTTTGGTCTTAGCAACAGGCGTAGACGAAGAGCTATCACGCGAACTTTTTGCCTTGGTATCTGGCTTCTCTGCCCGCGCTTTAAAGGCGTCGGTATCAGCTCGCACAGCAGGAACTGGCGCGGGTTTCGGGGTCACCGTCGGTGTTGGCTTAACCGAAGATGCGGCTGATTTCGACGATACAGTAGATTTAGGTGTAGGTGGTGTTACTGGTTGTTTCGTCCCTTTCCCAACCACTCGGATGAACGCCTCTTTGTAATTCGACAAGGTTTTGACTCCTCGTAAGTCATCCCTCGCATCAGACAATGCCTTGTAAGGTCCAATCAAACAGCGATAGCCTTTGGATTCAGGCTTCATCCATACGTCAGTCGTGATTTTACTATAGAGAGGCTTAGCTTTCGCGAGAGACATAGGCTTGGGTAGCAATCCGCATTGAATCCAGTAGAGGTAGTTGCCCCCCTGCGGCACTTTCTTTCCCCATACTCCGTTACCAATTGGGCACGTTTTCTCAAGCATCGGTAATTCTTTCTCGCTGGCTTGAGTGGCTTGGCAAAGGAACTCCTCCGCCGATACTGGGCTAGAAAACTGGGCGCATACTAGCAACAAACCCAAAGCCAGGCTTGCTTGGAAGATACGAGATGGGTGTTGTGCCTTCTTCATTTCCATACACTTCACTCTAAATTAGTGGGTAAGGTCATTATGGCGGCAAAGCGCCAAAAAAATGTGAACAAAGAATAACTAGCAAAAAAAGAGCCGGAATTTGCATCCGGCTCTCAGTTTAGGAAGGAATTAAGTGAATTTACAACGCTTGGTGGGAAAATTCTTATCCTTTGTACAGTTTCGGGTTGAATACATCACGTAGCCAGTCGCCCAACAGGTTGATAACCAAAACCAATGTTACTAGCACGATGCCAGGGAAAGCAGTAATCCACCATGCACCAGAGAAGATGTAGTTAAAGCCGATGCTGATTAGCGCACCCAGTGACGGCTGATCGACTGGCAGACCCAAACCTAGGAATGACAGCGCCGCTTCCGACATGATCGCGTTCGCTACCTGTACCGTCGAGATAACCAAGATTGGCGATAGACAGTTCGGCAGAATGTGACGGAACATGATTCGAGGCGCTTTAAAGCCCATCACACGCGCCGCTTCGACGTATTCTTTCTTTTTCTCTGCCAATACCGAGGCACGAATAGTACGTGCGTATTGCGGCCATTCTGCCACACCGATGATCACCACCAGCATGACCACCGCATATTGGCTGTAAAAATCACTGCCAAAGCTGGCTTTGAAGATAGCTGACACGATGATCGCGACCATCATGGTCGAGAACGACAACTGTACGTCTGCAAAACGCATCAAGAAGCTATCGATACGGCCGCCGAAATAACCCGCCGACAAACCAATGATGATACCCAGTACCAACTGAAGGCCAACCGCCAGGAAGCCGATGGTTAGAGACAGACGAGAGCCGTAAAGAATGGTCGATAAAATATCACGGCCTTGCTCATCAGTACCCAACACAAAGCGCTCATCGCCATCTTCCATCCACGAAGGTGGCAACTCAGAATCCATGATGTCGATAGACGTCAGATCGTACGGGTCTGTTGGCGCAAGAATCGGTGCAGCCAATGCCAATACTAAGAACATCATAAAGACGGTAAAACTCGCCATCGCCACTTTGTCGCGTTTGAAGTAATACAGAAAATCTGACTCTTTGAAGCGCTGCCACGTTGATGGAGCAGGAGCTGGTGTTAAATTTGATTGGCTCATGATTAAGCTCCTTTTCCAGTTAGGTTCACAGTTGGGTTGATGATGCCGTACAGCAAGTCAACGATGGTATTGGTTACCACGAAGATCAGACCAACAAAGATAACGTAGGCAGTGATCAGCGGTGTATCTACACGGTTGATTGCCTCTAGGAAAAGGAAGCCAGTGCCCGGCCATTGGAACACGGTTTCAGTAAGAATGGTGTAGGCCACCATGGTACCAATCTGCACGCCACCTACCGTCAATACTGGTAGCATGGTGTTCTTAAGTGCATGTTGGTAATAAATCTTTTGTAAGTTCAAACCTTTTGCTTTGGCGAACTTAATGTATTCCGAACTCAGAACTTCCAGCATTTCTGAACGTACCAAGCGGATGAACAACGGCAGCATGATAGACGCTAGCGCAATACAAGGTAGGATGAGGTGCTTGATACCATCAATGGTAAAGAAGCCAGATTCCCAACCGAGTACGTTAGCGGTTTCACCTCGCCCATAGGAAGGCAACCAACCAAGTTCTATGGAGAAGACATACATCAGCATGATTGCGGTTAAGAACACCGGAATCGAGATGCCGACACTGCTCATCGCCATGACAAATTTGGTAAAAACACTCTTAGGATGAATCGCAGAGTACACCCCAAGCGGAATAGAGAAAACAATGATGATAAGCGTCGCGCCAAACACGAGCTCTAATGTAGCTACCAGCTTGTCGAGAATCACCTCAACCGCAGGTCGCTTAAAAAAATATGAGGTACCCAAATCACCTTGCAGTGCATTACCCACAAAGCGCGTGTACTTTGTGATAAAGGGATCGTTCAGGCCCAAGTCGTCGCGTAGCGCTTGACGCTCCGATTCCGAAACCGACTGACCTACAAGCTCACGCAGCGGATCACCCAGGTTGTCCTGAATGGCAAACGCCACCAAACTGATCACAAACATCACTATCAGTGCCTGAAACAGGCGCTTGACCAGAAACGAAAACATTCCTTGCCCCTTAACTATCCATAGATCTCTAAATTAGAGAGAAAATTCAGTCTAAATAACCAACTCAATCCGACTGAAACAAAACTGAGTCGAGTGCTTTAAGTTGAGGAGGGAAATCCATCCCTCCTCAAAGTCGACTAACCGTGATTATTCAACCACTAGGTCACCGAAGTAAGGCATTACCATTGGGTTAACGATATCTGCTGCTTTCACGTTAGACTTCGCGCCCCATGCTTCACTTTGCCAGTGTAGCGGTACGAATGCTGCGTCGTTGTATAGTGTCGCTTCTACGCCCTTCAGCATTTCTGCACGTTTCGCAGGGTCCGTCTCTACGTTCGCAGCTTCAACCACTTTGTCCATTTCTGGGTTTGAGTAGTAACCACAGTTGTACTGACCACGACCGGTTTCTTCGTTACGAGTCATCGTTAGGAACTCGTTGAAGTTCGCTGAGTCTTCTGTATCTGAGTGCCAACCGATCATCAGCATGTCTGCCGCACACTTGTCGAACTCAGGCCAGTACTGCGCTTTTGGCATGGTCTTCAGATCAACCTTGATACCGATCTTAGACAACATTGCCGCCGCCGCTTGTGCTACTTTCGCATCGTTCACGTAACGGTTGTTTGGTGCGATCATCGTTAGCGTCAGGCCGTTTTCGTAACCCGCTTCTTTCATCAGTTCTTTCGCTTTCTTCAAATCGTAGCGAGGAACCAGTTTGTCATCGTGACCTACGTAACCTGCCGGGCTTTGCTGACCAGCGGCCGTTGCGAAACCTTTCATGATTTTCTTCACGATACCTTCGTTATTGATTGCGTGAACAATCGCTTGGCGAACGCGAACGTCTTTCAATGCTTCGTTGCTGTTTTGGTTTAGTTGGAACGTGATGATACGAGTACCAGGTAGCGTAACTAGGTCGATGCCGTCAGCATCTTCAACGCGTTTGTGGTCGTTTGGCGCTACAGGGTGAATCATGTCAACACCGCCAGAAAGCAGCGCTGCTACACGAGTTGCGTCTTCTTTAATTGGCACAAGCGTTAGCTTATCAACGTTACCTTTCGACTCTTTGTCCCAGTAATCTTTAAAGCGTTCAAATTCCACTTTTACGCCCTGTTCACGAGAAGTCACAATGAATGGACCCGTGCCAGAAACGTTAGTCGATGCGAATGAATTACCGTGCTTCACTAGCTCAGACTTATCTTTGCCGTCCGCAGTTTTGCCAGTGTAGAACTTGCTGTCCATTGGGAAAATGTACGTTGCGGTTTGCAGCACTAGTGGGTAAGGACCTTTAGTTACAAGATCGAACGTGTTGTCGTCAACTTTGACGATTTTCTCGTACGGGTCGAAGATGTTTTTAAAGTCAGGAGAGCTTTGTAAACGCTGGAACGTCCACACGACGTCGTCAGCCGTTAGAGTATTGCCAGAATGGAATTTCACACCTTCACGCAGTTTGAAACGAACAGTCGTATCGTTAATACGTTCCCAGCTTTCCGCTAGGCGAGGCTCGAAATCCATTTTTTGAGTAAAGCGAACCAACGGATCAAATACCATGTGTGACATTTGCAGTGTGCCACCTGATAGCTGCTCATGTGGGTCAAGCGATACTGGGTCAGCTGCATAGCCAACTTTGATATCTGCTGCCATTGCGTTAAAGCTTAGGCCCGCAGCCATTAGCGCCACTGCTAATTTGCTTTTCATGGTTTTCATTTGCATAACTCCTTCATGCGGGGATACGGATCCCTTGTTGTTGTGTTTGCGTCTTTGTTATGACTAAAGGTTAGCCAAGCGAATTGCTTGGTTTATGCCGTTTCGATCTCTTCTCGCAAGCCTGTAAACTCCGGCATCAGAGAAATCAATTTTTTGCTGTATTCGTGTTGAGGTGCCGTGAATAACTGTTCTGTTGGTGCCACTTCTAAAAGTGTACCCATTTGCATCACACCTACTCGGTCACACATCTGACGAATAACAGGTAAATCGTGGCTGATAAACAACATAGTCAAGTTCAGCTCACTTTGCAGATCTTTCAGCAAGTTTAGAATTTGTGCCTGTACCGATACGTCCAGTGCTGAGGTCGGTTCATCACAAATCAAAAGTCGAGGACGAGTCGCCAACGCACGCGCAATAGAAATACGCTGACGCTGACCACCGGAGAATTCATGAGGATACTTTAGCCCAGCCATTCGACCCAAACCAACATGATCCAATAGGTCATTCACGATTTGGCGAGTTTCCGACTCGTTTTTCGTCAATTTATGAAAACGGATTGGCTCAGCAATAATATCAAATACCTTCATACGAGGGTTCATTGAAGTATACGGGTTTTGGAACACCATCTGCATTTGACGACGCATCGGGCGGCGCTCTTTCTCAGAGGTTAAAGCGGTCAGGTCAATGCCCTCGAATTTCACCTGACCAGAGTTAGGTTGGTATAAACCAGCAATCACACGTGCAATGGTCGATTTACCTGAACCAGACTCGCCCACCAAACCAAAGGTTTCGCCTTCGTGCACTTCAAAGCTCACATTATTAGATGCTTGCACGTATTCTCGGCGGCTCTCGAACAAAGAGTCTTTGGTCACAAAGCGAAGATTGACGTTCTTCACGTCCAAAAGCGGGCCAGTGTACTCACGCTCATCTTGGCTTTGTCCTAACCAGTGGTTCTTGATATCGAGTGGCTCCATTTCCGCCGCTTCTTCTATATAGCTTACTAACGGGAAACGATCTAGCTTTCTGTCTGAACGTGGTACCGCTGAAATTAGACTGCGAGTATAAGAGTGATCAGGATCGCCCAATACTTTGGCTGTTGGTCCAAACTCCACTAAGTCACCACGATACATTACCGCCACGCGATCGGTGACATTGGAGACGACACCCATATCGTGAGTAACCAACATACAGCCGACATTGTTCTTGATACACAGCTCGCGGATCAAGTTGAGGATTTGGTCTTGGATAGAAACGTCTAACGCCGTAGTTGGTTCGTCCGCAATGATCAGATCTGGCTCACCAGCCAAAGCAATCGCAATGACGACACGCTGACGCATACCACCAGAGAATTGGTGTGGGTATTGTTTCAAGCGGTTTTCTGGCTGCGGGATGCCAACTTGCTGCATCAGAGAAAGTGCACGCTGATACGCCTCTTCATCAGAGACTTTCATGTTGGCGTGGATCGTCTCTTTCAGCTGCTGCTCAACCGTAAAAAGTGGGTTAAGTGAGGTCATTGGATCTTGGAAAATAAAACCAATTTTCGATCCGCGAACCTTACGCATCGCTTCTGGTGATAAACCAGAAATTTTTTCTCCATCCAAGAATACATCACCGCTAGCAACGCGACCTGGAGGGCTAAGCAAATCAATAACGGCGTTACCAACGGTGGATTTACCCGCACCTGATTCGCCAACAACACCCACGATTTCACCACGTTCAATATGAAAAGAAAGTGACTTCACGGCAGCGTGAACGCCGTGTCGGGATGGGTATTCAATACGAAGGTTTTTCACTTCTAATAGTGACATTTCAGACCTCTACTGCCTTGTCTGTGGTATCGAATCGCGCCAAAGGCACCATTCATCAACTGAATGAATCCGTTCAAATTCAGAATAATACTCTGAAATCTTAATGCGGAAATAATTTGGCAAAAATCACACAAAAAAGCAACAATTAAAGTATATTCCGCCGAAAAAACATTAAATAAACGCACAATTAGCGAATAAAAATGCATTAACAAGTATTTAACCATTTTCATATCACACTATTTTTGTGCGTCATGCACCAATAAAACTAGAAAAATGCTCTAAAAGTAAACATGAGCTAAACAAGATCATTAACCATATTATTCATGTGCATTTATTAACATTTAACAAACAATATCATATGCAAAAAGTGTTTTTTCAACATAAAAAACTATTAATAAAATAGTCGGCAAATACAAAAAGCCAAACTTAGGAAGAGAAAGGATAGGTCAAAACGTGAACAAAACAGCAAAACCACACAAATCCTGCTCCAACGCAGATTATGCGCCACTTAAGCGGTTTATTGACTAAGCAAAGGAAAGTACCGCTATCCTCATTCGTACGTCATAAGAAAACTCGCCGGTTTTAACCCTTTACGACACAATTGAGAGTGGGATAATAGATGAACAGTGTCAAAGCCAAGCCGTAAATAAAAGGAGCCCCTGTGCTTAAAGCGATTTTTTTTGATATGGACGAGACTTTATGTGCAACGTCACAAGCCGATAAAGTTGCAGGACAAGCGTTTACAACTTGGATTCATAAGACCTACCCACAAGTTACCGAGCCAAAAGCGTTTTTGCAGCGCTACTTACAGGGTGTATACAAAAAGCTGAATGCTGAGTTCCCTCACCTTGTGGCTCTGCTACCCGATGAAAATGCCTTCCGTTGTGGCCTGATCCAAAACATCTTGGCGGAGCAAGGCGTCAGCATCACTGCAAAAGAGGCTCAACAAGCTCAAGACTACTTTGACTCTGCACGTATGGGCGCGTTCACCTTCTTCCCTGGTGTAAAAGAAATGCTCAGCGACCTTCGTCAACATTACAAACTCGTCGTGATCACTAACGGTCCGATTTTTTCTCAACACCCTAAATTAAACGCGACACAAATGAGCAACTGGGTGGACCATATTATTGTGGGAGGAGAAGAGCCAGAAGAGAAACCTGCTACAAGTATTTTCCAAAAAGCGCTCGACTTGGTCGAAGTAAAACCAGAAGAGGCTCTACACGTGGGCGACTCTTTACCTGCTGACATTGCTGGCGCTAACAATATGGGCATTTTGAGTGTGTGGGTGAATGCGACAGGCGCAAGCAACTCAACGGATATAACGCCAAGTTTTGAAATCCAAGAAACGGTAGAACTGAAAGAAATCCTTAAAACACTCGCCCAATAAAATCAGCGGATTAGAAAACTACAAAACCCCAGACACTGCTCTGGGGTTTATTTTGTCAGCTCGAAAAGCATTTGGATCATAGGTGGTTAAAAGCCCCTAAAGCTGTACACTTTTGGGGAAAATTGAAATGGAATGCCGATTCTTTTCAGGAGAGATGCAAAAAAGCCCCAGTCTTTCGACTGAGGCTCTAAATAGCGGTCGGTGAAGAGCCGAATTCTAACTTCAGGCGAACCCCACTTGGGTTCAAATCCATTGATACATTACCGACTAATACAGTCCAAGCGAGATCATAAACTCTAAAACGACGAAAGCCTGCTAAAAAGCAGGCTTTCTAATAGTGGTCGGTGAAGAGGGATTCGAACCCCCGACCCTCTGGTCCCAAACCAGATGCGCTACCAAGCTGCGCTATTCACCGAACTGTATTTGCTGATTTTCTCAAATCAGACAGGACACTTCAACTAAGAAGTCACCTTAATTAATGGGGTGGCTAACGAGATTCGAACTCGCGACCACCGGAATCACAATCCAGGGCTCTACCAACTGAGCTATAGCCACCATCAATTTTTGCTGTTTACCGCTCTATTAGAGCCATAAACTAAATAGTGGTCGGTGAAGAGGGATTCGAACCCCCGACCCTCTGGTCCCAAACCAGATGCGCTACCAAGCTGCGCTATTCACCGACGATGTTTTATCTTGATTGAATCAAGATTGGGAGCAATGCTACCGCATTCAATCTAAAAAAGAAAGAATGGGGTGGCTAACGAGACTTGAACTCGCGACAACCGGAATCACAATCCGGGGCTCTACCAACTGAGCTATAGCCACCACTGATTTTTACCGATGTATCCTCCGAGGCAATGGTACGCCCGAAAGGATTCGAACCTTCGACCTTTGGCTCCGGAGGCCAACGCTCTATCCAACTGAGCTACGGGCGCATGCCCTATCGGCGGAGTGGAATAATACGGATATCACACTATGCCGTCTAGTACTTTTTTTACTTTTTTTATCGTTTGGTCTCTTTTTCGACAGTTATCTTCCGTTAAAGTGGATTTTTGATGTGATTCACGCCCTGTCATGGATAACTTGTTGTTTATTGCAACAAGTTATCGGGATATAATCACCCATTATTTACATTGATTTAACAGCTGCAACCAAGTTGTCTAATCATTCTATGCCATTCAGTGGAATTTAATGATTTCTCTGCTCGGCATTAATACTCTAACTATATAAATAGGTAAGTCACTTACCTCGGGAATGTGAAGTGGGTTTAATGGATATGTCTCGACAAATGATTAGCGTTTTGTTCGCTGCCTTAACGTTTTCTACGGCAGCTTTAGCTTCTGACATCAGCCAAACTGAATACGATGCGATCGCAGAACGCATCCAACCTGTCGGTGATGTTTATCTAGCAGGTTCTGAGCCAGTGAAAGAAGAACCAACCGGTCCACGTGATGGCGCCACAGTTTATGGTACTTTTTGTATTGCTTGTCACGCATCTGGTGTAAACGGCGCACCTAAAACAGGTAATGCCGATGATTGGGCACCGCGTATTGCACAAGGCAAAGATACGTTAGTGAAGCACGCATTAGAAGGCTTCAATGCGATGCCAGCCAAAGGAACCTGTATGGACTGTTCTGACGATGAAATCATCGCAGCAATTGACCACATGATTGAAGGTCTATAAGTAAAGACATCAACGAAAAAGGCTTGCCAGTTGGCAAGCCTTTTTGTTTTTAATCAGTGAGAACAAGGTTACTTTACTTCTTAAACATTGCTCGAATATTGGCAATGTGTGCTTGACCTTTCGCCATACGTTCTTCCGCTGATACTGGCTTTTTGTTTACTTCCCATTCAACGTCATCAAATGGTAACTCATCCAAAAAGCGGCTTTGAGTCGGCTTGATCAACTCGCCGAACTGTCGACGCTCTTTGCACATAGTGAAAGTCAGTTCACGTTGCGCGCGAGTAATACCAACGTACATCAGGCGACGTTCTTCTTCCACGTTATCTTCATCAATACTGGTTTGGTGCGGTAAAATACCTTCTTCGGACCCAATTAAGTATACATATGGGAACTCAAGGCCTTTTGAGGCGTGCAAGGTCATCAGTTGTACTGCATCACTGTCTTCATCTTCTTCACCGCGCTCCATCATGTCACGCAAGGTCAAACGTTGAACGACTTCTTTTAACGTTTTCTCTTCTTGATCGTAGTTGTCACCCTCTAGGTCCGCCACTATCCATGAATAAAGGTCAGAAACGTTCTTCATTCGCATTTCAGCGGCTTTTGGACTTGCTGAAGTTTCGTATAGCCAATCTTCATAATGGATATCACGAACTAGCGAACGAACCGCTTCGACGGTATCACCACGCTCAGCTTGATCAGCAATCGCCACTAGCCATTGGGTGAAACGACGCAAGTTTTCTAGACCACGTCCCGTTAGGTGCTGTTCGAGCCCCATTTCAAAGCTCGATTCAAACAGGCTCTTCCCTCGCATATTGGCATAACTGCCTAACTTCTCTAACGTTACTGGGCCAATTTCACGTCGTGGAGTATTCACAATGCGCAAAAATGCATTGTCGTCATCCGGATTAACCAAAACGCGCAAATACGCCATGATGTCTTTAATCTCTGCGCGCGCAAAAAACGAGGTGCCGCCAGAAATTTTATACGGTACGCGGTTTTGCATCAGAGACTTTTCAATCAAACGTGATTGGTGGTTACCACGATATAGAATCGCATAATCTTTATATTCGGTACGGTTTAGGAACTTATGCGCAATTAGTTCACCCGTTACGCGCTCTGCTTCATGCTCTTCATTTTTAGCCAACAACACTTTGAGTTTTTCACCGTCAGGAATTTCAGAGAACAAGGACTTCTCATAGACGTGAGGGTTGTTAGCTATCAAAATGTTGGCCGCACGCAGGATTCGACTCGTTGAACGGTAGTTTTGCTCTAGCTTAATCAAACGCAAATTCGGATAATCTTCACCCAGCAACACGAGGTTCTGAGGTTTCGCACCACGCCATGAATAAATAGACTGATCGTCATCCCCTACAACAGTCAATCGCCCACGTTCTCCGACAATTAATTTGACCAGCTCATACTGACTCGTGTTGGTATCTTGATACTCGTCAACCAGTAGGTAACGGATACGATTCTGCCAACGCTGACGAACATCTTCATGATTACGTAAGAGTAAAACGGGCATCAAAATTAGGTCATCAAAATCAAGCGCGTTATAGGCTTTCATTTGCTTTTGGTACATATCAAAACAGAACGCAAACAATTGTTGCTGTTCACCTTGCGCACGCGCTTTGGCTTGCTCTGGCGTCAACATGTCGTTTTTCCAGTTGGAAATACAACTCAGAAGCTGACGTAGCAGATCTTTATCACCATCAAGCTGCTTTTCGGTAAGTTCTTTGAGTAGCGCTAGCTGGTCTTGGTCATCAAACAGTGAGAAGCCCGCTTTCAACCCTAAATGCTTGTACTCACGCTTGATGATGTTCAATCCTAAAGTGTGGAATGTTGATACCATCAAACCTTTAGACTCACCTTTCCCTAACGTTTGACCTACACGCTCCTTCATTTCACGTGCTGCTTTGTTGGTAAACGTCACCGCCGCAATGTTACGCGCTTTGTAACCACATTGCTGAACCAGATAAGCGATTTTATTGGTAATAACACGAGTTTTGCCCGAGCCAGCACCAGCTAGCACTAGGCATGGACCAGACACGTATTTCACGGCTTCATCTTGACTAGGGTTCAGCTTCATAGAAATTCTCTGCGGGTGATGAATGTGGCGCCTATGATAAAGGGGTGGCCTCGTGAAAGCTATGCTGATTTCTTGTAATTTTCACACCAATTAAGTGCAATATTCTGTTGCATAAATGGCGGGTATTTAAGCTATAATGAATGAACGTTCATTCACTAAAGGGTGACATTATGAAGGATAACCCTGCTGTAGATAAACGAGAACAAATCTTAGTCGCTGCTGAACAACTCATTGCTGAATCTGGTTTTCAAGGGCTTTCCATGCAAAAGCTCGCCAATGAGGCAGGTGTCGCAGCAGGGACGATTTACCGTTATTTCTCAGATAAAGAACATCTTTTAGAGGAACTACGCCTTAACGTTGCTAAGCGTGTTGCTACTGCGGTGCAACTAGGTGTTAGTGAAGAGATGCCTTTAAAACAGCGTTATCGAACCATGTGGCTCAATATTTGGAATTTAGCGAGCTCGAACTTAAGTGCGATCAGCAACCGAGTCCAATATGAGTCTTTACCCTGTTCAAATAGTAGCAAAGCTCGGGAACTTGAGAGACAAATGTTTGCCCAAGTAGATCTTCTTTTTAATCAGGGTAAAGATGAGGGAGTATTCAAGCTTCTCGATAACGAAGTACTTTCTGGATTAAGTTTTGAGGCAAGTGTTGCACTTGCTCGGAAACACGCTTTGGGATTTTATCAACTGGATAAGACGGCATTAGAGGCCGCTATTGAAGCCAGTTGGGATGCAATTATTAAACACTAACTTGGAGTTCTTAATAGAATGAAAAAGTGGACTTTCTTTATGTTACTTATCGCCGTTCTCTTGTTCGGCAGCGTGATAGGTTTCAATTTATTTAAGCAACAAAAGATCGCTGAATACATGGCAAACCGTCCTGAACCTGAGTTCCCAGTAACCGTGACAGAAGTGCAAGCGGTGGATTGGGTACCAGTCATCGAGGCAATTGGTTTTATCGAGCCAAACCAAGGCGTGACGGTAGCGAACGAAACGAGCGGTGTTATCGATAAAATCGCGTTTGATTCCGGTACTCAAGTTAAATCGGGTCAGCCATTAGTGTTGCTTGATTCTGAAGTCGAAAAAGCAAATTTGAAGAGCTCGCAAGCTAAGTTGCCAGCGGCAGAAGCGAAATACAAACGCTACCAAGGCCTATTCAAAAAAGGCTCTATTTCTAAAGAAGCGTATGACGAAGCAGAAGCAAACTACTTCTCCTTAAAAGCGGATATTGAAAGCCTGAAAGCAACCATCGACCGACGCGAAATCAAAGCGCCATTTGATGGTGTGGTAGGTATTCGTAACGTGTACCTCGGTCAGTACCTACAGGCGGGCACCGATATTGTTCGCCTTGAAGATACCAGCGTGATGCGCTTGCGCTTCACCGTGCCACAAACCGATATTTCACGTATCAATATCGATCAAGAAGTGGATATCTTTGTTGACGCTTATCCAGACCAACCTTTCAAAGGGTCTATTTCTGCGATTGAACCAGCTGTAAACGTACAAAGTGGCTTGATTCAGGTTCAAGCGGATATCCCTAACAGTGACGGCAAACTACGTAGTGGTATGTTCGCGCGTGCAAACATCATTCTGCCTAAATTAGAAAATCAGGTCACGCTACCTCAAACCGCGATCACATTTACGCTGTATGGCGACAATGTTTACATCGTAACAGAAGAAGATGGCGAAAAACGCGTTAAGCAGCATGTGGTAAAAGTTGGCGAACGCTCTAAAGATATCGCACACATTCTAGAAGGCGTGAAGCCAGGTGATGTAGTGGTGACATCGGGTCAAGTCCGTTTGAGTAACCATGCGAAAGTAAGCATTGTCGAAAGCGATGCAACTACCCCACCTGCTGAAACACCAATGCTTTAAGTTGGAGGCATCATGCGCTTTACAGATGTTTTTATAAAACGTCCAGTTTTAGCGGTATCGATCAGCTTTTTGATTGCATTGCTTGGTTTGCAAGCGGTGTTCAAAATGCAGGTTCGTGAATACCCTGAAATGACGAATACGGTGGTCACCGTGACCACCAGTTACTACGGTGCAAGTGCCAACTTGATCCAAGGCTTTATTACTCAGCCATTGGAGCAAGCGGTAGCGCAAGCCGATAATATTGATTACATGACTTCGCAATCGGTACTGGGTAAATCGACCATTACTGTCAACATGAAGTTGAATACTGATCCAAATGCGGCGTTGTCTGACATTCTGGCGAAAACCAACTCGGTACGTTCACAGCTACCAAAAGAAGCCGAAGACCCAACCGTAACCATGTCGACAGGTTCGACAACGGCGGTACTGTACATCGGCTTTACGAGTGACGAGTTATCTTCAAGCCAGATCACTGACTACCTTGAGCGTGTAATCAACCCGCAGTTGTTCACCGTAAACGGTGTGTCCAAAGTTGACCTGTATGGTGGTATGAAGTACGCACTGCGCGTATGGCTAGATCCTGCCAAAATGGGCGCTTTGAAGTTGACCGCAACCGATGTGATGAGCGTTCTTAACGCCAACAACTACCAATCTGCAACCGGTCAAGCGACGGGTGAGTTCGTGCTTTATAACGGTAGCGCAGATACTCAGGTATCAAACGTTGCTGAACTTGAAGCATTGGTCGTGAAAACTGGTGAAGGGGATGTCATCCGCCTAGGTGATATCGCTAAAGTAACGCTAGAGAAGAGTCACGACGTTTATCGCGCAAGTGCAAACGGTCAAGAAGCTGTGGTTGCAGCGATCAACGCAGCGCCAAGTGCTAACCCAATCAACATTGCAGCAGACGTACTTGAACTGTTGCCTCAGCTCGAGCGCAACCTACCAAGTAACATCAAAATGAACGTAATGTACGACTCAACTATCGCCATCAACGAATCGATTCATGAAGTAGTGAAAACGATTCTTGAAGCAGCAGTAATCGTACTTGTGGTTATCACACTGTTCCTAGGTTCATTCCGCGCGGTAATCATTCCTATCGTGACCATCCCACTTTCATTGATTGGTGTGGCAATGGTGATGCAGGCAATGGGTTTCTCTTGGAACTTGATGACGCTACTGGCGATGGTGCTTGCCATCGGTCTAGTGGTGGATGACGCGATCGTTGTACTAGAAAACGTTGACCGTCACATCAAAGAAGGGGAATCGCCATTCCGAGCTGCAATCATTGGTACGCGTGAAATTGCGGTTCCAGTTATCGCGATGACATTGACGCTAGGTGCAGTGTACGCGCCAATCGCATTGATGGGTGGTATCACCGGTTCATTGTTCAAAGAGTTCGCTTTGACACTGGCAGGTTCAGTATTCGTATCCGGCATCATCGCTTTGACACTATCACCAATGATGTGTTCGAAGATGCTGAAAGCGAACGAGAAGCCAAGCAAGTTTGAGCAAAAAGTTCACCATATCCTTGATGGCATGACCACTCGTTACGAAGGCATGTTGAAAGCGGTAATGGCTCATCGTCCGGTTGTTATTGCGTTTGCAATCATTGTATTTGCAAGCTTACCGGTCTTGTTCAAGTTTATTCCTAGCGAACTAGCACCATCTGAAGATAAAGGTGTGGTCATGCTGATGGGTACCGCCCCATCAAACGCGAACTTGGACTATATCCAAAATACCATGGATGACGTAAACCAAATACTCTCAGATCAACCGGAAGTGGAATACGCACAGGTCTTTAATGGTGTACCAAACTCAAACCAAGCGTTTGGCCTAGCAACATTGAAGCCTTGGAGTGAACGAGAGGCAAGCCAATCTGAAATCACGAAACGTGTGGGTGGCCTAGTATCAAGTGTACCTGGTATGTCTGTCACTGCATTCCAAATGCCAGAGCTTCCAGGTGCAGGCTCAGGTCTACCTGTTCAGTTTGTAATTACAACACCAAATAGCTTCGAGAGCTTGTTTACTATCGCTAGCGATATTCTAACCGATGTTGCAAGTAGCCCAATGTTTGTCTATTCCGACCTGGATTTGAACTACGATTCAGCAACGATGAAGATCAAGATCGATAAAGACAAAGCGGGTGCCTACGGTGTGACTATGCAAGACATTGGCATCACCCTCAGCACGATGATGGCAGATGGTTATGTAAACCGAATCGACCTGAATGGCCGCTCGTATGAGGTGATCCCTCAAGTTGAGCGTAAATGGCGTCTAAACCCAGAATCGATGAAGAACTACTATGTACGCTCTGTGGATGGTAAAGCGGTTCCATTAGGCAGTCTGATTACCATTGATGTGGTGGCTGAGCCTCGCTCTTTGCCACACTTCAACCAGCTAAACTCAGCGACTGTGGGTGCAGTACCATCGCCTAGTGTTGCTATGGGTGACGCAATCGACTGGTTTGAGAATATTGCACAAACCAAGCTGCCTGCAGGCTATAACCACGATTACATGGGTGAATCTCGTCAGTTTGTAACGGAAGGTAGTGCCTTGTATGCAACCTTCGGTCTTGCACTTGCGATCATCTTCCTCGTTCTGGCGATTCAATTTGAATCACTCCGCGACCCTATTGTCATCATGGTATCTGTACCTCTGGCAATCTGTGGTGCCTTGATCGCATTGGCCTGGGGTACAGCCTCGATGAACATCTACTCGCAGGTTGGTTTGATCACGCTGGTCGGCCTAATAACCAAGCACGGTATCTTGATCTGTGAAGTAGCCAAAGAAGAGCAGTTACATAATAAACGGTCTCGTATTGATGCGGTGATGGAAGCTGCGAAAGTGCGTCTTCGCCCTATCCTAATGACCACTGCTGCGATGATCGCAGGTCTTATCCCGCTGATGTACGCAACAGGTGCAGGTGCCGCGCAACGTTTCAGTATCGGTATCGTCATCGTTGCTGGCCTTGCAATCGGTACACTGTTCACACTATTTGTACTACCTGTGATTTACAGCTACCTAGCTGAAAAACACAAACCTCTGCCAGTATTTGTTGAAGACAAAGACTTGGAGAAGTTAGCGCGAGTTGACGAAGCGAAAGCAGCTCATCGTGAATTAGCGGATAACAGATAAGCTATTAAGGCATTCAAAAAGGTCACTTCGGTGGCCTTTTTTATTGCCGCTCTCTTTTTTGCCATCTAAGTGGCGACTTTCACGTATCATTTACTTAAAATGAGGACAAATCAAAAGGAGTTTTAGCCACTATGTTTGACCCAAAGAAATTAGAGCAAATTGCTAAACAGATTCACGACTCAATGCCTCAACCTGTAAAAGAGTTGGGCTCTGATGTCGATCAGAAAGTTCGTCAAGTAATCCAAGGCCAGCTAAACAAGCTAGATGTTGTAAGTCGCGAAGAGTTTGATGTTCAAACTCAAGTTTTACTACGTACACGTCAAAAGCTAACAGAAATGGAACAGAAGTTGGCGCAACTTGAAGAAAAGCTTGCTGAAAAATAAGTATCAAAGCGCTCCTCACAAAGGAGCGTTTTTCTTATCGGCGCGCAGATAAATCGGCTAAAAACAAAAAGGCTTGGTCAACGGCGACCAAGCCTTTTGATTAGATGTTGTGTTTTATTTTGTATTTATCACTCCAGTCTGCCTGGAGTTTATCTACTGCGTTACTTGAGACTAAGTAAATTACGCTGTATTAAGGTTTCATTTCTAGGAGAAGGCGCGGACTTTACGATAGTAAACGAGCACCTTCGACACCAAAATGGAACCTTAAGGCCAGTCATTTAGCCGCCCACCGCGATACGCTTCATATCAGTCATGTAACCACGTAGCTCTTCACCGATGTACTCTACAGGGTGGTTACGGATTGTTTCATTCACAGCGATGAGAATCGCGTTATCCACTTGGTTAGACGTTTCACCTAAACCTTTACCAATTACGTCAGTATTTACGGCTGGCATAAACTTCTCACGTAGAAGCGGCGTTGCTACGTTAGCGAACAGGTAGTTACCGTATTCCGCAGTGTCTGAGATAACCACGTTCATCTCGTATAAACGCTTACGTGCGATAGTGTTTGCGATAAGTGGCAGCTCGTGTAGAGACTCGTAGTAAGCAGACTCATCGATGATGCCAGATGCCGTCATCGCTTCGAATGCTAGCTCAACACCCGCACGAACCATAGCAACCATCAAGATACCGTTATCGAAGTACTCTTGCTCAGAGATTTCTACGTCAGTTTCTGGGTAGTTTTCGAAAGCAGTTTCACCTGTTTCTGCACGCCAGCCTAGTAGATTTGCATCGTCGTTTGCCCAGTCAGCCATCATAGTGCTAGAGAAGTGACCGGTGATAATGTCATCCATGTGCTTGTTGTATAGCGGACGCATCAGTTCTTTTAGCTCTTCAGAAAGCTCAAATGCTTTCACTTTTGCAGGGTTAGTTAGGCGATCCATCATGTGAGTGATACCACCAAACTTCAGTGCTTCAGTGATGGTTTCCCAACCGTATTGAAGAAGCTTACCAGCGTAGCCAGGATCGATACCATCAGCAATCATCTTCTCGTAACATACGATAGAGCCAGCCTGTAGCATGCCACAAAGGATAGTTTGCTCACCCATTAGGTCAGATTTCACCTCAGCAACAAAAGAAGACTCTAGACAGCCTGCACGGTGACCACCGGTTGCTGCAGCCCAAGCTTTCGCGATATCCCAACCTTCACCTTTTGGGTCGTTCTCTGGGTGAACAGCGATAAGAGTCGGTACACCGAAACCGCGCTTGTATTCTTCACGAACTTCCGTACCTGGACATTTAGGTGCAACCATTACTACCGTTAGGTCTTTACGGATTTGCATGCCTTCTTCAACAACGTTGAAACCGTGAGAGTAACCTAGTGCTGCGCCTTCTTTCATTAACGGCATTACCGTCTCAACAACGTTTGTGTGCTGCTTATCTGGAGTAAGGTTTACTACTAGATCAGCTTGTGGAATTAGCGTTTCGTAGCTACCTACCTCAAAACCGTTGTCTTTTGCGTTTTTGAATGACTGGCGTTGCTCATCAATCGCGGCTTGGCGAAGCGCATAAGCAACGTCTAGACCAGAGTCGCGCATGTTCAGACCTTGGTTAAGACCTTGAGCACCACAACCTACAATGACTACTTTCTTACCTTTCAGATAATCCGCTTCTGAAGCGAACTCACTGCGGTCCATAAAACGACAACGACCTAATTGGTCCAACTGCTCGCGCAAGTTTAGGGTATTGAAATAATTAGCCATCTGGGTGCTCCTTTGAGATTCTTCCATTGAGGTCAGTAATTGCCTTACCGAATAACTTCATACTAAAACAGACATGAGATTGCTTAAAGTGATATATTCACAATTAGTTATTGCAATTTATGCAACATGGAAATGAAAATTTAATGAATATCAAAAGCCTGCAACTTTTCATTCATCTCTGTGAGAGTAAAAGTTTCGCCAAGACCGCAGCGGCAATGCATATTAGCCCTTCAGCCTTAAGCCGACAGATACAAAAATTAGAGGAGGAAACCAGCCAACAATTGTTTTTACGCGACAACCGTAGCGTTGATTTAACTATCCAAGGTAAAAAGCTAGTCCCAGTCGCCTTAAAGATTCTTGGCGAATGGCAGCAGTATCAGAGTCACCTGAAGGGAACCGAGGATGAATTGAAAGGAGAAATCCGTCTCTTTTGTTCTGTTACTGCAAGCTACAGCCATCTTCCGGAGCTAATCTCTGACTTTCGTATTCAGAACCCTTTCATTGAGTTCAAACTATCAACCGGCGATCCAGCTCAAGCGATCGACAAAATACTAGCAGATGAAGCCGATATTGCCATATCAGCCAAGTCAGAACAGATGCCAAATAAAATCGCATTTGAAACGATCAGTGAAATCCCACTTTCTGTCATCGTACCTGTTGGGGTTAGTGCGTTTGCTGAAGAGCTACAAAAAGAAAAACCAGACTGGTCGGTCATTCCATTCATACTCCCAGAAGCAGGAACGGCAAGGGACAGGGCCAATACTTGGCTCAAACAAATGAAAATAAAGCCAAAGATCTACGCACAAACCTCCGGACATGAAGCCATCGTAAGTATGGTTGCATTGGGGTGTGGAGTAGGTATAGCACCTGATGTTGTAATTAACAACAGTCCGGTAAGAGAAAAGATAAATCGTTTAAAAGTCTTACCAATTAAACCTTTTAAACTTGGTGTTTGCTGCAACAAAACTCAGCTGGAGAATCCGCTTGTTAAAGCCTTTTGGAAGGTTGCAGAGAGCAAGTATATCGCACCTTAGATGAACACTTTTTAGGTATAAAGTGAGCTAATTTTAAAACTCTATAGATGCAAAAAAGCCCGCTCTTTCGAGCGGGCTTCTTAAATTTAAAGCCTGGCGATGTCCTACTCTCACATGGGGAAGCCCCACACTACCATCGGCGCTATTTCGTTTCACTTCTGA